>VGWI01000048.1 GCA_016873655.1 Lentisphaerota bacterium
CAGCCCGCGTTCACAACCGTGGACAGTCGGACGCGGGTTGCCAAGTGGCTGCTTATGCCGGGGCAGGTTCAAGACGGAACGTTGACCTACACGGCCGCCCCGGATTCGGAGAATTCGGCAACCGAAGATTGGACGCTCGCGCAGTCATGGTACACCTATCGGCGGCCATCAGATGGACGGTCTCTTTCATTCAGCACAGTGCCAAGGTGAGGCATGGCGAACCGACTTATCCTGCCACTGATCCTTGGCCACGATTACGCTGAGCCCTCGCTTCTGTACTTCCGCAGATATGGGCCAGGTCGCCTGTCCCGGATCCTGGTGGTCGCGTGTGCGACCTTGGCAACGGCGGTTGGCGCGGGTTTCGCCGGCGATGTGTTTCCGACCCGCACATTGCCGACGGGCTGTGTCTCATCCGCAAGTGCCTACACAACCCGTGTATCCATCGCGATCTCAGCCCCGGCCCCGAGTGCATACATTCTGGAGGAGGTCTTGCCGTCGGGCTGGGCCATCACCCAGGCGACATGGAAATCCTCGCCGTTCATGCCTACCAAGACCGGCACGACCAACAAATGGGTGTTCGGGATCAGTCCCCCGGTCGAGACCGGAACCCTTGTCTACGTGACCCTGCCCACAAACGCCTTCGAGCGCACATACCAGATAGCAGGAAGTGCGAAATACCTGCAAGGGCCGAGCGAAATCATCCGCGTAACGGCAGGCGACACGTTGCTACACTCCTGTGACAGGGATGCGGACGGAATGCCTGACGACTGGGAAAGAGCTTTCGGCTTGAACCCCACCAACACCGCCGATGCGGGGCAGCATGGCGACAGCGACGGCCTGCACAACTTGGCGGAGTATCTCGCGGACACGAATCCCACCAACCCGGATTCGGTGCTTTCGGTCATCGCCATCCAACCGGAATCTGGTGGCGTCAGGATCGAGTGGAGGGGAGGCGTACAGGCTACGCAATATGCGGAACGGCGTTCGGACCTGTCACAGACATCTGAGACCTGGACCGCCTTCTTGACCAATCTCCCGCCCACGCTTCTCACCAACTACGTGATAGACGCCGAAGCGACGAACGAAACACGATTCTATCGTATCAAGGCGGAGAGGAAGTAGACCTCCTCGGGCCTGAAGAGACGCGCCCCACTGTCTCCTCGGAGCATTTACCGGCCAATCGGCGACCGTTTTCCGTGAACGCTGCCACGGGGGCTTGGCAGAGGGTTTCCTTCAAGTCATGGCCGGTCTTCCGCAAGCGCTTGATGAGTCGGAGGAGGTTCTTGGCGTCGGCGGGATTGTGCGTGTCCCGGCGCAGATGCTCCAGGAGAGCGATTGTGGCGGTGCCCACACGGGGATCGGAGCAGTAGAGAGCGTGGAGCGGTCCATCGTCCCGTCTGCTCCGACACCAACGTGGCGCGCCGCAAACGGCGCTGCGCAAGGCGCCGAAGCGTACTTGACCCGAAGTAGGCCGGAGGGTCACAATCCCCGCCACAGGGTGGGTGCCATGCCGACTACGGCGGGCCGCCGGGGACGGGCGAGCCACGAATGGTCCTATTGTCAGATAGAATTATTGGCCGAAAGGATTACATGAAGGGATTCACCAAAGGTCGTACTCGGCGTGTTAGGAAATGCGCCGGCGCATGCCTGGCTGGAGCCCGTGAGACAGGCCACAAACGGCCTATGTTGCTGGCGGGAGCACGGGGCATGACGGCCGCCGCCGTGCTCTGCGTGTCTATCTCGCACTGCCTGCACGCCGGCGAGCATGAGGATTGGCGACGGGGGTTTCAGGCGCGTGGGTGGTATGCGTTCAGAGAGCCCGGCAACAGGTACACAGGCGGTGCTATGCCGGCTATATATCAGGTGGGCTACAGCAATGGGCAAGAGCATTGGGCGTGTTCCGCAATGTTAGGGTGGGGCAGCGGATGGGAAAGCGCTGAATACGGCAGGAATGGGCTTACCCACCTTCAGCTTGCTGCGTCAGTCAGCTTGGGTTTGTTGGCTGAACTCCTGACGGGGCTGCACCTTGGTATTGCAGTACAGTCCATCAGCCACAACTTCGCCCCGGTGCCCGACCCGTACAGGCCTGTGAACGCGTACTTTCTGGGAGGGGAGTATTTGCTGCTCTATTGCCGGAGTCTAGAAACATTGCCTCTGACGGTCCAGGCTTCGCTCGGCTACAATACGTTTAGTTATGAGTGGAGGACGGGCAACGCGGATACTTCGGGCCGCACGCGTGGCTACACCGGTGAGATGTCCGCAGCCCTGCCTGTCGCGGAGGGGCTCTACTTCTGCGTGGGCTACAGGAGCGAGTTCATTGAGGGCAAGGGGGAACTTCCCAAAAGTGTCGTCCACGGGCCGTTCGCGGGGCTCGTCGTATGCTGGCGCCAAAGAGAGTCCTGCTGCTGTCTCTTCTGAAGAGTATCCAGAAGGTTAGGGACACACTCTTGCACGCTGAGAGCGAGATATGGACGACCAAGGCACCACCGAGCAGAAGACTCGGAGACGTCCTTCTCGGATCAGAAGGGGAGGCGAGACAACATCGCATCACTCCAACGCACCTCGCCCATGCCCCAGAACTCTCCCACCAGTTCCAGATCTCTGACCAGACGACCAGAATCAGACGACCAGGATCAGATTGACATGGGCACCGTAATGTAGGAGAGTTCACACACCGAGTGGCGAAACGGAACAGTCAGTGATTGGATTGGGAGGTGTGGCATGCGTATGCGGGCTTTGGACAGTCTGTGTGTGTGTCTGCTTGCCTCGGTGCTGCTCGGCGGGTGTGCGCACACTCCCAAAGCAACCGAAAGAGCTGAAAAGGGCCTTGAGGAAGCGGTCATTGAACAGGATTGGCAACGCGTGGTGGAGTTGTGTTCGGCGGACCCCCAGAAGGCCAAAACGCCGGTCTATATGTGCCTGAAGGGTCACGCGTGTCTGGCACTGAACCGCAATGACGAATCCGTTGAGGCATTCATGTCAGTTGCCGAGACCCCCGGTGCGGCCGGCTGGTGGAGATCATGGACGAAGGCGTTTGCCAAGCAGCACCCCGAGAACCTGGTCGCCGTCTACCTCGAAGCCGACGGGGTTGCGCGAACCGGCGACTGGGAAGCGGCGATCAAGCGATACGATTCAGCCTTGGCGCTCGACAAGGACTTCGCTCTCGCGCTCAACGCACGCGGTACGGTCCACGCGTTGACAGGGAAACCGGACGACGCGCTGAGCGACCTGAAACAGGCAACGGAAAGCAGCACCGAATTAGCAGATGCTCACGCGAGCCTTGGCACGCTCTATCTGATGAAGAAGGCAACTGGGGCACTGGAAACATACGAGGAGGGCCTAACCAAGTCGGCAAGCTTCGCTCTCGCACGACTTGGCAGAGGCTGCGCGAGATTGGCTCAGAGCACCGATCCGAGCAACATAGTTGCATCTGCCACCGACTTCCTGTCTGTCACAAATATGCCTTGTCTTCAAAGCGCGATGCGACAGACCTTGCATGGCGTACAATCGCTTATTGATGCCGCCATGCACGACACAGAAGGCGGCAGCGAAAGCGCAGGAATGAGCGTCAGGACGACTCGCGAGCTGTATAGCGGGATGTCTCGAACAGAAAGACTCGACGCAATGAGAGGGAAGTCCGTGGCCGAGTTGCGTAGTGAATATGCAGACTTTGCACGAACGGATTTCTTTAGGGGTGTTAGCCTATGGAGCAAGGGGGGCGACCCATCAACACGACTCGATCTTGAGATCGGGGCAGCGAAGGGACTGGTCTATGTGAAGCCTGGAATGGAAACCAGAGTCGACTATGCTGACACGCGAGCGGGTATCTTGATGGAGAGGGAACTAGACCTCGCGCCTATGGCAGACATACGGACGATTTTGGCAGAAAGAGGAGTTGGAGGTATCAGTACTGATGGGCTCCAAATCACGTGCCCCGGAACATGGGCCGTGCGCAATACGCGCTTTGGCTTGTTCCCCGACCAAGAACTCCCACTGGACGAGGAGCAAGTGCCGCTCAACTCGGAGTAACTGACGTGCCCACGCCCCGCAGGTTCACCTTTGCGCTCCTGGCAGTGACTACGGTCGCGCTGACTTCCGGGGCTGCCGTCACGCCGCAGTTCATCGCCTACTCACTGCGCGAAGCATCAGCGCGAGCAGAGGCGGGGGAGACAAGCAAGGCGCTCGCGTCGGTCGGCGGAATCACGCGATTCGCCGGGATGGTCTATCACGCAAAGGGCAAGGACGTGATCCTGGTAGGCCTTGCAGCGCCGGACTTGCCTACTGCCCGACTTGACGATCTCGTAGTGGCGCTTCGCTCGAGGCTCGTCTTCAACGTGTTCCCGCTTGTCAGTATCGATCCGGTTGTGGATACGGAGAAGACCGGGCTTCAGCGGGTTCGATTCAGTGGGCCGCTTGAGAACACCTCGTTCGGCAGGGATTTCCTTGATGCGGATATTCTGCTAAAGAAGTACAGCCTCCACCTCGCCGAGGCGATACGGGCGATTCCGACCTACAACGTGCTGCTGGAAGACGACATCCGCGAGGCGGTCCGACGATCTGGGGCGAGGGTGCGGGACATCCGCTGGCTGGATGCCGAACGTGGCGCGGTGACTTCGGAGAAGTACGAAAGCGCCGCAGTGGAGACCGAGGAGGTCTATCACGATCGGTTCTGGTTCTTTGCGACGAACTACACTGCCGCCTGTGCCGATCCGGAAGTGTTCTGTATCCGGGAACTTGGCATAAAGGTGGAAGCCGAGGATTTGGGTGGGCGAACCGCAGGCAGTCATACGGCAAGGGATAGGTTTGCCCAAGCATGGGCAGCACACTACGACCGGGCAGCCGCCGCCTATCCGGTGCTGCGCCGCCTGAAGCAGTTTTATGACCTCGTGGCAATCGCGGAGGCCGTCACTAAGCTGGAAGCACAACCGTACCTTGGCTACCTCCTGCGCGACTATCGGGAGGCATACGTCAAGACCGAACCTACGTACAGGCTTGAGGAGCTCTACGGGGAAGTCACACGAAACGACGGGCGTCCGCAGCTCGTCCGGATTGCCGGTGGGATTGAGTTGCGAACGGAGATCGCGTGGCTCAACGATGGCAAGTATTCGGAACTGCACAAGCTTGTGCTTGCGTCAAGGCCGAGCGAACGCGCCTTGGTATGGTATCCGGATCTGGTAGGTTGGAGAATGCCCAACACGGGTGATCTGGGGGATGGATGGGACTCTGGTGTGGCGACGAGAATCCGCTGGGCAGGACGCTCCGAGACTACCGGCGGCTTCGCTCTCTCTGCCAAGTCAGTGGTCCTGGCTCCGCCAGGCGCGCGCGTCGATCCAGTGAAGGTTCTGCGCTTCAGCGGCTTCGACCTTCCTCCGCCGCCCATGGAACTCAAAGGCGTATCCATGCATATGGACGTGGACGCGACCGCCTATAGGAGAGACTCTGCGGGCAAAGTCAACAAGGCCCACAAGAAGGCCACTGAGACGCGTCCTTCACCAAACGCCCTGACTTGGCCCGAACAGTAGCTTGGTGCCAACGCGGGGGCCGAGCCACTACTCGCCCACCCTCCAGCATAGTGTCTGGGCGCTCGGCCTGAGAGCAGTCGCAGCTCGATAGGTTGCTTGCACCTGCTTGGAACTGTTCGGATGCCTTGCGTCCGGCGGTGCCGCCCCCGCTTGAAACGGTCCCGGTATTGTCTCCAGACGACGAAACTGCTGCGGCCGGATGGGAACATCCATGCTGACTCCTCCGCACACTGTGTACACGAATGCGCATTTCTGCTCGGAGCTGACAGAGACAACGAACTGCTTGCTGTTTGCCAAGCCCGGAAGAGAAGCCGGCGTGTCTTGTTCGTCCTGGAAGACGTAGTCCCTCAGAAGGTAGTCGAGATCGAGGCTCACTTCGATCGCGGCGCGCCGGAAGTGCATGGCCCGGACCAGCGCCACGAGGCGGAACAGGTTCTCAAGTTCCGCATACTCCGGCACCCGCGTGGCTGCGTATTCAAACCACATGCTAAGCCGGTTGGCGAAGTCCTCGGCCAGCGGGTCGCCGGAATCCGTATCAGTCAGCTTGCCGTCGAGACTTACCTCCTGTCGTCTGGCGGATACGACGACATCGCACCGATCGATGAAGACACCCTCCCTGGCCTCGAAGAAACTCGGATCTCCCTTACGAACATGAAACCAGAATCTGGAAGAAGTGTTTTCTAGGGGGGGCGGCTTCCTGTCGAGATTCATGATTCGGCGGACTTGTCGCGCTCTCAGATCAAGGCATGAGGCTACACCGTCCACCTGAGCGGAACCCTGAGAGAGCTTCTTCATGTGGTAGTCCGCCGCGATCATGATGCTGGCATGCCGGGAATTCTGCGGAACACCGTCAACCACCACCAGTTGTGGTCCGACAGCACGCTCCGCATCGCGCAAGTATCGACGAAGGCTCTCGGCGTCTCGGAGTTCCTTCGAGATGGAGAACAGGCGGCGCAAGCGCGCAATGTTCTCCGGCTTTGGATCCAGAGAGCACAGCGGATAAATGCCTCCTTCGACGGCATTCCTGAGGTTTACGGCGAGGTCGTCGAGTCGCAGCGACGGCCAGCCATCTGAAGCGCGTCCGACCAGAACGATGTCTTTGAGGTCGCGATCCAACACATAACCCTCCAGCCAGCCAATGCCGCCCATTGTCCTGACAAGGCCCTCACGGGGGTTCTCGCGGGCTCGTTGCTGCAGCACGCGCAGAGAAAGAAAGACGCGGCCGTCCTCGGATCTCGAGGGGTGCCGAGCCGGCGCGAACCCTGGCTTGCCGACGGGAGAAAACGTGCAGCAGCCAGTCACCCAGGCAACTTGGGCGGATAGACAGATGCCGCAGAGCCACCCCTCCGCTCTCGATAGCAAGTGGCCCGCCTTTGGCTTGAGCATGTTCACAGCGCCACGCAACTTCCTGCGCCTCGCGGTAACGCGCTATAGATCATCACCCGCTGTCTTCGCGAATCCTACCTGAAGGAACAGGGCGCCCATAAACGTGGGGGGCAAACCACCGTCGCCTGTCACGGACATCAGCCGAGTCCCCACGCCCGCAAACAGCGGAGTGCTGCCGGTCCTTGGCACTCCTAGTTGGGAGAGGTCGAGACTGAACAGAGCCTCCGCGGAAAATGCCGATGTGCGGCCGGAGAGGTTGTTGGCGAGCGGCTTGGGCCCCTGATGGTCGGCCACTTCGTAGAGCACATAGGGCATTATCCGGAGGGCCACGCTCAGATTCAGGCGTACCGCGCCTACGTCGTTCCCTTTCTCGGTCGATGCGAGAGTCTCTGCAAGGCCGAAAACCAGCTCTGGGCCCGAGTAGCTATACTCCTTGTCGGTCTCTGGTGCCGCCTCGTTGCCCTTCTCGCGCCAGCGGATGCCTGCGCCACGCCAACCGAGACCCAGGTGGTAGCGGGAGGGTGCGTAGGCAGCCCCCACCTGAAGGTCATGCACCGAAGTCTCACTGCCCCAGAGGGCGTCAAGAGGCGCAAAGAACGAGAAAAGCCCACCGACGGCAAACCTCCCTCGTCCAACAGATCCACCCACGAGGAAATCCGTTGGCGTACCGATATAGTCGCCTCCGACAACGACGCCCGAGTATCCGCTTCCCACCGACCAGTTCATTCTGAACCCGGCCTTGCCAGGATCAACAGTCGCGTCTTCAGCTGCGATCGCAGGTGCCTCCCCAAGCAACGGCACCAGGACGAGAAGAGAAGCCGCAATACGAAGAACGAACTCCCTGACATGTTTCCGAGGAGGGTGTGTCATTGTGAGATCCTCATCTGCCACACCTGCAGACGGAACGCTGGCCAGACAAAGACACCGCCGAGCCTTGTCTCCGGAGAACCATCGAATCGGCGGCTGTCGTGGGCCGTAAATAGGTCTCACCCCATCCGCTTCTTGGCACACATGAATCCTCAGTCGGAATACTCCACAACGAGGCTTCCCTTCGAACCATCCAGTGAGAGGTAATATTCAGTTGCGTCATGGACAAGCCGCTCGCGTCTCAGATCCTTGGCGAGGTTGTTCCTCACGCACTCCACTATTGTCTCTGCGGCGGACATCGATACCCACTGGCGTTGGAGTTCGGTGCTCAGATGCTTTGCGTCCAGAGCCAAGTCGTATCCTTCCACGCTCTTTTCCTCCTGTTCCACGACACTGAAGAAAGGTCCCGGAACGAGCTTCCTCTTTATCACGTATCTCGGCGTCTTCTCCGTGCGTAGCGTTATCGCAAGTCGCTGTTCGGCACTCACAAAAAGCTGCTCGACGCGCACTTGCCCGAATCCGCGCGCATCGGGATCCACCCATCCGGAGAACGTGGAGGCACAGCGGCGGTAACGCGCGGGGCTGCATGCACCCGTTTCGGATGCGAAGTAGCGGATAACTGCTGCTCGAGGAGCCGCCACAATGCCGTCCGCCAGACGTGTTTCGGCGGCGGATTCGAACCATGCAGCCAGCATCTTCCACGCCTTGCTTGACCCCCAAAACCATATGGCAGGTTCGGAATCCGGATTCTTATGCACTCTTGCGACAACAGCCCTGTAGTTTCTACCATCGTCCAGAACATTCAGGCGTTCCGTGACTGCGCTGGTCTGGATCAGCACCCCGTCACGTCCAAGGATCCAAGCCCCGTCCGCTCCGGCCAAGCCCATTCCGAACAGCAATACGAGAAGGCTGTCGGACCTCGCCCGAACCGGATCGCTCATGGCGGCGATTGTTGACAGGACATCACTCGACAGCGGCACGGCCTTGTTGTCTGTGGATCGGTCGGTCATGAGTATCTCACAGTCCGACATCGGGGAGGCAAGCGCCCCTTCGTATGTTGTCGCGTAGAGGTTCTCCGAGGCGGAGGTGACGATGCTGCGAAAGGCTCTTTCCGCCGCAAAGGTCGCATCTGGGCAAGGCGCTGCGCCAAATGCCGCCACCCTACCGATGCCGATCACCAGCACAACCTCACGTGCGGCTGAAACTGATGCCAATACCGCAACGGAGGCGAGCGCCCCTATTATGTGGGTTGTCAATGAAACGCCTGCTACTTCGCGCCGGTGCCGCGCATGATGTCCAGTGGAACCCACGCATAGCCCTCGTAGAAGTTCTCGGGATTGGCGACAAATCTTTGAAGTTCAACTATGGCCTTCGTCATTTCGTACCAGTCGGCAAGGGCTCCCTTGCGCATCAACTCCTCGACGATTTCGGGCAGCCGCGGCATGTCTTCCAGCATCTTCTTCAGCTGCGGCGGTGCGGTGGCCGGATCGAAATCAACAACGGATGCCAGGGTCTTCGTGTCGAGTTCCGCCAGCACTTCAATGGCTCCCCCCTGCAAGGCAAGGAGCAGCTCGGGGGTTGCTCCTTCGATCATCCCCACGAAACCGCCTTGCATTTCCGCGAGCATGTCATGGAGTCTTGCTTTCGATTTGTAGAGACACACCTGCCGGTTCGGATCCGGCCTGCTGGACACGAACACGGAGGGAGGAAGGGGATTGTCCGCGCCGTCGCGATAGACCCCACGGTAGATGAACTCCTGCATCTTCCTGGACAGGGCGGCCCCCAACAGACGGCCAGAGGCTCGAGACTTGGCTATTTCCACGAGAGCTTCATCCTCTGCGTCGCTTTGCTCCTTCCCTTGGCGGAGATACTCAACGATCGTCTGAACAGTCTCAGAGTCCTCAACGTCAGCTATGAGTTGGCATCTCCCCTGCGTCGCAACGGAAAGCCCCCCAAACGCCTTCTGAGTTTCAGGGTGTCCGCCCACAACGATACCGTGGATCCTGATGAACCGCTCCTTGCAGGCGTTCAGCACGGCATCCTGCAGATGCTGATCCTTGGGAGGGGCGTCCCCAATGAGTATGATGGTTTTTGCGTAGGCGCGTTCCCAATCGAGCGCCAAGGCCTCTTGGATCGCCGAGTACACGCTTTCCGGGTTGTCCCCTCCTCCGCCGGCTTCTATGCTGTTCAGCCGCGTCCTGAACTCCTCCTCCATTCCCCTGTGGCTGAACGGGATGGCCGTGATCCAGTTGTCGCCGTCCTCCTCCTTGTCCCGGTATCCGACGAAGGCGAAACGCAGCGAAAGCGGCTCGGTTCGTCCGAGAATTTCCACCTTGTGCTTCGAGAATTCATCAATGAGGCGCCAGACGTGGTTCTTGGCCGCATCCAGTTCGTCTGCCATGCTCCCAGTTACGTCCATCACAAAGGCGACATCCAGATGAGAGAATCCCTCAACCGTCTTCGGCGTGATGGAAGCAGCCAGGGTTTGCTTCGCGACTTCACTCAGGTCGGACCCCGCTGCGGCGCTGCTCACGAACGCAATCTTGAACGCACGTCCGTCGGCAGTGCGCTCGAATATCGGGAAGGGCAACACTGTTGGATCCGAAGTTGGCCGCACGCCGACGTCGGCCACCTTTGTCTTCAACTCGCCGTCGGCATAGACCGGAACCTCAATCTCAGGCGAATCGCCCACAAAGCGAAGTGCTTGATCCGTGTCCCACACTATGACATCACGGGCATCGATGAAGCCGAAGAAACTGCTGCACTCGTCGCGCTTAGGGTGGTCCCCCACGGCGATCAGACCGTCACCAACCTCACCGAAGTGGTAGGCCTTGTCGTTCTGGTCCAACGTCCCCAAGATGGATGCCTTGCCAAGGTCCCTGAAGAGCGTGGCACCATCCTTGACAACCCACACCTTCTTCAGAACCCCCGCCTCTGTCTGAATTGCGGTGTCTCGGGCAACCCGCAGTTCTCCGCGACTTTCGATACCGCCAATCCCCAGCACCATCGCCCAGAACCCGCACACGATCAGTCTTCTCATTGTCGTCCTCCCTCCGTTGATGCTGCGTTCCTCCTCCACCGTGTTCAATAGAGTGCAGAGACCTCAAGCCAAGCCCAGTTGCGTCTCCCTGCCGCCATCGCAGCAAGCGTTCGAGCCGCTGTGGCGAGGCAGTGTTCGGCCCTCTTCTTCATTGTCTCAAAGGTGCCCCTGTCAGCTTCTCCTGGAGGCAGTTCCATCAAGGGCGCCAGCGCGGGATACAACTGCGGCACCTTGTCGGCAAAACGCCTAAACTGAACCTGTCCGGCGGTGGCACCGCCCGCAAGCAACCTCGCTTCCTCGTCCCATCCCACCGCCAGAGCCTCGCGAATCTCGTTGAAGTCCCTGCGTTCGCACGCCGATATTAGCATGTTCATCGCCATCAGGAATTCGGTGAGGTTCACGTCGGTGAGCAGGACATATGGCACAAGGGACGGCCTTCTTGGGTTGAATGGAATGAACGCCACTTTTCTGCTTCCATCCTTTTCCAGCATTGCGCACTTGATGACAACGTTTCCCCGGACGAAGTGCTTCTCGAGAAGCAGACCTTCCGGCATGCCGTTGACATTGGGATCCCAGATTCTCGACGCGGACAGATCCTCCCTGAAGCAGACTCCAGCAGGATCGCCCACAGCATCAAGCGACACGTATCCGAGTACGGGCGTTGCCTCGCGCCCAATGCGCATCCTGTCTATTGTATAGCCTTCCCGTGTATCCCATCGCAAGACATCTTCGTTTCTCACCCACCCCAGTGTCGAACTAGAAAGAAAATCGCTTTCCATCACTTCCAGAAACTCGCTCTGCGCCGCATGCACGAAAAGACAACTCGGAATGCACCAGCTTCGGCCGTCGCCGTCTACGCGGCGGTAGGCGGGAATGACGCAACGCAGGTCAGAGGCCGAGTCCGAGGCCGAGAAGACCTGGATCTCGGAATGAATCGGAACGACGCATGTGGCGATCTCGGTTCCGGGAAGAAATTCGGCTGTAAGAAACCGACCGAGGATCTCCCTGAGATTGGCAACGCGCCAGTTGAAGAGCCCTCCGTCCGCCTTGACCCGTACGCAGTAGTGGCCCCATGGGTCCTCGCCTACCCCTTCCGTCACTTCGGTCGCGACGCCGACGTACTTATCCATCTCGGATCTCCAGTTATTGCGGGAGTCGTGGGTTCCCAGTTCGACCCTGGCCCCCGGCTTCAGTCGCTTGTACCGAACCGATTCCGAAAGCGCATCGGATCTCGAAGCCGCATGACAGGGGTGAGGCAAGAGGACACAGAGCGTCGCCACAGACAAAGAACGCAGAACCACCCCGATTGCCCCATGATGCATGGCGCATCTCCCGGCCCACCGCGGGCTGCCTTGTGTGGCGCTCATTCCGAACAAACCGCCGAAGACATTACTCATCCCTCAAAGCCACTTGCGGGTCACGCCGTGCAGCCAGCACG
The DNA here is from genome assembly GCA_016873655.1 of Lentisphaerota bacterium. Classification (GTDB taxonomy): domain Bacteria; phylum Verrucomicrobiota; class Kiritimatiellia; order UBA8416; family VGWI01; genus VGWI01. The sequence continues at coordinate 12,254 of VGWI01000048.1, forward strand.
GCGGGGAACAGGGCCGCCGCGGAGGATAAAGCAACTACCGCTGCCGAGATCGCCAGTATAGCGGTAGCGCCAGGGGCAAAGGACATGCCCCCTACATCCTCAATCCCGGCAACGCCCACAACCGCACCGGCCACAGTCCTCTCGACGATCTTGGACACGAACATCGCCAGCGGTACGCCAACAACAACGCCGATACCCCCGATTACGGTTCCCTTGAGAAGGAAGAGCCCGCCAACACGCCGACTCGATGCCCCCAGCGCTTTCAGCAGCCCGACTTCGGCGGCTTCAGCGTCCGCTTCGGCATAGAGCGTGACCGCAATGCCGAGCGCCCCCGCAAACATGATGGTGGCGAAGAGAGCCTGAGCACCCCATATGACGACACGGACCAAAGACAAGATCCCCTTGAAGTCGTCAATGGGCATATGGGTCTGAAATCCCACGCCGTCGAGGTACCCCCTGGCCTTCTCGGCACAAGGCAAGTCGCGGAAGTAGAGGTAGGCATAAATGGCGTCGATGCGCCATGAATCCGTGGGACGCTGCGCAGCGGCATCGAAACCGAGATCATCCCAGATTCTTGGTGAGCACAGCACGTATCCTTTCGGGTAAAGGCGGTTAAACTCATCAAGGCTTGAGACGTCCGAGGCAGGGATGTCCCTGCGGGCTTCCGCAGAAAAGGAGCAGAGGGTGTTCGCGCCGCTCAGGCGGACGTCAACGCGACAGAGCACGCCAGTGGGGAAGCCCCATTGAGTCCCCGCAATGATTTCTCGCGCAATCTCCTTCTTCTTGCGTGCGAGAGATCTGACGCGAGCTGCGGCCTGGTCTCTTCTCGTCATGGCGTCTTCATGTTCCTGCTGGGCTACGCCTTTGTGTATTTCCGTCTTCGACTTGACGGCTGCGACAAATCCGTCGACTGCAGCTCTGGAAGTCAGAGACGATGCGCTCAGATCGATCTGCATGGCATCGATGCATTGCGAGGCCTGTCGCTGCAAGTTCGTCAGAAGTTGCGCCCATTCCTCATCAGAAGCGCTGGCGCGCTCCTCGCGAGTTCCGGGCGCAAGCCCTCCGTCCTGTCCGGAGACCTGCTTCTTGCGCGCGCCTTTGCGGGCAATTCCAAATCTAGCTTCCCAAACGCCGGACACCCGACGTCGCAGGGACATGCGCTGCGCTTGTCGGTCCTCGCACAAAGGGGTGCAGACGCCGCGAACATCCAGACATGGCGTCGCCTCTGACGCGTTGCGGTCCCCCGTTATTGTCTTTGGAAAGACCTGCTCCGCGTCTGCTTCAAAGGCCAGAAGCCATTGCTCCATCTCCACACCTGCTCCCTGTGAAGCATCCGCTCTCTCAAGGGCCAACTCGGCTTCAGCAAGCAGAACCTCTGCGCCGGCAAGTTCCTTTTCGGTTCCTCTAACACGGCTTCGCGCCTCTTCCGACAGCACTTCGCCCTTTGAGCCGGTCAACACTCCCTTGACGGCAAACCACGCGCTAGTGCAGTCGCGCACACGCCAACACAGGAGCGGGTAGCTGCTGTCCGGGCGAGAACACAGCTCATTGAAAAGCGCGAAGATGTTTGTTTCGGAACCGCTCGAAAATCCCGCGACCACGTATCCCAGGCGGCTGTATGTCTCGTCCCACATCGCGTTGGCATTCGCAAGAACGCGGGCGTGCATCTTCTGGATGACACCTGGAGCTGCCATGCAGGCACCGTCGCGCAAGTAGTCGAACACTCCAGCGACTTTCACCCGGGCGCTGGCAGCGGGGGGGCTCTGCGCGGCCTCGGGAAGCGCCAACCACACTGTGCGGCCCACCAGATCCGTGACTGCATCGGACGACGGGAGCCAGCGGCTGAGCTTCCTTGCGGTCTCACTGCTCAGGACGATCTCGTCGGCATCGTCCGTCGAGATCCAGGATCCAGCAAGGCAATACTCGCTGACACGTTTTGCTTCCGGGTCTCCCACGAATGTATTACCAAGGCGGGTAAACGTCCCCAGACCCCGGCGTTCCCGGGGATGCTCCAGCATCAAGTAGTGACTCTCAGATCTCCACCATAAGTTGTAGCCAAGGTACTCATCAGATCTGCAGCGCCTGCGGAGTTGCTCGTCGGCTAGCCGAAGGTTTTCCTCGAAACCTGCTTCCCATCCGACAGGTCGCCAGCCGGCCCGGTTGACTCTCACAGCACCTGCTGCGGCCTTCTTCCGCACGATCTCATCAACGTACCTTCGAATGCCCATGGATACGGCCATCACGGATACCGCTAGAACAACGCTGAGCGTGATGGACAGGGTATTGAACAGTGTCATCCACCGGCGGTACCCATGACACATTCCACCAAGCAGCACTGAGGTGTTCGCGTTCGCGCGCATCCGGGTCACTCGAATTTCAGCTCGGCATACACGGCCGGATAACCCTCTCTTGCGATACGATCGGCCAGAACGCGGATATCGATCGACTCCTGGGCGGTGACATGCGGTGTGATTTGGCGGTCATCGACGATCCTACCGTCGCGCATGAGGATCGACCTGCTGGCGACCAGTGCGGGGTGTTCAATTTCATGAGTCACGAGCACAACAGTGGCACCATAGACGGCATTCGCAATGAGCAAGCTTGCGAGAACCAGGCACTTGTTGGCGATGTCGAGATTGCCCGTCGGCTCGTCGGCGAGTATGATGGCAGGATGCTTGGACAGCGCCCGCGCCACAGATATCCTCTGCTTCTGACCGCCAGACAGATCCCTGGTGCGCTTGCGCGCGAAGTTGGCCATGCCGAGCATAGCGAGCAGGGCATCCGCCGTATTCCCGCGACGAGAATCTGGCGAAGCGAACCGAGCGCCAAGTTCCACGTTCGCTTGCGCCGTAAGGTGATTCATGAGGTGATAGCTCTGGAAGACAAACCCAACATGGTCTGCGCGCCACCGAGACATCCTTGCTGAACCGATCCCTTCTTCCAGCGCGGCACGCAGATCGTGCGTCGTGCCGTTGACCCTAAAGAGAAACTGCCCTTCTTGTGGGCACGGTCTCGGAGCCGCGAGGAACCCCAACAGACTCAGCAGCGTCGACTTTCCGGAGCCGGATTCGCCGGTGACGGCCAGGAACTCCCCCCGCACAATCCTCAGGCAGACCTGGTCGCACCCCTTGGCCACCAGTCGCTTTCCCGACCAAAACTCCTTGCTGACATTGTCCAGTTTGTATATCCAGTCCTCAGGACCGTGGACATCGGGACTTTCCATGTTGGCCCCTCCTATGCACTCCGCTCACAGTCAGAAGCCGGCCAGCGTTTCGCGCGGCCTTGCCTGCCGAAAAAACGAATTCCTCCCTCATCTTCTAAGCACCTCCCAGGGATCCTGTCTCGCAATGGCCAGTGCCGGAATCAGGGCGGCAACAACACACATCCCGACGAAAGCGGCAAGCAGACTCGCCGCGGCCGCTGTCGGAACGGAGACACTGAGCGGCACAGCTTGGCCCAGGTGTGCGGCAATCCACGCGGCCAGCCGCGGGCACAGGAGTCGAGCCAGCCAGAGCCCGGCCAGCCCTGCACCCGTGCCCACGAAAGCGCTTTGCACCACATACGCACCGGCGACCCACCAGTTCCCGCTGCCTTGGGCCTTCAGTATCGCGATCTCGTACTTGCGCCGCGATACCCATGACAGAAAGGTGCAAAGCAATGCTCCAAATACCGTCACGAGCATGATGGACAACGCTGCCCATGCGGCCGTTCGAGCAGCGGCGAGCAACTGGAGTTCGCTGTCGAAGTCGTCAAACGGCGTTCTGACCCAGAACTTGAGTCTATCTTCGGCAAGCCTTCGGGCCTTCAACACAGTTCCTCTGTCTCTGAAATAGATCTGGCACCTGATCGTCGCAAAGCGACTCGCGCCTGAGACGCCCGGAAGTTCTTCCTGGGAACCATTCGATACCAGTGTAGCCTTTCTTGGCTCGCTCTGCGCGTGGACATCTCCCTCAGCTTGTGTGTCGTCTATGGCCTCGTCCAATGCACTCAGCGCCGCTTGAATTGCCTCGACAATCGGCGCTGTCGCAAAACAGTAGTCTCCCTTTGTACTATCGAATATGCCAGCAACGCGCGCTTCTGCGCAAACCGAGTCGTCAGTAATCCCCAGCCAACATGGTTCACCTGCGAACAGCACGCCCTGCCACAGGCGGTTCGCCGTCTTCCTTGGAAGAACGATCTGTGGGCGTTTCGAATCAGTCACCCATCCGCCGGCAAGGCGTGAGTCGGCGACCCTCCTTCCTTCCGGATCGGTCGGAGAAGTCAGGGCAACGCCCACCGCCACGCCAACACCCCCTTTGTCGGGATGAGCCAGGAAGACGTACACCCACCCCGGCGAAAGCCACGCCGGTTCCGCACAAACGACGGCTTCCGGTCCAAGGTCACGCCTCAGAATGGCGACAAGTCTGGAGATAGCTTGCTGGGCGTTGTCCGTTCCGATAGGCGGAGCGGCCCAAGGCGTACCAAGTTCCTTGTCGCGACGCGCGGCGACCTCCATGGAATTGACCGCGCCACTTCTCGCGATTCTGTCCTCGCAATACGCCTCGAAGGCGCTGGCTGCAGCGAACAGAATGCCGCAAACTGCCACGGAAACAGCTATTGCCGCGGAGGCTAGAACTAGTGCCAAGCTGCTTCGTCGCATCAGGTCGAGATAGAGCGCATAATGCACGAAATGTAACGCCTTGTTCATGTCGTTACAGCTCGCCAGCCACGGCGTCCAGAGCAAGAAAACACCCGACTCTGTTGTGGCTTCTACTGGTCTGAGTCCTCATTGGCAAGCTCTTTGTGCGTTCTTGCCTTTGTGCGTTTTTCTGTGCGTCTTTTTGCGCTTGGGGGCGCGCCCCAAAAACTGACCCACCTGTATGACTAGCCTCGATTCCCACAGCCCCCGGCGGGGCCAACAATTGGTCTTCGGCAGGGGCGTGGAGCGACTCCCCACGTGACTCTTGGAGCAGACCCGACGATGGGGGCGTCCGCGTGGGTGGCCGCGTTCAAAGCGGCCGGCGTTGACATGGGCGATGGTACGGCCGCGGGACGCTGGATCGCCTGGGCGACGGCGCAAGCGGACCGGATGGATCCGCTTGCGAAGGGCCCACCGGCGGGCCTGAATGCGAAGGAGGTAACCGGTGAATCCCTATGAACACCTGAGTCGTGAGGAGCGTCTGCGGCGGATCGGGGAACTGCTGTCGAAGGGTGTCACGCGCATGTTGGAGGCGGAGAAGAACGCCGCTCAGAAGGCTGGCGAGGCAGCCGTGGCGGCGAAGGTCGAAGAGGCTGAGGGTGACTGGATCACGCGCGGCATCGTGGCCTACCTGAAGCGCGTCGGACCGGCAATGCCCGCTGACATCCGCCGCGGGATCGCACTCCCGAAGAGCACCTTGTTCAAACGGCTGAAGCTCCTGCTGGCAGCCAGTGTGCTGACGAAGACCGGATACCACCGGCGCGTTAGGTACACCGCGGTCCCAGTCAGCAACCCAGCAGCAGTGCCCGCAGGCCACCCCGCGTAGGGGGCTCCGGATAGCGTGCACGGTGACTGATTGGGCCGTCGTGAAGCAAGTGCACAGCGTGCCGAAGCCCGTCGGTTGCCCAGGCCACGCACTGTCCTCTACGCCACGAGTATCGCACGCCAACTGCCGTCCAGCCGCTTGAACTCGCTGTCCCTGATCCACACCTGGCTGTTGGCCTGCTCCGCGTAGGCATACGCCCAACTGGCGATCCTGCGGGACACATCGAGGTCGTACACAATGGCCGCTGCGTCAAACCGCTGGTTCAGCTCGGCCCGCATATCGGCATTCCGCACGGCCCATGCCTCCAGATGCTTCTCGAAGGCCAGATGATCGGACTTGGCGCTGTTACATCCACGGTGCGCCAGAACAAAGTTGTGGGCAAGATCGCTGTGACATCGCGACCATGGAATGAAGTGGTCGACGTCGGCCGATGATCGCAGGTGCCCGCGGCAGTAGAAGCATTCGCCCCGTTGGACATCACGGAGGATGGGCACATACACGTCAAGCGATGCGCGCTCATGTCCGAAGAGAAAATCCTGAAGATCGTTCGCGTATCCCAGGTCGCGAGCGTTTGCCCGGCGGAGATAGTCGATCCAGCTTGACCGGAACAGCCCACAAAGCACCGGATAGAACGCCCGGAAGCAGTACGCCATACCCGGCTTGAGCATGATGCTGGCCCCTGTTTCAATGTTGTCATAGAGGAAGTCCAGGCGTTCAGACCCGACGGTCTGCAGCTTCCAGAGGGGCATCACGCGGACCGTCGTCGCCACGTCTGAGACAAGTGCCTTCCACGCTGGCCGGTCCATCCGCCCCCGGTACAACGAGCCGGCCGATCGAACGCGGGCCGCGGCAATACGGTTGATCACGTCTGCCTGTCTACCGGTATTCTGCTTCAAGACGATGCCGGAGTCGCTCCCGGCTACCTGAAAAGGACGAACCTGCTGCCAGTAGAGGCGTATGAACCGTTCCGCGATCTGGCGTATTGTCAGGTCCAGAGGTGCCCCCGAGTCGTCCCCAAATTCGACGGCCAGATCTGCGAGCGAGTGCAGCAGCGCGAACTTGTAACTCGCTACGAAACTGCCCTCGTTGAGCAGCCGCTGGATGTTCTTAAGGAACCGGACCTGATCTCCGTCGCTGGGTATGGGCCAGTCCGTCATTGCACCCCTGCCGGCGACGATCGAAACACGAGGGAAAACCACGCGACCTCACGGTCGAACGCGTCGCTGTTCTGGTAGAGTTCAACACGCTCGAAGCCGGCCTCCGCGAAAATGCCGGTGAGTTCGTCAGGGGATCGCTCGATAAAGAGCCGGCCCGTGTTATCTCGCTGCCCTGCGATCCCTGCTCGGCCTACTGAAGCAGAAACGAAGACCAAGCCAGTGGGAGTCAACAGCCTGCGGAACTGCCTTGCGGTCGTGCCCAGAGCCTCGTCCGAAAGGTGCATCACGACGGCAATGGCGACCACCGCCGAAAACCTGCGGGTGAGCAGCAGGCTATCCGGATCCAGCGGCACGGCGGTGAGAAGAAGTCGGTCGTCCAGTTCCGGGTGCTTTGCCTTCGCCTCCGCGACCATGGCTGGCGACGCGTCGGTCGCTGTCACATCAAACCCCTGGCGCAACAGAAAGGCGGCGTCGCGTCCGGACCCGGAGCCGATTTCGAGGACGGAGGCAGCCGCAGGCAGATGTTTCAGCAAGAGGCGATGCGTCGCCGACATGTCCGCCGTCTCATATCGGCCGGTCAGCCGTGAAGCCTCTCGCTCGTAGGTGGCCAGGGTCGTCGCGTCCATGCCCCGGAGTATAGGAGGGCGGCGCGGCTTCATCAACAGCGCCCTGAAAGCACGCTGAGCAAGAGCGGCCCACTCACGCCCGCACATCGGCCGGAACCTCTGGCGGCGTCAGCAGACGATCCACCTCCACTGAGAAGAATCCACACCCCCGCGTGTGCTTCGGGAGAACGACTCTGTGAAGAACGCCTTGGTTCGCCAGACGCTGAATGAACCTGGTTGACTTGCTAAAGCGTCGGGCGACCTCCTTGGTGCTGATCACGCACTTCTCCGCTGGCTCGGCTTGCTGGTTCCGGCACCGGCGTCCGTGGTTCCGGATGCAGGCGACGATCCAGACCCGCTCGTCCACGGCAACGGTGGGGTCCGCCTTGAGCATCGCCCGGATGGCATCGACAGTGGTGGAAAGCATGGCGACTCCTTTCCTATGGGCGCACTGGTGCGAAGCGTAGGGGGATTCGGTGCGTGCACCAGATTCAAATGCGCCATGTGGCGCATTTGACCGGCTATCAGGCGCTTGACCGTCCGGCGATCGAGGGGTTTACTGGCTTATCGGCCATGCCGGACCTGGCTGCCCGCGTTGCGCCGGGCTCTGCGGGAACCGTTCTGGGCGCTGTTCTAAGGCTGGCATGGGCAACACCTGGGTAACAAACGCCCTGCACTATCTCGACGAGGACGGGGAGTTTGCCGTGCGCACCGGACCGGCGCGTCGAATGTAGAGAATGCGCAGCCGGTTGGGATACGCCACGGGCCAGGCTGTGCGCGCGCAAGGACGGACCGGAGAGGCTACCCCGGCTCCCGACTCCTGGCGGCTGTGCGTTCAATCGCGCACCACATGCGTCTGGAGCGCCGAATTGCGGAAAACTGGCCGTTTTCCGGCCTTGGATACCAGTCGGAGCGGCCGAAACGCGGCCGATAGGTACCAAAATCCGGTCCCCGGGGACCGGATTCTAGTACGAATCAGTCCTTAATCGTGTCGTCCATGCGGATCTCACCCCCCCACCGGGAAGGTTTCTGGCCGCCGGGCGTCAGGCACCAGATCACGGGGATCGCGGGCGGGTTTCTCGGGGCCGGGCCCAAACCGTCCGTGAAGTATACCACGATGTCGGACCTCTCGCGTCGGAGGAAATCCTTCTCAAACGGCGGACGAAGATCTGTGCCGCCACGCCCTTGCACGTCCGTGATCGGTCTGCAATCGTAGACGCGCCGCACCACGGCGTCACACTCGACGACGCGGACCTGGAAATGTCGCGACATGCTCGCGAGTTCGGCTGAAATGTCGGCGAGCATTTCATCATCTAAGCTGCCGCTCGTGTCGATCACGGCGTCGATTCCGTGCTGTTTCAGAACCGCGAGGAAGTCATCGTCGTGTCGGCCTTGCGTTCCGATTGTGAAGATGGTTTGCATCAGTGACCGGTCGCGGACACGCAGCCAGCATCTTCCCCGAGGGCGTGCGGGAAACCCGCTACGAGAGCCGGACCGGTACGTTGTGCTCCCTGAGAAACAGCTTCAGGTCGCGGATGCCGATGGTGTTGAAGTGGAAGACCGACGCCGCCAGGAGAACGGCGGCCCCGGCCTCGACGGCCTCAAGGAAGTGTTCCGGTTTTCCC
>VGWI01000049.1 GCA_016873655.1 Lentisphaerota bacterium
GACGAGATGATCCTCACTGCCGGCTCAAGACGGTCGGATATCCTCGAGATCTCAGTCGCGGGGAACTCGACGATGCAGCAGATACTCTGCGGGTGCGACCCGTCCCCGCTTGGCGAAGTCCCCTTTGTCCAGGCATTCACTTCCCCCCAGGAGATCCCAGCGTCGGAACTCGGCATCTCGGTCCATCCCGGCGCGCGCGCGTTCATCTTCCCCCAGATCGGCGGATTCGTGGGCGGCGACACCGTGGCCGGCATGCTTGCAGCGGCGCTCGACTGCTGCGATGAACCCGTCCTCTTCATCGACATCGGGACCAACGGAGAGATCGTGCTGGCCCACCAGGGCAGGTTCCTTGCCGCATCCACCGCCGCCGGCCCGGCATTCGAGGGCGCGAGGATCAGGCAGGGCATGCGCGCCGCCGCCGGCGCCATTGAGAAGGTGATGATAGACGGCGATGTGGTCTTCAACGTCATCGGCAACGTCAAGCCCGGCGGGCTTTGCGGCACGGCGCTGATAGACACCGCCGCCGAACTGCTGCGCGTTGGCGCACTTGATCCCACCGGCAGGATACTCCGCGCCGACGAAACGCCGCACCTCCCCGACGCCGTGCGCCGCCGCCTGGTGACCGACGGCGACGAGACACGTTTCGTGCTCGTCCCGGCAAAAGCGTCGGCCGCCGGGGACGCTATCTGCCTGTGGCAACACGACATACGCGAACTGCAGCTTGCCTCCGGCGCGATCCGCGCCGGCGCGCGCATACTGATGAAGCAGGCCGGCGTCACACCCTGCGACCTCGGCGCGGTGCTGCTTGCCGGCGCGTTCGGCAACTTCATCCGCCGCAACCACGCCCAGCGAATCGGTATGCTCCCGCCCGTCCCGTGTCACCGCATCCGCTTCATCGGCAACGCGGCCTCGCTCGGCGCGAAGCTCGTGCTCCTTTCCCGCGCCCAGCGGGTGCGGGCGCTCGGTCTTGCCCGCGCCTCCGCACACGTGGACCTTTCGCGCGATACGCAGTTCCAGACGGAGTTCGCAGAGGCAATGCTGTTCCCGGAACCGGGCGCAGCCCCGTGCGACTCCCAGGCAGCCGGTTGACCCGAGCTGAAGGAGGATGGGAATGGAAAAGACAGTCATCGCCGGCTCCGGGCCGGCCGGGCTCACCGCCGCGATCTATGCCGCCCGGGCCGACCTTTCGCCGCTTGTCGTGGAAGGATCCGTCCCCGGCGGACAGTTGATCGTCTCGGTTGACGTGGAGAACTACCCCGGTTTCGTCGAAGCCATCACCGGCGCCGAGCTGATGCAGAAGTTCCGCGCGCAGGCCGAACGGTTCGGCGCGCGCTTCACACAGGGCGATATAACCTCCGTCGAAAAGACGGCCGGCGGGTTCCGGCTCACCGCCGGCGATGCCGTGATCGAGACCAAAACCCTGATCATCGCAACAGGCGCCGAGGCCCGAAGGCTCACGATCCCGACCGAAAAAGAGTTCTACGGCCGGGGCGTCTCCGGCTGCGCCACCTGCGACGGCGCGTTCTACAGGAACAAGGAAGTGATCGTTGTCGGCGGCGGCAACACGGCGGTCGAAGATGCGGTGTTCCTGACCCGGTTCGCGTCTCGCGTGACGATCGTGCACAGGCGCGACTACCTGCGCGCGACCCCGGCGGAGGTGAACAGGGCCAGGTCGAACACGAAGATCGAGTGGCTGATTCCGTGGACGGTCGAGGAGATCTACGGCTCGCGCTTCGTGGAGGGCGCGGTGCTGAAGAACGCCGAAACGGGCGAGACGCGCAGGTTCCCGTGCGATGGAATCTTCGTGGCCATAGGCCACGACCCGAAAACCGAAGTGTTCAGAGACCTCGTCGAAGTGGACGAGAACGGGTTCATCGTGGCCGCCCCAGGCGGAACGGCGACGTCCACGCCCGGCGTCTTCGCCTGCGGCGACGTGCGCGACCCGGTTTACAAGCAGGCGGTGCTGGCGGCGGGCCACGGCTGCATGGCCGCGCTGGATGCCCAGCGCTACCTGGAGAAGACGTCATGAAGCTTTCCCTGACCGTTCTTGTTCCACTGTGCGTCATCCTCGCGGCAGCCGGCTGCGCGACCACATCGCTCGAAATACTGGGCGACGCGGCGGCGCTTTACCGTTCGGCCGGCCCAATCGGGGAAGGAGTCGTCCTAGACGGCGCCGGGACCGACACGCTGATGAAGAAATGGCAGTTGCGGGTGATGTCCCCGGACAGCCGCTTCGCGCTGATCGAATCGAACGGATCCAAGGTTCGTGTCCTGCACGCCGGGGACAGGCACGAGCACCTTGTGTACGCCTACACCGACTACTTCTACCCGACCGAGGTACGTCAGTCGCAGAACAACAGGTATCTCTACGTTGAAATCAGCGGCCAGGCCGTCCGCGACCCCGCGCCGCGCGTGTCGCGCCTCCTGATCTACGACATGGTACAGCGCTGCGTAATCGGCCAGGCCGGGATCGGGCTGGCGCCGAAACCCGCTCCAGTCACCGCCCCCGCGCCGCGTTGAGCGCAACAAAGTGCTGCTTGATGTAGGACGCGGCCGATTCCAGCGACGGCAGTATCTTTGTGCAGTAGCGCACCATCCACGGGTTGCAGTCGCTGTACGAGAACGGCGAGAAGGCCACCACAAACTTGCCCAGGTCATGCGCGGCGTAGAACACCTCCATCGCGGTGCCGATCGAGGGCTTGCAGTAGTTGACGAGGATGAGATCAGCCTCCCGGACATCCTGGAGATCGAACTCCACGATCTCGTTCGCGCTGTCCACTTCCCTGTCCTTGAAGTCGCGCCTCATCGGGTCGAGCAACTGAAAATGCCCGCCAAGCAGCTCATGCGCCGCCTTCCGCCAGTTGCGTGCCTCATCCGCCGTCTCGTCCATTATCGGTCCGCAAAGGTATATCTTCATTCTCGACAGGCTCCTCACGAAAAGACCACCGCGGGAAACGCGGGCAAGAATGCCACGCCGCGCGCCGTCGGGCAAGAAGCCCCTCGCCCCCGCCGGAAAAGGGTGTTGCTTTTGACCGCTGTTTCGGGTTCCGTATGCGGCTCCATGCGCAGAACAGCGAGATTCCTGGGGACGACATGCGCCGTGGCCGCCCTGTTCTTCACCGCGCGGCGCACGCACGCCAACCCGGTGAGCGAGGAATGGGTCCGCTCCGAGATAAGCCGCCGTTTCGTTCCCGCGCAGGCCACGGTCGCGATCAACTACGACGTTGCCTACCGCCTCCTGAACCTGCGGCTCGCCAGGATGGCGAAGGCGCGCGTGGAGACCACCGAAGGCTACTGGACCGACATCTCCGGCACCAACAGGCTCCATGTCGTGGTGGCCGAGTTCCGGTTCCATTCGATCGGACACGACAAGCCGGACGCGAAGGACGGACGCGTGTTCCTCCGTGACCGCATGCTGTCGGTCCTGACGATGCCCGATCTCGACACGCTCTGGTACTTGCGCAGGGCCGAACAGCACATCGCCGTCCCATGTCGTCCGCCAAGAGACCTCGACTACCTTGACTTCTACAATCTCGAGGCCGGGTCCCTTTCCTACACGCGGGATGACTACCTCGCGAACACGGTTATCACCAACCTGGACGGGGTGGCCACGTTCGCCGAACAGGGGCGCGGGGTCTCCAGCGTGGTGAAGCTGATGTCCGAGATCTACTACGGCAAACGCGAAGTGATCGGCGCGCGCGCCCCCTACAGAATTACGGCCAACATAAGCGGAAAGATCCAGCCGCTCGTCGTCACGACTTCGCCGGCGGAGGCGCCGGTCCGTCTTTCCGGCACCCGCCCCGGCTCGCTCCGGGTCTCGGTCCGCAGGGTCGAGAAGAACGAGAAGCCCGGCGACGAGTGTTTCACGATGTGGGTTTCCTCGTTCCGCGACATCGCCGCCCAGACTCGCAACATGGAACTATGCCGGGCTTCCGAGCAGACCCCCGAATGGAGCATGGTGCCGCTGGTTACCGACTACTCGCTCGCGCTCGGAGCCATACGGTGCACGATGACCTCAGTCGGCGTGATACAACAGCAGCGGGCGGGCGGCATTGTCGGGAATCCGCCGGACACGGCCCCCGAAATGGCCGCGTCAGCCGGAAGCGCCTTGCGATGAAACCGCGCCGCCGGTCGCCGCGCGGCATGGCGTTCCAGAAGGCCGGCTCGCTTCCGGGCATGATACTCGTGCCGGCCTGCGCCCGCGGCCCGCACAAGCACGACTGCCCCGATTGCATAGAGTGCCAGTGGTGCGACGATTCGCGCTGCAGCGTGTGCCTGGCGGCCGCCGGGAAGAGGGCTCAACGCCGCGGCTGCAAACGCCGTCAGCGCTGATAGAGCGCGGGATAGCTGCGCTTCCGGCAATAGGGACAGATGGACATGTCCACCCTGGCGTCGGTATGCGTCTCAATATAGCGGTCGAACGGCAGCCAGTTCCCATCACCATCCATCGTTCGCTTGCATTCGCCGCAAACCGTGAGAGTCCCTGTGAACCCCCCAACCGGCTGCGCCGGCTCCTGTGCACGGCCGTCGGATTCCGCGCGCGCCACCGCGATCTCAGCCGCAGCCCTCTCTTTCCCGGCAGTGACGTCGAAACCGGCCAACTGGTACCCGACTATCAGTCTTCGCGAATCGAGAAGAACTTGCTCGCGCCATTCAAGCCAGCGTTCCTCCCCGGCGCCGGTCCGGAACCGGCAGGAATACGTTCCGTATTCACTGTCCGCCGACAGGGACTCGTGCGCGGACCTGGCGGCAGCCCTGTCCTCATCCGGGACGTGGTCCAGGCCGAACGGCATGCGCGCCAAGCCGTCTCCGGAGTGGCACAGCCTGCGGTATGCTTCGTTGGCAAAGGTAACCGTCCCGTCGGGCGCGCACCTGCACACCATCACATCGCCGCGCGCCATGAAATCACGGAACTGCCTGTTGTCCGACTCCAGCGCCTCGTGCGTCTCGGCCTGATGCGTGACGTCGCGGAAGAGCAGGACCAGCTCGTTCTCCGCACAACCGGAAACGCCGACCAGCATTCTTCTGCCGGAAACCTGCACGGGGAATTCCGCCGTCTTCACTCCCGAAGCGCTCGCCGCACAGGCATCAAGCATCGGGCACGACTCGTCTCCGAACACATCAACAAGCCTGCGCCCGCGACAGCCCGCGGACGAACGCCCGGAAAACTCCGCGAAAGCGTCATTGACCGCGGCAACAATGAAGTCGAGCGCCTCGCCATGCCGGCCGCGGAGCACGGAACAGACGATTGCCGGCGCCGGCAGCCGGATGAACGCCCTGTCGCCGGCCGATGCACGTCCCGTTCCTTCTTCCTCCGGCGCGGGCCCGGACGAAGCAGGCTCAGCAACGTGCTTGCGGAAACTTACGAGGTCGCTTAACAGCTTGCGTTTACGGAAGGTTGACTCGTTCATTGAAGGGTCTCAATCGGGTCTGTATTATAGCCGGGTCACGACGCTTATTCAAGCCGCGATAAGCGGCAGGCGCGGAACAAGAAGGGGAATCAGAGCATCATGGACTGGTACTACGCGATCAACGGCCAGCAGCAGGGACCGGTGCCGGAGAAGACGATTCGAGAACTTGCCGCGACAGGCGGCATCGGCCCGGACGATCTCGTCTGGAATGCCGACATGGGCGGCGAGTGGGCTCGTGCGGCCTCGGTGGCCGGGCTGTTCGGAGAAGCCGCCGCATCCACCCGCGCCGGCACGGGCGGCAGCACGCTGAACCGCGACCTGATGAGGCAGGCGCGCGAATGCCTCACAGGGAACTGGGGCGCGGCGGCGCTGGCTTTCCTCGTGATGTTCGCTATCACGAGCGCGGCTTCGTGGATACCAGGCATCAACATCATCGCCATGCTGCTCATCACCGGCCCGCTCAACCTCGGCGTCTCGATCCTCTTCCTCGGCGTGGCGCGCGGGAACACGGCGGAAGTCGGCCGCATATTCGACGGGTTCAAGTGGTTCGGAACGGCTCTGCTGGCCTACTTCCTCATGAGCCTCTTCGTGTTCCTGTGGTCGATATTGCTTGTTATACCGGGCATCGTCGCTTCTCTCTCTTACTCGATGACATACTTCATCATGGCGGATAACCCGGGCATCACGGCGATGGACGCGATAGGGCGGAGCAAGGAGATGATGCTCGGCAGCCGATGGAGGCTCTTCTGCCTCTACTGCAGGTTCATCGGCTGGTTCCTGCTCGTAATCTTCCTCACCTTCGGCGTAGGCATGCTCTGGCTCGGCCCCTACATGCAGACCAGCCTTGCGCGTTTTTACGACGATCTTGCCCCGGAACAGGCGGTCTGAACACACCATGGCCGTAACTAACCGCAAGACCGCCCGGCAGGATGGGCAGGGCCCGATTGGCGGGTCCTACCCCGTTCTCGTTGTTGATGACGACGAGGAGGTACTCAACGTCATTGCGCGGCAGCTTGCCCCACGGAACTGGACGGTGATACCCACCCCTTCGCCCGCTGAAGCGCTGCACCTTCTGCGGACGCGTGAAATCGGCGTTCTGCTGTGTGACATGAACATGCCCGACCTGGGCGGGAACGAAGTGCTGCGCGCCGCGCGCGAGGCAAACCCGGACATCATATCGGTCGTTCTGAGCGGCCGCGCCGACCGCGATGACCTCGTTCGCGCCGTGAACGAAGGCGGGATCTGGAAGTTCATGGACAAGCCGTGGCGCAGGGACGAGTTGCTCTCCGTGGTCGAGGAGGCGCTTGCGCGTTACTCGCGCCTGCGCCGCCCGCAAGCGCAACTGGGTAACCTGGCCCGCACGGTAACCCGCCACCGCGCAAAGGCCGGCAACACCCGCAAGCCGTCGCTGGTCGTGGTCCGGGGTTCGATGGACGGTGCCGCCTCGGCGCGGGACCGGCTGCGCCGGCTCCGGCCGCACCGGGCAACCAGGACGTTCGAAAGCAACCGCTACCGGCTGGCAGAACTCATAGGCCGCGGCAGAACGGGCGAAGTCTACCGCGCTGAAGACACGATGCTGAACATGACCGTGGCCGTGAAGCTGCTCTCGAAGGACCTCGTGGGCAACGCCGAAGAAGTCCGTATTCTCAAGGAGGAAGCGCGCATCGCCATGCAACTCTCACACCGGCACATCGTGCGCCTGCACAACTTCCGCCGTCTCGGAGACAGATACTTCCTCGTGATGGAGTTCGTGGACGGCTGCACGTTCCACGAACTCATCAAGGAGCACGGGACCCTGCCGCTGAACACGGTCGTGCAGGTTGCGAGCGTCGCGGCCGACGCGCTGGGCTACGCCCACAGGCATGGAGTGCTGCACAAGGACATCAAGCCGTCCAACCTCATGCTCGCCTCGGACGGGGTACTCAAGATCATAGACTTCGGGGTTGCCTGCCTGATGCACCGCCAGCCGAGACCGGGCCAGATCATGGGCACTCCCGCCTACATGAGCCCGGAACAGCTTCGCGGCCACCCTCTGGACGAACGAACCGACGTCTATTCCCTGGCGGCAGTGCTCTACGAACTGCTCACGGGCCGTCCCCCGATCCCCGCAAACATGCCGATCGAGGTAATCCCGTCGGCCTTGCCGCCAAGCATGAGCCACGTCCCGGAGGCGGTGAGAGAAGTCATTTCCGTGGCGCTCGCGCCGGAGCCGGCACACCGCTACCCGGGCGTCGCCGCGTTCGAGAATGATCTGGTGCAGGCGGCGGGAAAAGGGGAGGAATGAACGGCGGCGGAGATGAGGCGGTCAGGAGTCGCCGTCCGCCAGCACCTTCCTGATGGCGGCGCCCCACTGGATCATCTGCGGTGTTCCGCGTTCAAGGAACTCGACTCCCACCGCGTAGAAACCGCCATCCATCTCGCTCAGCCAAGCCACCCTGCCGCGCAGCTTGAAGGCGCCCAGCGGCTCGGACAAGGCAACGTGCAATTCCACCAGCGCGCTGCCCGGCAGACGCTCGTCGAGAATCATCTTCATGCCGCTGGCCGACAGATCGCGGGTCCTGCAGAAGAACGTGCGTCGCTCGATTGAGGGGGAGCCGGAGGCGGACACGACCGTCACTGCCACGCTGTCAACGCGCGGCAGTCTTTTGTCCACCCTGCGTTCCTGATCATTCATGACGAGCGGCCCCGGCACGGGCATGACGCTAACACGACGGCCCGTCACCGTCCAGCGTGCACTTGCCGATATCTCAACGCGCGGCGCCTCAGTAAGCGTCGCGACCGCCGAGCGACTTCTCCACCGAATCACCGTGCCCGGCAAGCGACATGATGGACCCGGCAATGTCCTCGGGGTGAACCGTTGAACGAAGGTGCGTGTTGACGACGGCGAAACACAGTTCGCCGTCGAGCGCCGCCACTGCTACGGCGCCGTAGGAGATGGACATGTTGAGCACGAGCATTTCCCTGTAGCGTTCCGGGTCCGCCTTTCCGCACGGGGTCGACAGGCATACGATCGGGCGACCGTCCGTGTCCTTTCGAGAAAAGTCTATCCACACCTGCTGGGACCGGCCATCGGGCAGGGAGACCGTCGCGGCAAACTCGTCACCGCCCCCGGTGACGCTCACAGGCAGTCCCTTGACCGCTTCGCTCAGCAGTTCGGCGTTTCCCAGCCGGCGCGCGCCATCCTGCTCCGCGCCGTCGGTTCCCGAAAGAGCCGCGCGCCATTCGCCTGCCGTGTCCCCGATGTTCCTGCCGGTTATCTCCCGCAAGGCACAGGCGGCCTCCGCCGCGTTCTTGCCCTGCTCCATCAACGCAAGCAGCGGGGCACAGCAGCTTTCGTCGCCTATCCCGGTGAGTATCTTTATCGCCGACCACCTGACACTGTCGGACCGGTCATTGAGAAGAGGGATGACATCCGAGACTGCGGCAACGCCCGCATCCATGACAATGTTCATGGTTGCAGCGCGCGTCCTGAAATCGCGCAGACCCCGCCTGATTTCCTCTGTGTTCATCGCCGACCCCTCCCCCCGGCCCATTTCACGGCTCTTCGGAGTACTCCACGCGGTGCCTGTCCAACAACTCCTCAAGGTAAAGAATCCTTCTCTGCGCCGCGGTGAGTTCGTTGTCCCGCTTAAGCAGGATTTCGATGGCTTCGTCAAGTTTGCTCTCCAGCAGCGCCAGCCGCTCGCGATGGTCGTTCCCGCCGGAATCATTGCGGTTGGCGGATGTGTCGTCGGCGCTCACCATTTCCCCCCCCCGTGCGCGTGCAGGCCGGGGACTGACTTCAGAAAGTGCACAGCCCCGTCAGTTCCAGCGTCCTGTAGCGCAAGTATCGCATGCGGGAGTCCTCGGAGAAAACCTCGAAGTCCAGGCTCATGCCGCGGCCGTTGTCGTTGTTCCACACCGTGTCGAACGTTTCGCTCGCGGCCGCGGCTGCGGGGTGGTCCCGGCGGGAATCGAACACCACGTCCGTCTCGAGGTTCAGGTCGCCGATGTTGCGGCGAGTCATATTTGCGGAGCCCAGAATGGTTGTCTGGCTCTCGTCGGCGCGCCTTACGACAAGCATTTTCGAATGCGCCTGCTCTCCGTTCGTGGCAAACCACCGCACGGCGGCCCCGCGCCGGGCCAGCTCGGAGCCAACCGGGCGGTTCGGGATGCCGTCTTTCGTCCGACCGAACGCGTCCTTGTTCGGGTCAAGCAGCACACGCACTGCGGCGCCGCGCCCGCATGCGGAAGCGAGGGCCTCGATGACCGCCCTGTCGGAAAGGTAGAACATCATCAGGTCAACCGAATCGCCCTCTCCGGCCGTCGCAAGGGCGGACACCACGGCCGACCTTATCCTGGCCTCGGTCACCACCCTCAACGTCGCAGCCCCGTCAGGCATCCGGTTCTCTTCTGAAGAACTGCCGGGCCACTGGCCCGGGTCCGGGCCGCCGGAAAAGGCGAGAACCGCTCTCTCCGTCTCCAGCAGGTCCGCCGCTGCAGCCCCCTGGAACACCAGTGCGATATTCGAGTGAGCGCTGCTGCCGTCGTGCGGGTTTGCGGATGTGACCAGCCCGACAAGAACTCCGTTCCTGTCGGCTATCACTGTCTTCCTGTGGTTTGCCTTGAAATTCGCAAGGCGCAGCATGCTGCGCAGCGACACTCGGCCCGGCCCGAACGGGTTCGGGATCGCGCGGCCGGGCCCGGAGCCGAACGGACGGACAAACACGCGCCACGGCGCCGAGAAGAGCGGATTGCTGTCGCGCAGCCGGTCAAGATCCGTCACCGCGATCTCCACGCCGGCATCGCGCAGGCGCACAAGGTTGGCGGGCATTAAGGAACCGTAGACGGTATTGAAGGGATCGGTGATCAGGATGACGCGGAGCGACGGGACCTCGGTCTTCCTGGCCACCAGCAGGTCCGTCAGTTCGCGGGAAAGCGGCCGCATGCCGTCCTTCAACTCGCCGGCGAAGTCGTTGAACAGGAACATGTCCAGGATTATCAAGCGCCTGGCGCCGCGTATCAGGTCGAATGCCCGGTCGAATATCTGCTGGTCCGACACCGTGCCGCCCGGTCCGGACCATGTGAAGTCGCGCAGGAACTCCACCCCTTCAGCCGGGCGCGGCGGGCCGTCGAATGACAGGCCGGGCGGAAGCGGCTTGTGCGTATGCCAAATGCCGACCGCAGCCAGGAAAAAAAGAAGTGCGCAGACTGCCCCGAAGAACGCCCTGCGTCCTCTCCCGGCCGGCCGGAGCCCGCCTGCCATCAGGGAGCCTTCTCCGTGACACCGCCGAGGACACGCTCGATGTCGCGCCTGAGTTCCTCGTCAAACCTGGAACCAGCGCCACGGTGCTCGGCACGGACCACTCCCTCGCGGTCTATGACCAGCGTGTACGGGTAGCCCGTAACGTCATACCGGCCGCCGGCTTCGCCGGCCGGGTCAAGCCCGACCATGCAGGAGAGTTTGAACTCCTCCACAAACTCGCGCACGGTCTCCTCGTCCTCTTCCTGGTTCACCGCACAGAAGACGACGCCCTTCTCCGCGAGTTCAGCGGCCACCCTGGCGGCCTTGGGCAGCGAGTCCCGGCACGGCCCGCACCAGGTGGCCCAGAAATCCAGCACGACAACCTTCCCCTTCTGCGCCTCGATATCGAATGAGCCGCCGCCGAGCGTCTTCACGGTGAATGCCGGCGCTGGTTTGCCGACCATCCCCCTTCCGGAGCCGGCGCCAGCCTGCCCGAACATGTCGTCCGCCTTCTGAACCCCCTCCGGCGGCTTGAAGACAAAGGTGTCCGCAGGAAGATCCGCGCCGATCTTCCATTCCTTCAACTCAAACACCATCTCGTACTTGAAGCTCTTTGCCATTCCCGGCATCGCCGCCGACATGCCCTGAGACTCCATCATCCTGGATATATCCGGCACGACCTTGCGCAGCAAGGGCTTGGGCCCGACTTCGAACCATGCGTCCCAGGTGAAACCCTCCTGCTTGAACCGGACCCCTTCACATTCGACACCGTCCACCTTCTGCCTCCCGAGCATCTGGCCGCCTGACACTCCGTCGAGCATGACGCCGGCGGGGTCCGCGTCCAGCATCGCCGACATCAGGGGGAATGCCCCCCCCATCATCATGCCTGCCGACTCCGCGCCCGCATCCGCCAGCTCGGCAGGCGCATCTTCCTCCGTATAGCGCCCCATCATCGGCATGTACCTGTAGAGCTTCCTGCCGTCGGTAACGACCGTCGCGCCCATGATGCCGTACTGGAGCACGCTGGCCATCTTGTTCGGCCTTGCGACGGAGAGCAGGCTGCGTGTGGAATACTCCTGCTTCATGCCTTCGGCTTCTATACGGGTCACAGACGAAACGGAGACCTGGAATGATTTGCTGTCCCTGATGAGACTCCCGAATTTCCGCACAAGCTGCTCCGGTCCGCCGGGCGCCGGCTCCGCCGCCGTGCAAAGCCCCGAGAAAACAGCCGCGGAAACCGCCACCGAAACCCGTTTCAGCATCTCTGTATGCAAGTCGTTCCTCCCTCTGTCGCCTACCGACAACGCGCGGGCCATCCTATGCCCATCACCCGCCGGGATCAAGCGCCGCCTGAAGCGACGGGACGCGGAAGGCAATCTTGACCGCCGCGCCGCCGTTCGGCTACTCTACGCCGCTTTCAGGGCGCGGTACCCGCCGCCTTTCGCGGGTTGACTCAGAAAAGGGGAGCAAGTCATGATAGTCCCGACAAACAAGCTCTTTGAGCACGCGTATGGCAAGTATGCTGTCGGCGCTTACAACATCAACAACGCCGAACAGGTCATGGGCCTCTTCCGGGGCAACGTGCAGAGCAAGGCGCCGTTCATCATCCAGATCTCCAAGGGCGCCCGGTCTTACACCGACAAACACCTTCTCGAAGCCATGATCCGCGCCGCCGACGAGATATTCCCCGAGGCGGTCTTCGCGGTTCACCTGGACCACGGCGACGAGGCGACCTGCATGGACTGCATCGCGAGCGGGTTCTACACCTCGGTCATGATCGACGCGAGCCACGAATCGTTCGAGCAGAACGTGGCCATCACGAAGCGCGTCGTTGACGCCGCGCACCCCAAAGGCATCTCCGTCGAGGCCGAACTCGGACAGCTCGGCGGCGTCGAGGAACACGTCAAGGTGGACGAGAAGGACGCGAAGCTCACGGACCCGAAGGACGCGGAGCGTTTCGTGAAACTGACCGGCTGCGACAGCCTGGCCTGCGCGATCGGAACAAGCCACGGCGCTTTCAAGTTCAGCGGATCGCAGGGCCTGCACTTCGAGGTGATCGAGGAAATCCAGCGCCGCCTGCCCAAGTTCCCGCTGGTCATGCACGGATCGAGTTCTGTGCCGCAGGACGAGGTCCAGCGCATCAACGCCGCCGGCGGCAAGATGAAGGGCGCGAAGGGCGTGGACGAGGCGCAGATATCCAGGGCATCCAAGATGGGCGTCACGAAGGTCAACATCGACACGGACGGACGGCTCGTGTGGTGCCGCGTGCACCGCGAGGCTTTCCGCGACAACCCGGAAAACTTCGACCTCCGTCCTCCGGGCAAGATATTCATGGCTGAATACGCGAAGTACATAGAGCACAAGAACGTTGTTCTCGGAAGCGCCGGCCAGCTTGATGCGGTACGCGCGTTTCTGAATGGCTGAGCACACTGCCGCGGCCGGTCCGCCGCAGCGATAAGGAACGGAAGCAACATGTCAGACAAGATTCAAGCTACGATGATTGACGGCAACACCGCGGCTGCCAACGTGGCGCACGCGCTGAGCGAAGTTATCGCAATCTACCCGATCACCCCCTCCTCGCCGATGGGCGAGACGGCTGACGAACTGAGCGCGGCAGGCGTCAAGAACCTCTGGGGAACGGTCCCGACGGTGGTGGAAATGCAGTCGGAAGGCGGCGCCGCCGGCGCCGTGCACGGCGCGCTCACCACCGGCGCGCTCAGCGCCACTTTCACGGCATCGCAGGGACTGCTGCTGATGATACCGAACATGTACAAGGTGGCCGGCGAAATGACGCCGACCGTCTTCCATGTCTCGGCCCGTTCCCTCGCATGCCAGGCGCTGTCCATCTTCGGCGACCACTCGGACGTCATGTCCGTCCGCCAGACCGGCTTCGCCCTGCTGGCATCCGCAAGCGTCCAGGAAGTCTGCGACCTCGCCCTCGTTTCCCACGCGGCAACGCTGGAATCGCGCATTCCCTTCCTCCACTTCTTCGACGGGTTCCGCACTTCACACGAGGTGCAGAAGGTGCAGGAGAACTCGCGCGAAACGATGCGCGCCATGATTGACGACGAGCTGGTGCTCGCCCACCGCGCCCGCGGGATGACGCCGGACCGGCCTGTGATCCGCGGGACGGCCCAGAACCCGGACGTCTACTTCCAAGGCCGCGAGACGGTGAACAGTTACTACGACGCCACCGCCGGCATAGTGCAGAAGGCGATGGACAAGCTCGCGTCGCTCACGGGCCGCGAGTACCACCTGTTCGACTACGTCGGCGCCCCGGACGCCGACCGCATCATCATCGTGATGGGCTCCGGCGCCGACACCTGCCACGAGACGGTTGAGTACATGTGCTCCAAGGGCGAGAAGGTCGGCGTGGTGAAGGTGCGCCTGTACCGCCCGTTCGACACGCGCGCCTTCGCGGCCGCCCTGCCGGCAACCGTCCGCTCCATCGCCGTTCTTGACCGCACGAAGGAGCCGGGGGCGATCGGAGAGCCGCTCTACACGGACGTCCGCACCGCCATAGGCGAGGCGATGCAGGAGAAATGGCTCAACCTCCCCGCGTGGCCGAAAGTGCTCGGTGGCCGCTACGGCCTGGGCTCGAAGGAGTTCACCCCGGCAATGGTGAAGGCCGTTTTCGACAACCTCAAGGCGGCTTCGCCGAAAAACCATTTCACAGTCGGCATCAACGACGATGTCACGAACACCAGCATCGACGTGGACGCCGCCTGGCAGGTGGAGCACGGCAAGCGCATCGAGTGCATGTTCTACGGGCTCGGCTCCGATGGCACGGTCGGCGCAAACAAGAACTCGATCAAGATCATCGGCGAAGACACCGCGAACTACGCGCAGGGCTACTTCGTGTACGATTCCAAGAAGGCGGGTACCATCACGGTTTCGCACCTGCGGTTCGGGCCGAACCTTATCCGCAGCCCCTACCTCTGCACGCAGGCCGACTTCGTCGCCTGCCACAACTTCTCCTTCCTCGAGAAGTACGACATGCTCGCCGCGGCCAAACCCGGCGCGGTGTTCCTGCTCGCCAGCCCGTTCGGCGCCGACGAGGTGTGGAACCACATTCCCGACGAGGTCGCCGCCCAGATCATCAGGAAGAAGATCAGGTTCTACGTGATAGACGCGATCAACCTCGCCGAGAAACTCGGACTGGGCGCCCGCATCAACACGATCATGCAGACCTGCTTCTTCAAGATATCCGGAGTCCTCTCCGAGGATGAATCCATCACGGCCCTGAAGTCCGCGATCAAGAAAACCTACGGCCGCAAGGGCGAGGATATCGTCAAGGCCAACTACGAGGCCGTCGACGCGGCGGTTTCATCGCTGCAGCAGGTGAAGGTCCCGGCAGCGCCCGCAGGCAGGGCGCACGTGCCGCCAACCGTCGCCGACGACGCGCCCGAGTTCGTGAAGAAGGTCACCGCCGAGATCATGCGCCAGAACGGCGACGCAGTGCCCGTCAGCGCCATGCCGAACGACGGCACCTGGCCGACGGCAACAACCCGCTACGAGAAGCGCAACATCGCGGTGAAGATCCCCGAATGGAATACCGGGCTCTGCATACAGTGCGCCCAGTGCTCGCTCGTGTGCCCGCACGCGGCCATCCGCGTGAAGATATACGCGGAGGACGCGCTCAAGGACGCGCCGAAGGCTTTCAAGTCCACCGCCGCGCGGGGGAAGGACTTCGAGGGGATGAAGTTCACCGTGCAGGTTGCCCCGGAAGACTGCACCGGCTGCGGAGCATGCGTGGACAACTGCCCCGGCCGCGAAAAGGACCCGCAGACGAAGCAGGAGACCGGCAACCGCGCGATAATGATGGCTGACCAGCTCCCGCTCCGCGAACAGGAAGCCGCGAACTTCGCGTTCTTCCTGAACATACCGGAACTGGATCACTCCAAGTTCAACCAGGCCAGCATCAAGGGCAGCCAGCTCTGCCGGCCCCTGTTCGAGTTCTCCGGCGCCTGCGCGGGCTGCGGCGAAACGGCCTATGTGAAGCTGCTTTCGCAGCTTTTCGGCGACAGGGCCTACATCGCGAACGCAACCGGCTGCTCGTCAATCTACGGCGGCAACATGCCGACCACGCCGTACTGCAAGCGGAATGACGGCCGCGGCCCGACCTGGTCGAACTCGCTGTTCGAGGACAACGCCGAGTTCGGCATGGGCATGCGCCTGACCGTGGACAAGTTCCGCGAACACGCGCTCGAGATCCTCGGCCGCCTCCTGGACGGCACGACAAAGTGCTCGGTGCACGCCGACCTGCTGAAGGCCGTGCGCGACGCCGACCAGTCCTCGCAGGCCCTGATCGAGCAGCAGCGCGAACGCGTGGCTCAGTTGAAGAAGGAACTGGCCAAGTGCGACTGCGCCGACTGCAAACACCTCACATCACTCGCGGACTACCTCGTGCGCAAGTCGGTGTGGGTGGTCGGCGGCGACGGCTGGGCGTATGACATCGGCTACGGCGGGCTCGACCACGTGCTCGCATCCGGCCGGAACGTCAACGTGCTTGTCCTGGATACCGAGGTGTACTCGAACACCGGCGGGCAGGCATCGAAGGCGACCCCCATGGGCGCCGTGGCGAAATTCGCCGCCTCGGGCAAGCCGCTGATGAAGAAGGATCTCGGGATGATCTCGATGACCTACGGCAATATCTACGTCGCCCAGGTCTCGCTCGGAGCGAACCCGAACCAGACCGTCAAGGCGTTCGCCGAGGCCGAGGCCTACGACGGGCCGTCGCTGATCATCGCCTACTCCCACTGCATCGCGCACGGGATAGACATGACCACCGGTCTGCAGGAACAGAAAATGGCGGTCCAGTCGGGTCACTTCCCGCTCTACCGCTTCAACCCTGCTCTCTCCGCGGCCGGGAAGAACCCGTTGACGCTCGACAGCAAGGAACCTACGATGAAGTTCAGCGAGCACGCGCTGAAGGAGAACCGGTTCAGGATACTGCTGAAGGGCGACCCTGAAGCCTCCAAGCGGCTGATGGACCAGGCGGATCGCCTCGTGGCAGCCAAGTACGACCTGCTGAAGAAGCTGGCCGCACTTGAGCCCTGCGGCGGCTGAGCCGGGCTGGAAGGGCTTGGATTTTCCGGTCCCGGACGGGGAGAAACTGCCCGTCCGGGGCACTTAACAGCCGCCTCCTCGGCGGCCAAGGGAGGACGCGAGATGGAACCAACCCGTACTCTCGGCGGATGGCTCGTTCATGTCCTCAAGGAATCCGACAGCGCAATGTCATTCGAGGAGGCGCTCCATGTGATCATGGACAGCCTCAAGGACTACTTCCCCTGCCGCAGCCTGGCCGTCATCATGATAGACGACGACACGAAGGAACTGCGGATCAAGATATCGCGCCACGTGAGTTACACGTTCGTCAAGCAGTTCCAGGGCCGCGCTCCCGGCCCGGCTGCCGAACGCGTCGTCCTCCAGCAACAGCCCGCCCTTTACGCGGACCTGAAACCGGGTTCTCCCGAATACCGCGAGATAAAGATGGAGCATGACTTCCAGTCCGCCGTTCTCGCGCCGATCGTCAGAAACCGGCGCGGAGTCGGCTACATATTCAGCGACCGTTCGAACGGCGAACCTTTCACGGAATCCGACATGCTTCACCTGCAGGTGATCGGCCTTCTGGTCGGCGGCCTCATGGAGAAGTTCGACCTGATGAAGGAACGCCGCGCACTCTCGGTAATTGACGATGCCACCGGGGTCCTCCAGTACAAGTCCTTCGTCCCGGCATTCGGGCGCGAGCTGGCAAGGGCCCGGGAACACGACTACGAGCTGGGCGTGATCCTGGTCGCCGTAGCCGCATTCCGTTCCTATGTCGAGACACACGGCATCGACAAGGCGCACGCGCTTCTGGCCGAAACCGCCGCGGTCCTGAAGGAACAGCTCGGAGAAACAGATCTCCTGGCGAGGTTCGGAGCGGACGAATTCGTGATCTGCCTCTCGGGTTCGGGCATCGATGACACCCGCGCGAAAACGGTCAGAATGGCGACAGATGTTGCCGATCACGTGATCGGACAGGGCGGCGCCGAAATCCGGGTGGCAATCGGGGCAACGGTTCTGTCCGGTGAACGCGACCTGAAGATGAACGCGCAGGATATTCTCGCCGCCGCCGGGCACCGCCTGGTCGAGGCCAAGGCGGCGCCCGACGGCGGCCCTGCCGTCGGCCCCATGCCGCACGCGGCGAAGGACTGATGCCGCCGGTTGAGCAGCACCGGCATTGCTCCATCGTCCAAGCTCGTCGAAAGTCGTTGGGAAGACTTGGGAAAACTTCTCGGTCCGGCCTCTTTTGCTTGCCTACGCACAGCCCTTTCCATAGTTTCACGTGGCGACCGCGGGCTCCGCGGACAGCAGGAAAAGGGGAACTGCATCTATGGCTGAAGAACTCCAGAGTCTCCTGGATCGTATCCAGCGCGACGGCGTAGACAAAGCCGAGGCGGAGGCGAAATCAATTGTTGAGTCCGCGCGCGCGGAAGCCGTCGCGATAGTCAAGAAGGCCCGCGCCGAGGCGGAGGAGACCTCCGTCCGCGCCGCGAACGAGGCAGACGCCCTTCGCGCCCGCTCCGAAGCCTCCCTGAAGCAGGCCGCACGCGACCTGCTGCTCTCTGTTCAGGAATCCCTGCAGGCTGCCTTCGAACGTGTTGCCGCCAAGTCCGTTACGGAGGCAATGACCCCGGATGCGCTGGCTGCGGTGCTCAAGGACGCCATAACCGCCTATTTCGCCAGAGCCGGCGGCGCGGCGGGAATCGAAGTGCTTGTTCCGGAAGCCCAGCGCGAGAAGGTCGCAGCAGCGCTCCTTGACCGCCTGTCACAGGGCATTCGCGGCGGGATCGAGATCCGCGGCGACGATACCATCAGGACCGGGTTCAGGATAAGGGAAGCCGGCGGACGGATCGAACACGACTTCACGGGCACGGCTGTGACTGAGGCGCTTGCGCGCCTGATGCGTCCGAGACTGGCTGCTATCGTTCTGGGCTCGGAACAGGGCGAGGTGGCGGCCCCGGCGGAATGAACTATTACTACTTCGCAGCCTCACTTCCCCGCGTTTCGCTCGAGGAGCCGGCGCCGATGCCGCTCGAGCGATTCGTCGAACAGGCTGTCTCCCTTCTGCGGCCGGGCGACGCCGCCGAACTGCAGGCGGTGATATCGCGGCCGGAATCCGCGGCCGGGCAGTTCGGAAGAGCGTGGGCGGCTGCGGATGCGCAGATCAGGAACGCGCAGGCCCGCGCGCGCGGCGCGCGGCTGAAGCGAGATTCCGCCCGGTATCTTCGCGAGGAGGGAGCCTTCGACTCATACCTGGAATCCGGCGTCGCCGAGGCGTTCTCGCGCTCTTCACCGCTTGAAAGAGAGCTCGCGCTCGACCGTTTGCGATGGAAGAAGCTTGATGAGATCGGCGGGCTCAACCCGTTCGCGCCGGCAGCCATCATGGCCTACGCGCTGAAACTCGCGCTGGCCGAACGCTGGACCCGCATGGACCGCGACCGCGGCCTGGAAAGGGCGCGCGGCCTTGTCGCCGCCGCGTCCGCCGGTGAGACCACCGCCCCAACGGAGAACACATGACACAGAGCACAGGAACAATCGTCGGCGTAAACGGAAACATGATAACCGTCCGCTTCTCCGGCGCGGTGGCGCAGAACGAGGTCGGCTACGCGATTCTCGGCAGCCTGCGCATGATGAGCGAGGTGGTTCGCATCCGCGGCGACCTTGCGGACATGCAGGTATTCGAAGACACCGCCGGCCTGGGCGTGGGGAACAAGGTGGAGTTCACGGGCGACCTCCTGTCGGTGGAACTTGCGCCGGGACTCCTGACCCAGATCTACGACGGACTGCAGAACCCGCTTCCCGAACTGGCGGAACAGTGCGGGTTCTTTCTGAAGCGCGGAACATATCTGGGCGCGATCCCCAGGGACAGGAAATGGCAGTTTACGCCGACCGCGGAGAAAGACTCGAATGTGGCCGCCGGCGATACGATCGGGACAGTCCCGGAAGGCATATTCGAACACCGGATCATGGTTCCCTTCTCCGTGCAGGGAACCTGCACTCTGGAGTGGATCGCGGACGCCGGCGAGTACGACGTTGAAACACCCGTCGCCAGGCTGAGCGACGAAGGCGGCCGGACGATCGAAGTCCCGATGCTTCAGAGATGGGCCGTGAAACGGCCGATCCGCGCCTATTCCGAGCGCCTGCGGCCGACCACCCCGCTCGTCACCAAGGTTCGGATCGTTGACACGTTCTTTCCGGTCGCGAAGGGCGGAACCTACTGCATACCCGGCCCGTTCGGCGCGGGAAAGACGGTCCTGCAGCAGATAACAAGCCGCTACGCGGAGGTGGACATCGTGATAATCGCCGCATGCGGGGAACGGGCGGGCGAGGTGGTGGAAACGCTGCGCGAGTTTCCGGAACTGAAAGACCCGCGAACCGGCAAGAGCCTGATGGACCGCACGATCATCATCTGCAATACCAGCTCCATGCCCGTCGCCGCCCGCGAAGCGTCGGTCTATACGGCCGTGACGATCGCCGAGTATTACCGCCAGATGGGGCTGAACGTGCTGCTCCTGGCCGACTCGACTTCGAGATGGGCGCAGGCCCTCCGTGAGATGTCCGGGCGGCTGGAGGAAATACCCGGCGAGGAGGCCTTCCCGGCCTACCTCGAGTCGGTTATCGCGGCATTCTACGAACGGGGCGGCGCCGTGAAACTGCGCGACGGCTCGGAAGGCTCCATCACCATCGGCGGCACCGTCAGTCCGGCCGGCGGCAACTTCGACGAACCGGTCACACAGGCCACCCTCAAGGTGG
>VGWI01000050.1 GCA_016873655.1 Lentisphaerota bacterium
AACATATTGTTGGTTGGCGTGATGCTATGCACATTCTGTAGCGTTGTCAAACTCTTGTGGGCTTGTTTTTCAGCGCTAACGGAAGCGGGAACGGCGCCGCCGCGCCGCCCCCGACGCGCGCGCATCTCTGTGCAGTTGTTACACTTGGGAAGCTGGGGTTGGCCCGACGCCTTCCGTCGTTGAACACGGTTGCGTTGAGTGGCCGGTCTGATTAGTGTTCTCCCATGCCTTTCCGCGAAACAGGCCGTGCCGTTCCACCAGAGGCGGGTTCTCCCGGGGCGAGCCGCCGCGAATCATGCGCTCGCCGTCTTTCCGGCATCTTTCAACCATCGGGCCGGCAGACAGCTCTGCTTGTTTTCACTCTTTCCCTTGCGGCGTTCGTATGGACAACACACCGTTCCGTGGACATCCACACTCCGCACGATCTCCAGAGCCGCAACCTCACCGGCGACGAGCCGTCCTACATGCTCATCTGCCAGAGCATCGTGCTGGACCGCGATGTGAACCTGTTCAACGAGGCCAGCCGCGACCGCAAGGGCCGCACCTTCGGATGCCCATCGGCCGGACCTCACAAGGCACGCGTGGACATTCCGAATGGCCTGGTCTACTCGGTGCATTCTCCCGGCCTGCCGATGATGCTCGCGCCCGTTTTCGCATTGGCCATGAAAGCGGGAATCACCCCTCGCTACGCGTGCGCGATATTCCTGAACCTTCTCGCGGCGGCGGGCATGCTAATGCTCCACGCCATCGCGCGCCGTTTCGGCGCAACGCCGGTTCGCGCAATGATGGTCTCACTGGCCGCCTCATTCAGCATGCCTTTCCTCGTGTTCTCGCACCAGATCTACCCGGACATGCCCGGCGCAGTGGTTCTCCTCGCCGGTTACTCGGCGGTCTGGCTCTTCCCGCGCGAAACGAAAGCTTCCCTGCTCGCCGGCGCGCTCGCCGCGGGCGCGTGCGCGGCATGGCTGCCATGGCTGCACATCCGTTTCGTGATCCTCTCAGCGGGCCTTGGCTTTGCATGCTTCGCCGCGTACCGCCGGAATCCGGGCGCGCTCGCCGCCGCCGCGATTCCCGTGCTCGTCTCGGCCGCGTGCCTGATGGTCTGCTACCAGCGCTGGTACGGGAGCCCGTGGCCGAACGCCGCGTATATCGCGCAGACCGGGTCCGCACCGCTTTCGCCCGGTTTCAGGTCGGCGCTGAAAGGGCTTGCCGGAATAGTCTTCGACGGCGGACGCGGGCTCCTGCCGTGGGCGCCGTTCTGGGCGTTTGCGCCGGCAGGCATCATCATCGCCGCGCGACGCCGCCCGCTGGAGACAGCCCTGATCGCGGTCCCCGCCGCGCTCTACGTCTGGACAATTGCCTCGTTCGACGCGTGGTGGGGCGGGTTCTGCCCGCCGAACCGTTTCATGCTGGTGGTCATTCCCATGCTCGCGGCAGCCACGGTGGCGTTCCTCGCCGTGGGCGGAACGGCACGGGCAACAGTCTTCGCCGTCCTCGCGTCCGCCGCGGCCATCTTCGCTTTCAGGGGGACATGGTTCGATATGCGCGATTTCTATGCCGGCAGACACATCCTGCAGGTGCGGCCGTTTCTCAGCTCGGACCTCTGGTACCCGATGATCGCGCCGGATATCAGACACCTCTCACGGCCCGGCGCGATCACGCTTGCGGCATGGCTCGCCGCGCTTGTCGCGATTAACGTGCTGGCGCTATTGAGTGCCCCAAGGAAAACACAGGAACGGGGCAGATGATGACGGGCCCAACGACGTCAGTTCAGGGCTCTCTGGATCGCAGCTTTCAGTCTCTGCTCAAAATCTGGAGTGGCCCCGGCAATATCACCGACAATCGAGCCATCTCTTGAGACAACGAAAGTCCGTGGAACACTATCCACGCCAAGCTTGTCGCCGGCAATCTGATACGGGTCCAGCAACACGTCACAATCCACGTTCATTTCTTTGACGTATGTCGCCAGTTTGTCAGAATCCGAGAGTCTGTCCCAACTCACAAGGAACGAACGAACGCCGTCGCTCTTCTTCGTCCGTGCGATCTCAAGGAACGTTGGCATCTCACGCTTGCACGGCGGACAGTTGACTGACATGAAATTAAGCACAACAACCCACTTCGGCTTTCTCGGCTGCTCTTCCCCCTCGTAGCAGACGTCGCTCAAGCACAGGTAGTTGCCTTCGATGTCTCTGAGCACCAGTCGCGGCAATCTCGCCGGTGTGACACTGTTGGTCGAGAACAACTCCTGTGCCGTGGCATGGCTCAGGGCAAGCCAGACTCCAACGGCCGATAGAAGCAGCGTACAGACGGGATTTTTCCTTGCCATGCCGGATGCCCCCTCCTATGAGATGGCCGTAATGTCACCTCGCGAGTCTGAATACAGGAACGTCCATTCGCATACAAGACGGGAATCCTCGCGGCCAAGCCGCAATCGGCGGTTGGTCCGGCAGGTGTTGTCCGGGATGTTTCTTTTCATCCTCTCTGTTCTTCCCCATCTTTCCAGCTCAACGGAATCCGATACTCCGCTGTTCATCCTTTTCTCTGGCTCCGGCAACGGGATTCTCCGTTCCTGCTACTGCCCGAACGCCCCATGGGGTGGACCCGCCAAACGCGCGTGGCTGGTGAGTCACATCAGGGAACAGGTCGGTACAAACAACGTGGTATTGCTGGATTCAGGCGACCTGTTCCCGTCCGAGCCGGAACCAGAACGGGCTCTGTGCATGATGCGACTCTACTCGCTCATGGATTACGATGCCGTCGCAGTCGGAGACCAGGAATTGACCCCGGCACCGTCTTCATGGCTGAGCATCAACGACGCGTTTCGGTATGCCGGGGACGGCTCCGCGGAGCGTCGCCCTCCACAACCCGTACTCCGCGCATGTGGAGGGCGAGACTCCGTCGAGCCGCAATTGGATGGGGAGCCCTCCGCCTTCACTCAGAAGTTCCGGCGGGGCACGCTGTCGAGCCAATCCGACAGAACGGTCCATGAGGAGGCGCCTTCGCCGGACGCCTCACGCGGCTTCCCGTGGCTTTCGGGAGGGTACACGACAACCGTAAACACGCAGGGCAAAGACTTCCCCGCGAAACCCTGGATCGTTGTCAACCGCGCAGGTCTGCGCATAGGCGTCGTCTCGGTGGTTGACAAGGCCGTGTTTCGTTTTGCGCCGCCGGAACGATTGGAAGGCCTGCGCGTTACAGACCCGCGAAAGGTCATACATGATTTCAAGTCAGCAAATACGAATCTGGACCTCGTGATTGTGCTGTCCCACCAGGGAGACGACGCCGATCGTGCGCTGGCTTCCGATATCGAAGGCGTGGACCTGATTGTAGGCGGCCACTCCCAAACGCTGATCGTTCCTCCGGATGTCGTCAACGGCGTGGCGATCGTTCAGGCCGGCAAGAACGCCGAGAATCTGGGCGTTCTTGCGATCAGCCGCAATACCGGACCAGCCGGCAATGCAGGATCCGTGAAGGATGAAGCGCCTCAATACCGCGGGACGAATGAGTACCCGAATCCATTCGCAGTATCCGTCGCCACTACTCCCCGCTGGCGGTTTGTTCAGCAGATAATCCCCCTGGACACCAAGGTGGACGAGGACGAGTCAGCGGCGAGACTGGTTGACGACTACTATGCCGGCCAGGACGAGGCTCTGGTTCAGGCACTGACAAATCCGCCTCCAGCCGATCCGGCCGAACCGCGCCTCCTGGTGAAAAACCCGGTTCAGGACACTGTGATCCGGCCCGGAGAAACCCAGCGCTTTTCCGTGGCGCTTCAGAACATCGGCGAGGCGCCGCTCGCCATCAGCGCGATGCGCAGCAAGATTCGATGGCTGAAGGTCGCGGACTACCCCACCAATGTGACGCCCGGTCAGGTCGCCGAGGCCCATGTCGAACTTCACGCCAACGACATAGACCGCCATTTCCGCAGCGAATTCACGATGACCACTTCGGACAAGAAGCGAATCGTTATTCGGGGAACCGTCAACGGTCATGTTGAAGGCGATATCCCGGGCATCCTGGACGTGAGTGGATTGATGGACGACATGCGACGACTCTCAGCGGCGGAAAAAGACGAACGCGCAGTTGGAGGGCGAGCAGAACGGCTCACGGGGACGTTCGCCTTCCATAGCCCGAATCCCACCCAACTGGAGGGCGAGACTCCGTCGAGCCGCATCCGGCCGAACCAACCATACGGCTCCGCGGAGCGTCGCCATCCACAACCCGAATCTCACCCAATTGGAGGGCGAGACTCTGTCGAGCCGCTTCCCGTCGAGCCGCCCCCCTTGTCCACAGCCGTCACCGTGGAGTTCTTCTATGCCGCCGGTTGCGATGACTGCCAGGAAATAAAGACCCGCATTCTGCCGGTCCTTAAAGAACAGTTCGGGGAACTTGTTTCGGTCAAACAATGCGATATCCGTGAGCCGTCTGTCTACCTCCGCTTGGCCACGCTCCAGAAGAAGCTGGGGGTGCGCACCAGCGAGAACGTATCCATATACCTGGACAGCGAAGTTCATCTAGGCGGAATCGAGGCAATCCGCAAGAACCTGATCACGGGAGTTGACTCCATCCTTGCAGGAAAGGGTGATTACACCCCTGCGGCCTCAAATCCGCTGATCACCGAGTCCGCAACACCGCCAACTGCTGCATGGGGCATTTTATCTGAGCGGTTACGTTCCTACGGAATCTGGACGATTGCCGTGTTCGGCCTGTTTGACGGTCTTAACCCGTGTGCGTTTTCGACCATCGTGTTCTTCATCACGCTCCTCGCAACCGCCCGCGTGAGCGGCAAACGCCTCCTGCTCGTCGGGTTCGGATACTGCCTGGCAACGTTCGTCACTTACCTGTTGCTGGGCTTCGGCGCGTTGCAGGTGGTGCTGCGGCTGAGCGTGTACGAGGTCTTCAGCAACGGACTCAAGTGGCTGATGGTTGCCGTCCTGGGGGTCTTTGCAGCGCTGTCATTCAGGGACGCATGGGTGTATTCGAGGACTGGTAGCGCGAAGAGCGTTCTGCTCCAGTTGCCGGACCGCATCAAACTGCGGATTCACGGGATCATGCGGACACGCTTGTCGGTCGGGGGGCTTCTTGTCGGCAGCCTGACGATCGGCTTCCTTGTGACGCTGCTCGAAAGCGTGTGCACCGGCCAGGTCTACGGCCCGACCCTCGTGTTCATGACGCGACATCCGGAACTTCGGCTCAAGGCATGGGCCTTGCTGGTGTTGTACAACCTCATGTTCATTGTCCCGCTTGTGGTCGTGATTCTCGCGTCCTTCTTCGGCGCGCGCAGCCCCAGACTGCTCGATTGGAGCCGCCGCAACGTGATACTCATCAAGACGTTGCTCGGATGCTTGTTCCTGGCGCTTCTGGTTGGAATGCTGGCGTTCTGAAACGGCTCCTTCTTGTGGAGGGCGAGACTCTGTCGAGCCGCTTCCGGCCGAACCACCGGACGGCTCCGCGGAGCGTCGCCCTCCATGGCCCGAACTCCGCGCAATTGGAGGGCGAGGCTTCCGCCTTCACTCGGACGTTCCGGCGGGACACGCTGTCGAGCCGCTTCCTGGAAATGGAATGCCCCGGCGGGACGTTCGCCTGTCCCTCGACAAACTACCAGCCCCGCCGGGGCGCCGCGTATTTGGCTCGCCGGAAACACTCGCATCCGGGAGCGCGGGAGACCTGCCCTGGGCTCTCCATTGGAACCGTGCCGTCATCCCTGTGATGACGGCAATCTCTCCTCCGAAGGACAGCGCTCAGCGAGAAACAACAACACGAAAGCCGATGTTGTTGTTCCGATTCGTGGGATCGTTGTTGTTCCGGTTCGCCGAACGGCAGTTCCGGGCGTTGTTGTTCCAGGAACCGCCGCGAAGCACACGGTTCGACCCCGACGATTGCGGACAGACCTCCCTTAGAACGCGTGTCTTCTACATTCGGCCAGGACCAAACCTTCGTTGACACCGTACTCTCTCACAAACTGAAACCAGCCGAACATGGATGGCCATATCTTGCCAAGGACAGCCCGGTCTGCATGCATACGGAACTGAAAGCGCCGCATCCTTTTCTCGAACCGCATTCTGTTCTCGCGCAACACTCGCACGGTGCCCGGCCAGTACCGG
This sequence comes from Lentisphaerota bacterium, assembly GCA_016873655.1. Taxonomy (GTDB): domain Bacteria; phylum Verrucomicrobiota; class Kiritimatiellia; order UBA8416; family VGWI01; genus VGWI01. The sequence goes on from VGWI01000050.1 coordinate 6,105, forward strand.
AACCCCAGGAAAGGAATACCCTCCCAGCATGCGTGCACCCGGCATTTGGTCGGATGCGGTTTCAACCGTTCACGCGCCATTTCTTCCAACAACCTGATCCGTGCTTCGTGCAGAAACGCCTTGCTGTCCGAAAAGAGGAGTAGATCGTCTGTGTATCGCACGTAACCTGCGGGCCGCAGTTGCTCGATAACGACGTGATCCATGCGTGTCAGGTAGAGATTGGCGAACAACTGACTGGTCAACGCCCCGATCGGTACTCCGCGGCGCCGATCCAAGGGCGTTAGCAGGTCGTCATCGCAGAACCAGGCAATGCTGCCTTCTGTGTCGTGCCACGAGTCTATGACCGTATCCACAAGCGCCAGTGTGGGCGCACACTTGATCAGCCGCCTGATCTTGCCCTTGAGGATCGAATGGTCAATGGACGGGAAGTACTTCGCCACATCCAGCTTCAGGGCATAGCGGAATCGACGGACACACCTGCGGCATGTTGCCCTTGCGCTGCCCGTGCCCATCCCGATCCGGCAGGAGTGAGATTGGTCCACAAAGGTTCTCTCAATAACCGGGGCGACGATATTGCAGAGAGCGTGGTGCACGATCCGATCACCGTACGACGGCGCGCAGATTAGGCGTTCTTTCGGGTCGTGGATCGTGAATGTCCGGTATGGGTCCGGTCGCCAGGAACCATCCAGCAGTTTCTCCCGAAGGGCCCCCAGGATGGTTTCACGGTGGAGTTCGAAGTCCTCGGCGCAGGCTTTGTACCGTTTCCGTTTCCGGGTTTTTCTCGCGGCCAGCTCAAGGTTCTCCCATGAGCATACTGCGTCAAACAGGTTTCCGATCCGCTTCATTGAGAGTGTCTGTCTTCTGCCCGCCGGTCCATCGGTGCCACATGCGCCCAATCTCGTCTATCTCGCCGACAGCGTAACGGAGTTGATCCGCCGAAAGCAGACTCCTGTCGTGACTCAGCCGCAGAAACACTCGCAGTTTCTCCAGTTCCAGGTTCACACGAACATACAGGGTTGCTCGATCCCTGCGATAAACTGCCTCGACGATCAACTCCAACAGGTCGAGCGCGATCCTCTCGATCTTCTGAACCAATCCGAACCGCATGTTCTTCGGGAACTTGGCCGTGCGGTCAAGCAACCAGCCCAACAGATCGTAGTATCGCGTGTATATCGGAGGACGTGTTTTCATCGCTCACCAACCGGCCGCCGCTTCGCGGCGGCACGATGAAGAAGGTAAGAAAGGAAGGAAGGTAATAGGAGCCCTCAGCGAGAAACAACAACACGAAAGCCGACGACGTCGTACCGATCCGCGGGACCGCCGCTGCCCCGGCTCGCCGAACGGCAGACCCGGGCGTCGCCGTCCCAGGAACCGCCGCGAAGCACACGGCTCGACCCCGACGAGGGACCCGTCGGGTCCGTCGCCCCGTCTGCCTGATACTCTCCATACCAGTCTTGGCACCATTCCCACACGTTGCCGTGCATGTCGCACAGCCCCCAGGCATTCGGACGGAACGAACCCACGGGAACAGTCGTCACTCGATACGGCCCTTTGGAGCCACGCCCGTACGGATAGTTGCCGTTGAAGTTTGCCATGCTCGAATCGAGGTCGTTGCCGTAGTGGAAAGGCGTTGTCGTCCCCGCACGACATGCATATTCCCACTCCGCCTCCGTGGGAAGACGGAACACCCCGGCTTGCGTTCTGGATGGCGAGACTCCGTCGAGCCGCCCATCCCGAAACGCGTCTCGCCCGGTCACCTGCGCTCCGGCAAGGTTGTTCAGTCTGGAAATGAACTCCTGGCAGTCGTTCCAACTGACTGTCTCCACCGGATTCAGTATCCCCTTGAAATGGCTGGGGTTGTTCCCCATGACGCGTTGCCACTGTTCCTGCGTGACCTCGTACTTCCCCATCCAGAACTCTTTGGTCAGCGTTACACGGTACTGGACTTCATCGTCGTCTCTCGACTCTTCCCCGCCCGGACTCCCCATCACAAAGTCACCCGGCGGAATCCACACCAGCTCCATCTTCACGCCGTTGCCAAGATCAACCGACATCGTTTCCCCAGCCGCGCCGGTGCCGCGGCTCCGCGGAGCGTCGCCCTCCATTTCCTCCTGTCCCACCAGCCGCCGCGCCAATGAAGCCATTCCGGTTGTAAGCAGGCCGTCCACTTCCCCACGTTGGTCAACTGATGCTGTCTTTTCCGCGGCACCGCTCTCGACATTGATCGTATTGGCCGTGACGGTGAAGGTCTGACCGACCTTTCCGATCGAGCCATAGATCATGAATTGCACGGCCAGCATTCTCCCGGCTTCCATCGCACACTCGGTTGCAGAGCAGTTGTCGGACCGGGCGAACTTCTGGAGTTGCAGTACCTCGCCCATTTTCGACCGGGTCATGAGCGTGTACACACCAGTCCTGCCAAGCTCAGCCGCGAAACGGTCGGTCAGAATCAGCGTTTCGTCCTTCGAAACACCGGCTCGCGCGTCAAAGGTCAGCACCGCACAAGTGGGTTTGTCGGCCTGGGCATGGACGGCAGGAAGGCCGACGGCGAACAATGCCGAAAGAAGCATGGCGGCAATTCGGACTGAACGCATGCCAGGATATGTACAGAAATGATGGGAATGAGGCAAGCGCAACGGCTCACGGGGACGTTCGCCCTCCATAGCCCGCACCCCGCACAATTGGAGGGCGAGACTCTGTCGAGCCGCATGCGCAATCGTCTTGACCACAAACCCAGGTTCCCAACTATTATCGCGGCCTACTGTTGTCGACGGCAGACGGGGAGGAAAACGGTATGTTCATGAAGAGTGCAAGCCGGACTGTACTGGTTTTAGTGGCGGTGTTCTCGATGGCCCTATCCGCTTCCGCGCAACAGAAGCCGGGGATCGCGGTCCTTACGTTCGACCCAACCGAAGGCATCACCGACGGAGAAGCCCGGTTCCTCACCGACCGATTCTCGTCCCTGCTGCAGCAGACGGGCAAGTTTGACGTGCTCGCCCGGTCCAGAATCAATGAACTCCTGCAGATGGCCAACTTTACGCGCACCGAGCGCTGTTCCGCCACTGATTGCGCCATTGAGGCAGGCAAGATCCTTTCCGTGCGTTTCGTTGTCTTCGGCACCGTCGGCCGGATGGCCGAACTCTATTCCCTGAACACGTCGCTGGTGGACGTGGAAACAGGCAGGATTCTCCGAAGCGCCATAGCGGACCACAAGGGCAGCATGACCGATTTCGCAGATCTCGCGGCAGGCAGAAACCTGAAGGAACTGTTGGGGCTCCAGGAAGAGCCGCAAGCTTCAACCATCGTGGTTCCGCGGCCTGCTCCGGCGCCAGCCACCACGCCCACACACGTGCCGAGACCGGTCGTTCCGACCCCTCCGCCAGCTCTCGAGCCGCCAGGCGTGGGCGTTCTCTTCGGTCCCCGGGCCGGCCTGTCAATGTACACAGGCATGATCGGGCTGGAACTGCAGATCCATCATCTTGGAATTGGCGTCGGCGCCTTGCCGGTGGGGCCGTGCGGCGGCGTAAAACTGTATTTCTCCGACAAAGGCGACTCTGCGTTCCTCGGACTCTCCGGTTTCGTTTTAATGGGAGAGGAGTCAGATGATCCACGTGACGATGGTGAGGATGCGACATCATACATGGGATTCATAGCTGGTTACAGATGGGGTGGCCGCGGCTGGAGTTTCTCGCTCGGCGCGGGCCTTGGAGTCAACATGCGAGACGATGCGGGTGACGACGACCCTTACGACGATTCTGATGATGCTTCGCCGGTCTTCCCCTTCGGCGACATATCCGTAGGCTATATGTTCTGAGCGCCCAGACGGGCCCGCAAACACCCGCATCGTAGAGCGAGACTTCCGCCTTCACTCAGATGTTCCGGCGGGACACGCCGTCGAGCCGCATTGGAGGGCGAGACTCTGTCGAGCCGCACACTCACGAGGACGTTCGCCCTCCACCGGACGCTCCGCATGAATGGTCCTCACCAGGCCACCGGCGCACCTTCGCCCTGCCACGGCCATTCTGTCGTGGTCTTTGCCAGACCGGCCCGAACCGGATTCATCAGCACATAGGAACGTTTCGTTTCGTAATCTGTCCTGCTGCGGATCTGGGTATCCCAGCAGTCCGGCAGCCAGCGCCAAGCGGGATGCGGACCAAGGTGGAAAGACGTGCGGCGCTTCAGAAACTCGCTCCACGCCTTGATTCCAATGGCTGGTTGCCGGCACGGAACACAGAACATGTGAATGTGGTCCGGCATGACGACGTGAGATGCAGTTCTCCATCCGTCGGCCTCCTGCATGGCCGTCAGGAAACAGGTGTAGAAAAGCCGGTTCGCCAGAACAGGGATGCGAGGCCTTACCGCGATCGTGACGAACAACACGACGGGCATGTTGTGTCGCCCAACCGGCGGCATGTGCACGGGGCGTCTGCGCCGCGGCAAAGACGATGATTGATGAACGGCCAAGTCTCTTCCTTCAAATCCGCGGTTTACGCAAAGCAGCAACAAAGGAAGCAGCTCCGCGAAGCGTCGCCCTCCACAACCCTAATCCCACCCAATTGGAGGGCGAGACTTCCGCCTTCACTCAGACGTTCCGGCGGGACACGCCGTCGAGCCGCGGCACTACTTCACCGCCGGGCATTTAGGCACCAGGTAGTTGTTGACCATGATGGTCGCGGCGCGTTCGGCGAGGCGGTCGGATGTGCTCGTGCCAGCGATCTCCTTGAACTGGTCAGTGTAGAGGACACTGCCATCGGCGGTCTTAAGAACGAAGAACCGGACCCTCGAATCTACGGCAGGCATTGCTTCGCCGAAATGCACCTCGGTCTTGCCGCGTCTGGCCGGGTCTATGTCGAACAGCACGGCCAGCAACACGCCGGCGCCCTGCCTGCGGGCCAGGTCCACCGCCGGAGTAAAGGCACGATTGTCGAACGCGGCCGCTGCCTCTGCGCCGGGAACTGACGACGAAATGTCCAGCACCGGTATCCGAGCTTCGCCGCAATCCTTTGTGAGCCGCCCTGCGAGAGCACCAAACGCCCTGCTTCCGTTTTCGTCCCTGATGGAGCATAGAAGTGCCACCTTGCCGCCGCCCCAACGGTCGTTGAGGGGCCAGAGCCGTGGTGGCGCAGGCAGCCGCGCGAGCCGCCGCGCCGCATCCGCGGTGCGGGAGGGCGCGCTCTTTCGGACCGCATCATAGCAGCGGCGCGCTTCCAGAAAGTCCTTCTGCTCCGCATAGAGGTCGCCCAGTTTGAGCTGCACGTCGGCGAGATTGAACGATAGGCCGAGCCCGGCGTCATACTCCTTCAGCAATGCCTTTAGGTGTTCAGTGGCCTCGCGTAACGCGCCCTGTTGCTCGCAGCGGACAGCCTCGGCCCAGCGCGCACTGATCTCTGCTCCACGCTGAAGCTTCAGCAGGTCGTCCATCCTCGTTCGGGCGTCCGGCAGCGTGAACCCGGCAAAGAGCGGATCGCGCCAGGATTGGATGATGCGCTGGACGAGCGGAATGGCCGAAGCGTAGTCCCTGCGCCCTTGAAGAGCCGACGCTTGAGCCCATAGTTCCGAGAGTTGGCGGCCCTCTGCGATTCTCCGGCGAATCCGGTCGCCGGCCGAAGTAGGGTAACTGACCCGTATCCAGGCCTCGAACCTGCCCATGCCAGCGGGTTCGAAATGGTACCCGTCCGGCACCGGTTCGACATCACTGGCAACGTTTAGAGCTGACCGGGATGCCGGTGACGCCGTCTGAGCAACAAACGAGTTCTCTACTTGTCTGACAGCATCACGGAATGCGGCTTCTCTGACACCTTCCGGAGCGGGTCCGCCAACGGCGTGCCCGTCATAGTACAGGTACGCCCCATCCCCACTCTTCGGTCGCGCCAGCCACCCCGGACGCTCGGCCCGCGGCAGAGCGGCACACCCGGCGAACAAAACAAGCAGAGGGAGAAAGCGTGCCGCCAGATTCCTGTTCATGCTTCCGTTACGGCTCCGCGGAGCATCGCCCTCCATAACCCGTACTCCGCGCAATTGGAGGGCGAGACTCTGTCGAGCCGCCTCACTTGGCCAGCTTCTTGCCGAGCTTGTACTCGTAGGAGATGTCCAACAGGCCGGTCTCTGTGTTGATCAATTTCCACACAAACCGGTAGATGATCTGCCGGCCGCCGCCGGGGATTTTAGTTTCCAGGGATGACACCCGGCCAACAAGGATGCCGCTCACCTTGGCAACCTTGCCCAGCTTCATGGCCATTTCAGCGTCGCTCTTGTCGTCAATTCCCCAGTTGAAGTCCTTGATCTTCATCATCTCTTCGCTGGTCGAGGCGCCCATGGTTGCATCAACCAGCATCTGCCACTTGAGCGTGCCTTCCTTGTTGAAGACGGCCTGCAGCGACTCCTGGATCTGCAGAGCGCGCACGTCATACGGCGTCTCGCGCGTGCTCACCGGACCAAGTGCCACCACGTAGCCCTTCGGCAGCCCACGCTTGAACATCTCCCCGCTCACGGACTGAACAACAAGATCATAGTCGTGATCGTCAAGCCCGATCGTCATCGGGCCCGCCTCGTCAGTCGGAATATAGGTTCCGCCAAGCGAAGCAGTTGTACTGCCGGATATGGACGAGCAGCCAGAAACCAGCAAAGACACCAGCAATGCAGCCATCACCACAACAACTGTTGACCCTGATTTCATGAGTTCACTCCCACCTTGTGTTTGGTGCACGGCACCTCACGTCCACAACGAAATCCTGAACTTCCGCGTTCGGAGCAATGCCCTGCAGCATCGAACGCTGCTTGGCCCCGATGTTGACCGGGATCCAGACGCCCGGGTTGCCATCCACTTCCATTCCGGCCGATGTCGTCCATCTGTACCGATACTCGAACTGAAGATCCTTGCCCGTGCAGTTCACCACCGAAACCTGTGTCTGAAGCAGGCCGTTCTGATTCGTCCGCACCACGTCAACAACCTGCAACTTCGACGCGGCCCATTTGTCGTTCATGTTAATCTTGGCGCCGGTGTGGCTCTCGCTTGGCGCGTTTGCACACAGACACTTGCACGACACACACAACATCAGCGACACGAGTAAGGCCGCGACCACAATCCGACTGATTCTCTTCATCTGCTGCCTCCTGATTGCGTACTCAACTCAGGCCCAAAAACCCGGCTCCGCAAAGCGTCGCCCTCCATAACCCGAATTCCGCGCAACTGGAGGGCGAGGGTCTCCCGAGCCGCATCCCCGCCGAACCAACAAGACGCCTCCGCGGATCGTCGCCCTCCATCGGTCACGCCCGCCATGCAATTGGAGGGCGAGACTCTGTCGAGCCGCCTCCATGCAAACACTTCAATTCTGGGCCGGTTGAGCCTCGGCCTCGGACTTTGCGGCGCTGACCGAGCCGACGATATTGGCGGCCTCTTTCTCCGCCGATGCCTTGTAAAGCGCGGCTACGAAGTCGGCCATCTGCTGGCCGGCAGGCCCCTTGTTCTCACGAACCCTGATCTGCTGCTCCACGTCGGCTATGTTTGAGGACGCGATCCGGCCCGTTGCCACGTCGACCGAGCGAACGCTGGTTGCGAACTTGCCCTTGATCGCCTTCTCCTTCACGTTGATGAACGGGACCTCCTTGTCCTCGGCCGTCACGGTGAGGTAGCGGATTTCGGGGATAACAACGTAGTCAGCGTTCAGCATCTTGCCCATCCGGACGACTTTCGCCGTGTCGGCGTAGTCGCTTTCGCCGAAGTCCAGCTCCTTAATCGCGCCCTGCAGGTTGTCGCGTTCGAGCACATCCACCTTCTTGCTGTTCACCAGCGCGTCCACGACATAGCTCGTGTAGCCGGGGTTCTCCATGACTCCGGTGTCGGTCAACCCGAACCTCTCCTTGAGATCCCGTTCGGCCTTCGACCTCACGCCCTGGGCATAGATGGCCGGCACCACCGCGACCCGCGTCTTGCGCGCCGAGGTGTCTGGGGCCACCGCAGGTTTTGCGGCAACCGGCTTGTCGGGGGTCGTTGCAGTGATTTCCTTCGTAATCACCCGCACCTCCGGCCCGCTGCCAGGTTGCACGATCGTAAGGCTTTCCGTCGTCCTGGTGCCGCCTGTCATTTCTTCGGCCAACAATCCGGCAGTTGCCGCAACCACGATTGCCAGACTTCCAGACATCCACGCCCGCTGCCTGATCATACTGCCCCTCCCTGTTTGACTGTTCTCAGCAAAGCAAAGGACTTCACACCGCATTGTCCTGTACAACACAGGCTATGCTTCTGGGCTCTACCCAGAACACGTTGCCCGGTCAACATCAAACATATGGAAGAGCAACCGAGCAACTCCTTAAGGGCGACATCTCTTCAAGGTGTGCCGGTAGATCGGCTCCGCGGAGCGTCGCCCTGCCTTGGTCCCTGCCCTCTTCCCGGCGCGCCGGGCCGCGGGGTGCTACGGCGCCGGCGTTTCGGGTGCGATTGGCGGGGCGGGCGGCGGGGGAACTCCTGAAGCGGATGACCGCGCCCCCTGCGCCTCGGCAAGGAGACGGTTCGCCGCGAGCACGTCTTCGTCCGGCATTCCCGCCGAACGCTGGAGGATGTACCTCAACATCTCATCGGCTTCGGCCGGACGCCCGCGCTTGAGCGAGATCGAGGCAAGGTACATGTTCGCCCGGAACCACGCCACCGAACCGTCGGCGGATTTCTCAAGTATCCGCGGAACAAGCGCCTCCGCTTCGTCCGTCCTCTCCGCGCGCAGGTAGACGAGCGCCGCCGTGTCCAGCACAAGCACGTCGTCCGGATGCTTCTCGAGCAGGACCGGCGCAAGCCGCAATGCCTCGTCAAGTCCGCGTGGATCAAACGCCAGCGTGTAAACCAGGTTGTTGAGCATGGCCATGTCTTCCGGATGCTTCTCCAGCCCGCGGCGCAGGTAGTCGGCGGCGCGGTCAACATTGCCCAGAAGCCGCGATGACTCCGCGGCCACGACAAACGGCACCTTGTTCGTCGCCCCGCCCTCGAGCGCGACGTTCATCTGGTACAGCGCATCCACTATCTCCCAGCCGCCGCGCTTGAAGCGTATGTACCCGAGCATCTGGGCCCAGCGGCTGTTGTCCGGATCGCCGACCCTCAGATTCCGCAACGCTTCGACCATCTCGGAGTCGGTGTCCACCTCGCCCACGCTCTTCAGGTCAACAAGCTTCTCGTAGAGGATCGGCGGCGGTTTCAGCGATGCGTCTATTGCCAGCCGCGTGCACCTCTTCGCCTCGGCGGCGTCCCCGCGGGAAAGCGCAATCCGGATGCCGAACACGTACGACGGCAGTTGTCCGCCGGCGCGTTCAACCGCGTCCTGCGAGGCAATCCCGGCAGCTTCCCTGAACCCGGCCCGGAACAGGTGTTCGCCCGCGCGCGTCATGTAGGCGGACGGCAGCCTGTCCGCATCCGCGGCCTTTCGGATTTCCGACAGGATCTTCTCCGCCAGTGCGGGCGGCGCGTTGCTTGCCACGGCGTCTTCGGCCATGCGCACAATCTCGGCAAGCCACAGTTCCGGGTCCTCCGGACACGCCGCCCTCGCCTGGTACTGGACATCGCGGTCGCCCCCGGCAAGGCTCAGGTACATGTGCCACAGCACCGGCGCGGACGGGAACTCGGCCGTCGCCATCCGCGCGGCTTCGCGGGCCTCGGCGAACCGCTCATCCCGGCACAGGAGCAGCGCAAGCTGGTTGAGCGCAGTCGCCCGTTCGAGGGGATCGCGTCCGCACGCGGCCCAGCGCGCCGGGTCAGCCGTCCCGCCGCCACAGTGCGCGGCATGGGCGTCCAGCCACAGCTTCATCATGCCGGAGAGGAACGGGGATTCGGACCTGCCAAGCGCGGCGCGGACCAGCTCAGCCTGCTCGGCGAACTCACGGTCGGATGGAATCCGCACCCGGTGCCACAGCATGGAAAGCACCGCCGGGGCAAGAAAAAGGTGCTGCGACATGTTGTCCGGCGCCGGCAGCCTCGGCAGCAGCGCCGAGCGCGTCAGATTGTCGAGAGCCTGATACCGTTCAGTCGCGAGCAACGCCCGCGCGTACGCCACGTCCAGCTCGAGCGACTGGCGTGCTTTCGGCCGCTCCGTCACGGCAAGCGCTTCCTCGGGCGATCCGTAGGCCAGCAGCGAGCCGGCCAGGACGGCAAGCGCCTGGGTGGAGGAAGGGAACAGGTCGGCGGTTTTCCTGGCAACATGAACGGCGGCGAAGCCGAGACGCAGGTTCATCATTGCGCGGCCGAGCCGGAGCATCGGCTGCAGAGCCGGCGATACCGTTTCGGGATACCCGCGCAGCGTCTCGTATACCTTCTCCCAGTCGGCGCTGCGCTCGTACACCTCCGAGAGGAAGATCAGCGCGCGTTCCTTCTCCGCCGGATGCCGCGCAACCAGGCTGTCCAGCTCTTCGCGGACACGCCCTCTTTCGCCGCCTATCTCGAGCACCTGCGCGAACGCGTACCACATCGGAACCGTCAGCGCGTCCGCCGCCGCGCGCTCTTCAAAGCGCGCAGCCGCTTCGGCAAGCGCCTGCTTGCGGACAGCAAGCGTGTCTTCGCCGCTGAAATCGAGCCCGTGCGGAACCAGCGCGCAGTATCGTCGCCACGCCGCAAGCTTCAGGCCCAGCGGGTAGAACATCCTCAAGTCAATCCCTTCCGTGGGCGACGTCGCCTCCACGCCTACCGCGCGCTTGCGGAACACGAACCATTGCTGGCCGTGCCGCGCTCGCACGAAGGCGAGGTACGGGTGTTCCGGGTCCAGTTCCTCAATGCGCCTGTAGACCGACCACGCGAGGTCCGGTCGGGAAAGGGCGAAACATTTCTCGACCAGCGGGTGCGCCATGTCCACGTCGTTGATCCCCGGAAGACAGCGCGCAAGATGCTCGCCGAACCGCCGCTCCCACACGTGCTCGCGCCGGAATGCCATGAAGTAGAGCGGCTCCAGCGCCCTGGGATCGTTCGGCCACTGCGCCGCCGCCTGCATGGCGATGTCCGCGACCTTCGGAGCGTCGTTCAGGTTCATATAGGCTTCGGCCGCGGAGAATGCCTGTTCCTGCGCCGGGAAAGGCGCACGGAGATCGGAACGCGCGATTGTTTCCCACTGCCTGTTCGCCCTGAGGAACGGGTACAACGCGCGTATCCGCCGCGCGTTGGGCGTCCATTCGGCCGCGACAAGCACGCTCCTCGAAACAAGTTCCACCTGCCCGGCCCGCGCGCCCATTTCCGCGAGAATCATGTTCACCCGCGGATCGGAGCGCCGCGTTTCCTCCGGAAGCGACCTGACCACGTCCATCGCCGCGCCGAGGTCGCCGAGCCCCATCAGGCTGTAGGCGCGTAACACGTCTTTCTGAATGGCCCGGAACCGGTCGCCGTCCGGTATCGCGTCGAGCGCGGCCAGCACATCCGCGTAACGCCCGTCGATCATCAGCATGCGGGCCACGGCCATGTCCCATTCTTCATCGCGCGGAACAAGGCGCCTCACGTATTCCGCACCGCGCAGCGCAGGCTCAAGCTGGCCCGAATCCCTCAGGTTGGCGGCGACATCGCGCACCATCGCGGCGCGATGCTCCGGGCGGCCCTTGTACGCCGCGAAACCCGAAAACACGGCCAGCAGCAGAGCCGCCGATATGGACCGCCAGTTGAAGATGATCCGGTGCCACGAGAGAGGAACGTCGGTCATCACCTTGATCATTCCAAGCGGCAGTTCGGAAAGCATCCGCCGGCGGCGCTCCTCCATTGCCTGGACCAATGAGACCTCGGCATAGACAAGAAGCACGGCGGACATGACTATCAGCCCGGAGGAGTTGTGCAGGAACTCGACGCCCGCCTTCGCGCCCACGACCGGAGCGAGCAGCACCATGACCGATATGCGCAGGACGTTCAGGGCCAGCGCCTGCGCGAGCGCAGCGCCGATGACAAGCGCGGAGTGCACGGGCCTCAGCCGCTTGAGGAGGCACAGCGCCGCGCCGAGGATGAAGACCGTGGTCGCGGTCCGCATGCCGCTGCACCATTCGGGCACCTCAAACGTGTTCAGCCCGGTGCGGAGTATGAACCCGTCGGCCCACACCCGGACGTTGAGCGACTGCAGGAGCCGCTCGCTGCCGATAACCGACATATGCTGCATCAGCATTTGCAGAGCGCCGAAGAAACGGCCCGGCAACGGGTGCGCCCAGTAGAGAACAAACACCGATGCCAGCGCATCCGGCCATGCCGCCGGCCGCGCCCACACAAGGCAACTCCCGAGCAGCGCAAGGACCCCGATCCATTCCGCCTGCCGGACCCGGAACACCGCGCCGGCAATGGCAAGGCAGGCGCCGAAACACGCGGCGAGAGGCAGGGCCGGGCCGCCGAGCAGACGCGGCAGCGGACGCCGCCCGCCGCGGAAGAGCAGAATGGCGGCGGCGAAGAAAGCGGTGAGCGAGAAGCGTATCCAGCCGTCCTGGACCGACACTATCTCCCGGAAATGCGCCGCAACCCAGGCGGCAAACAACAACCCCGCTCCAGCGGCAACGGCAACCGGCGCATGTCTGGGCGATTTCTTCATCGGCAGCCCCGTGGGGCGGGGTGATTATCGCATGCCGTTCGGACAGATCAAGCGACGATCCCGTTACTATCGGGCGTTACATGGCGGGTTTGGGAGCGCGTTGCCCATATTGCCGGACGAATACGGCCGGGTGTACAATCCCCCCCCTGCATGAAAGCCGTCAGGTCAGAGTCTGGAACATCGCCCCGCGCGGCAACAGATACTGTAGAACCCTGCTTTACCGTGCGGTCACATCAGGTCAGCCGCGCCGCACAGGCGCTGCGGGCACGCCTCATGAAGTTCGAGGACGAAACGGCTCCATGGATCCGCGGCCTCGCCGCAACACGGGTGTACAGGGACTCGCCCGACATGCCCGCCGTTCTGAAAAGGGCCGCCAGCTCAGCCGCGACAATGCGGACGGAGAAACCGGTGCTCCTGCTTTCTCCGCAGTTGCAGTTGCATGTGATCGAGAGAATGGAAGCGGCCTCGGGCCGGCCGGGGGGAGAACCCGGAACGTGAGCCCGCAATCGTCCGCCGGCCCGGACACGGCGATCATCTTCGATGTCCAGCGCTTCTGCGTGCACGACGGGCCCGGCGTGCGCACAACGGTGTTCTTCAAGGGCTGCCCGCTGGCATGCGAGTGGTGCCAGAACCCGGAATCACTCCGCGACGCCCCGGACCTGATGGTGTTCGGGGAGCTGTGCATCAAGTGCGGCGCTTGCGCGGCCGTATGCGCGCATTCCGCCGCGCCCGGCGGCACGCTGCCCAACCCGCCTCCCCCGCAGTGCGATGTGTGCGGCCGGTGCGTCGCTGCCTGCCCTGCCGGCGCCAGGCGC
>VGWI01000051.1 GCA_016873655.1 Lentisphaerota bacterium
CGCAGCTCGTTGCGATACCGCCTTCCATGGGAATAATGGAGCTGGTGAAGAAGATGCATCCCGCCCAGCTCTCGGAGATTGTCCGGACGGAGTTCGCCGGGCGCATGCCGCTGATGATCGAAGAGGTTGCCGGGATTGTTAAGGGCGCGGCTTTCTACAGGCTGACGCCCGGAAGGCTGGAACGTATGGTCGAGGGGATCGAGTCCATCGCATGACTGACGGCACGGCCACTTTTGCGCGGGAGCTGGTGCGCACGTCCGGACGGAGCATGGCGCCCCTTATCCGGGACAGGTCGCTTGTCGCATGCATGCCTGTTGTCCCTGGAGAGCTGAGGCCGGGCGACATCATAGTCTTCCGGCGGGAGGGGAGACTGGTTGCCCACAGGATCATCGGCATCCGGACCGGCAGCGCGGGGCAGGAGCTGAGGGAAAAGGGCGACAACACGTTCAGGGGCCGATGGATTCCTGCATCGAGTGTGACTGGCAGGGCTGTGGAGCTGATAGAAGGCTCGGCGAAGCGCAGCCTTGATGCAGGCGGTTGCGATCGGCGTCTGCGCCTCCTGACGCGCTGGTCCGCCCTGGAAGCCGACGCTTGTGACGCATACCTGAAGCTAGTTGCGCGGAACAGCGCCTTCCGTGCCGCCGGATTGGCGCTGGTTCCGGCCGCGTTGGTTGCCCTTCTCTTCAGGCGGCAGGTTTTCCGTCTCCTGATTAGCGCCTACCCGGCGCGGGTGACGGTCAATCCCGCGTCGGCGATAGGTTTCGTGCTGGGCTGCTTCAGGTCCCTGTTCGGCGGACCGCGGCCCGAGTCGGGAAGTCAGGAATCCCCCGACTGGGAAAGGGTGCTGGACGCAGCCGGTTCACTCGGTGTTCTGCCCATGCTGACGGCGGCTGGAGGGGCGGGGATGCCTGCCGTGTTTGCGGCGCAGGCGAGGAAGAGCGCGTATCGCGCGGCCCTGAACCATGACAACGCGATGAAGGCGTTGGGGGAGATATCGAAAGTCCTGGCGCCTGTCGCGCCGTACGCGGTGCTCAAGGGACCGTATCTCTACGAACTCCTCTATCGCGGCCGCTATCCGAGGGAATACGACGACGTGGACATCCTTATTCCGAGGTCGAAAGTGCGGGAGGCCGTGGCGGCGCTGGGCGCGGCGGGTTACGAGCCAGTCGGCGGCAGGTTCGGCATGGCCTTTCTTCTCGCCGCCCATTTTCACGTTGCGCTCGACTCCGCGCGCAAGGGATGGCCGCGCCTGGAGCTTCACTGGTCGCTCGTTGACCGGGCGAATCTGTACAGGATACCTGAAGAGGAATGTTTCGAAAGGCTTGGGCGGTTTACGGTGTATGGCGTGGAGTTCGGTGCCCTGTCGCCCGAAGACGAGTTCATGTACCTGTGTCTTCATGCGGCCAAGCACGGGGTTCTGAACCGCCTGGGGCTGGACCGCGGCTATGCTCCTGAATGGTTCTGTGCCGAGGCGTCGGGCAACAGGTTGACCTGGTACGCGGACATCGGGTTCTTTCTGGATCGGCACATGGGATCGTTAGACTGGGGGCGGATGCGCGCGCGCATTGCCGGCTGGAACGTCGGCGACGATGTCGCCGCCTGCCTTGGCCTGCTCAATGCATTTGCGCCCGGGTCACTCGCAACCGAAGCGCTTGCACGTCTCGGGCTTCCGCACGGAAGCGCTGCGCCGGCCGCAAACGGCCGGCAGCGTGTTTCCGGGTCCATGGCCTGGGCGATGCGCGCGCAGCCGTTTCTCCTTTTCCGGCCAATCAGGCTGGCGCATTGCGGCGGTCTCTTCTTTCCGTCCCTGCGCAGGCTTCTTGCCTATCACGGCGCGAAGCATGCCTGGCTGGCGCCATTCCTTTACGTGTTTCATCCGTTCCACATGGCGTTGCGGCTTGCGGGTCTCGCGGGGACTGGCAGTCGCCATGGCCATAACCGTACGTGACCGGGTGCCGTGCCGCGGTTATATTCTCCTCAATGAAAGCCGCGATCATTGCTGTTGGCGACGAACTGGTGCTTGGGCAGACTGTTGACACCAATTCCGCGTGGCTCAGCGCCAGGCTTGTCGCCGTGGGGATCATGCCGACCTACCATCTCACGGTCGCCGACGATCTCGATGCGATTGCCGGGGCGATAGTTGCGGCGTCGGCGAAAGCCGGCCTGGTTGTGGTGACCGGCGGGCTTGGGCCGACGAAGGACGATCTGACTCGCGATGCCATTGCCAAGGCGCTCGATACCGGCATGGAACTGCATGTGCCGTCCCTCGAAAGGATAGAAGCGTTTTTCCGTCGCGTCGGGCGGCCCATGTCCGACTCCAACAGGCTGCAGGCCATGTGCCCGGTCGGGGCGAAGATGCTGGACAACGACTGCGGCACGGCGCCCGGCATAGAGGCGCGTTTCGAACCGGCGCGCGTTTTTGCCCTTCCCGGTGTGCCGGTCGCGACGGCGAGCATGTTCGAGCGCCACATTCTTCCATCGCTGTCGGGCCGGCCGGGGCGAGTCATCCGGACTGGAGTGCTGCGAACCTTCGGGGCGGGTGAATCAACCATAGGCCAGATGCTCGGCGACCTGATGAAACGCGACAGGAACCCGGTGGTCGGGACAACCGTATCGGGCGGCGTGGTCGGGGTCAGGATACGGAGTGACTTTCCTTCTGCTGATCTTGCCGATGCGGCGATGGCCGAGACCGAGGCGCTGGTCAGGGAATCGCTGGGTGATTTCGTATACGGTCGCGGGGAGGAGACGCTGCAGGATGCTGTTGCCGGCCTTCTGAAGAGGGTCGGCCGGAAGGTCGTGACGGCCGAGAGTTGTACCGGGGGGCTCCTTTCCAAGTTTCTGACCGATGTTCCGGGCGCCAGCGAATTCTTTTCCGGCGGGTGGGTTTGCTACTCCAACCGGCTCAAGGTTGAGCAGCTTGGGGTGCGCGGCGAGTCATTGGCGGAACACGGCGCCGTCAGCGAGGCCGTTGCGTTGGAGATGGCGGCAGGCGCCATTGAGCGAAGCGGAGCGGACTACGCGCTGGCGCTGACCGGCATTGCCGGTCCGGGTGGAGGCACCCCGCAGAAGCCGGTTGGCACGGTGTGGATAGCGCTTGCGTGCGCGGCCGGCGCGGGCGGGGGCGGGATGCCCCGCGCGAAGGCGGCGTTGTTCATGTTCCCGTGGACGCGCGAGCTGGTGCGTGACCGCGCCGCGAAGACCGCGCTCAACATCCTTCGGCTCGAGCTGTTGCGTTCGGCCGCCGGGTGAATCCGCGCCTCCGGCGCCTGCTTGAACCATTATTCCGGCAGCGCGCTGCGTTCGGCCTCGAGCAGTTCGGCGACGATCGCGCGGCTGTCGGCCATGCTTGAGACCAGCGGGTAACAGAGGAACGCGCGCAGGAGCATGTCGCGGTCGCCTGTCATCGCCGCGCAACAGGAAAAGGGCCAGGGCGCCGGGAAGGTGACGGAGGGGGCATTTCGGCGAAAACAGCGGCATGCCGGTTTTCTTGTTGCTTTCCATGCGGCATCGGGTACCGTGCAGGCGATTTTTTAGGGGCACAAGTCCGCCATGGCGCGGACGAGCAAGCGGAGGCAACGGTGAAGAAGAGGATGATGTGGTTGGCTGCGGTGTTTGCGTGTTTTGCGGGTGTTACCCATGCGGGCGATGCGGTTACTACCTCCATCTCGGCGATTACGCCTGTCTGGTGGGTGGCGCCGGTCGCGTCCGTGCTGGCGCTGTTCTTTGCCCGCTTTTTCTACAAGAAAATGATTGGGGCGAACGAAGGCAACGAGACGATGAAGGAGATCGCGGCCTACGTTCGTGAAGGCGCAATGGCGTACCTGAAGCGGCAGTACCGTGTGGTATCCATTGTATTCATCGTGCTGCTTGTGATTCTGTCCTTGCTGGCGGTATTCGGCATCCAGAACCCGTTTGTCCCGGTTGCGTTCCTGACCGGCGGCCTGTTCTCCGGCCTTTGCGGGTTCATAGGAATGCGCACGGCGACCGCGGCATCTTCCCGCACGGCGCAGGGCGCCAGCGAGAGTCTCAACCGCGGGCTGCAGGTTGCGTTCCGGTCCGGCGCGGTCATGGGGCTTGTGGTTGTCGGGTTCGGCCTGCTCGACATCTGCGTATGGTATTACGTGCTCGACCAGCTCGTTTACACGCCCGCCAACATGGAGACCGGGTTGAAGTTCCTCGGGCTCACCTTCGTTCCCGAAGGCTGCACGATGACGGACAAGCTGATCCAGATAACCACCACGATGATCACGTTCGGCATGGGCGCGTCCACCCAGGCCCTGTTCGCGCGCGTCGGTGGCGGCATCTACACCAAGGCCGCCGATGTCGGCGCGGACCTCGTGGGCAAGGTGGAAGCGGGCATCCCGGAGGATGACCCCCGCAACCCGGCGACCATCGCTGACAACGTGGGCGACAACGTCGGCGACGTTGCCGGCATGGGCGCGGACCTGTACGAGAGCTACTGCGGCTCGATCCTCGCGACGATGGCGCTTGGCGCCGCTGTCGGAACGCACCACGTCCTTGCCGAACTCAAGTCCGGCGGCTTCGAGAACGCCTCCCAGGCGCTGGCCGCGGGGCACGAAGGCGTGCTGGGCGCCCTGCGCCAGGGGGTGGGGCTCATTGTGGCCCCGATGGTCGTGGCGGGTGTCGGCACGCTTCTCTCGATCGTGGGCATCTTCATGGTTCGCACGAAGGAAGGCGCCACGCAGAAGAACCTGCTTCGCGCGCTTCTCACCGGAACCCTGAGCAGCTCGGTGCTCATTGTCGTTGCGCTTCTCGGAATGGCCGCCCTCAACATGGTGCCTTGGGGCATCGTTTTCTCTGTCATCGCCGGCCTCGCGTCGGGCGTGATCATCGGGCAGGCAACCGAGTACTACACATCGGCTGAATACGCCCCGACGCGCGGGATCGCAGACCAGGCCGTGATGGGCCCTGCGACCACGATTATCGACGGGCTGGCGACCGGCATGTACTCGTCCGGCATACCGGTCATTACGATCGTCATCGGCATCATCTGCGCCTTCGGCTTTGCCGGCGGGTTCACGGACGTTAACATGGGCCTTTACGGCATCGGCTTCGCGGCGGTCGGCATGCTGGCCACGCTTGGCATCACCCTCGCCACGGACGCCTATGGCCCGATTGCCGACAACGCCGGTGGCAACGCCGAGATGTCGGGCCTTCCTCCGGAGGTTCGCGAGCGCACCGATGCGCTGGATGCGCTGGGCAACACGACTGCCGCCACGGGCAAGGGGTTTGCCATAGGGTCGGCGGCACTGACGGCCATGGCGCTTCTGGCCGCCTATATCGAGGAAGTGAAGCTCTGGATCGGAAAGCTGGCCGGCGATGGCTCGTTCATGGGGTTCACCAGGGCTCAGGCCAAGTGGGCCAGCCTGCTGGACTTCGTCGAGGCGTATGAGCTGCACATCATGAACCCGCTGCTCATCTGCGGGCTGTTTCTGGGGGGCATGATGGCGTTCGTGTTCTGCGCGATGACGATGAAGGCCGTGGGGCGCGCGGCCGGCGCGATGGTGAACGAGGTGCGGCGTCAGTTCAAGGAGAAGCCGGGCATCATGGAAGGCAAGGACAAGCCGGACTATGCCAGATGCGTGGCCATCTCCACAGCCGGCGCGCAGCGTGAAATGCTGGTGCCGTCGCTGATGGCGATCGTTGTGCCGGTTGTGTGCGGCCTGATCCTGGGTGTGCCGGGCGTGATGGGTCTGCTTGCCGGCGGGCTTGCCACGGGCTTCGTGCTCGCGACGATGCTCAATAATTCCGGCGGCGCGTGGGATAACGCGAAGAAGTACATCGAGAAGGGCGCCCACGGCGGGAAGAAACTGCCCGATGGCAGCAGGAACCCGGTGCACGGCGCGGCTGTGATCGGCGACACTGTCGGGGATCCCTGCAAGGACACCAGCGGCCCTTCGCTCAACATCCTGATCAAGCTGATGACGATGGTGAGCGTCGTGTTCGCTCCGGTCGTTGTGAAGTTCTCGCCGCACATACAGAGGTTCCTGCACATAGCGGAGTAGTTTCAGGGCAGCACGCGTTTGCGATGTCAAGGCCGCCGGACCGTTCAACGGTCCGGCGGCCTTTCCTTTTCTTCCCGGGACGATGCGATCAGAGGCCCGTTGCACAGCTCGCGGTGGAATGGTAGAACGAAAGCCTGCTCTGCGGCTGCAGACGGGAGTGTGATTCGCGCCTTGCAGCGTTTCCGGGCGTTGCGCGCGGATGGGGAAGGGATTTGATGGTGAAATTTCTGAAGAAGCGCCTGGCGGCGGCAACGGGGCCGTTTGGTGAACTGCCTCCGGGCGATGTCCTTGAGGTGTCCGGCGGCGTCAAACCGTGCCTGTTCGCGCTGGCCGACGTGCTTCCATCCGGCGCCTACGGTGAAACGTGGGTGCTGCTGTACGAACGCGAACTTGTTCTCGTGCGGCGCGCGGCGGGCGCGCTTTCTCCGGCCGGGCGTTTTGAGCTCAAGACAGGGCTCAGCGTGAAGATCGCCGAGGGCGCCGGCGGAAGCCGCTTCCGTGTCGTGCGGGAAGGGATTCTCGCGGCCGAACTGCGCTTCTCGATCCGGCAGGCCAAGCGGTTCAGTAAACTGCTGCACGTCGCGAACGCGCGCATAGAGGGGAACGCCGAGCCCATCCCGCAGGCAGGCGAGGGGTTCGTTGACGAGGAGAAGACATGCCCGAAGTGCCGCAGGCTGGTGCCGGAGTGGGCGGACAGCTGTCCATATTGCCTGCACCGGCGGCGCATACTGATGCGCCTTGCGTCCTATACGCGGCGCTACCCGTTGCTGATCGGCGCGGGGATGGGCGCGGCTGTGGCCGGCACGCTGCTCCAACTGGTTCCCCCGAAACTGACGAAGGTGCTCATCAACGACGTCCTGACTCCTTCGCCGCACAGGAATGAGGGGCTTCTCTGGCCACTTGTGATCGTGACGGCGGTGGTGATAGTGCTGCGGGTGGCCCTTCAGAAGGTCCGGCTCAAGAATCTGGCGGTGCTGAGCGAATACGTCACCCACGACCTGCGCGTTGCCGTGTTCGATCACCTGCAGAAACTGTCACTCGCCTACTACAGCAAGAAGCCCACGGGCGGGCTCATCAGCCGGATAACGAGCGACACCGACAGGCTATGGGACTTCATCGCATTCGGTGTGACC
Source organism: Lentisphaerota bacterium (assembly GCA_016873655.1). GTDB lineage: Bacteria > Verrucomicrobiota > Kiritimatiellia > UBA8416 > VGWI01 > VGWI01. Next base: position 7,160 of record VGWI01000051.1, read on the forward strand.
GAAGTTGTCATATCGCTCATCGTGATCGTTGGCGCGGCCACAGTGATGTTCATTGAGGAGCCTGTGCTGGCCGCCCTAACGCTCATTCCCATCCCGGTCAGCCTTGTGATAACGGCGTTTCATGTGAGGGCGATGCACTCGATTCTCGGCCGGCTCTGGGCCAAGTGGTCGAACATGACAAGCGTCCTGAGCGATGTCATACCAGGCGCGCGCGTGGTGAAGGCGTTCACGCAGGAGAAGCGGGAGTCGGGCCGTTTCACGAATCGGAGCCGGGTTGTTGCCGACGATGCGATGAACCTGCACACTGAATGGACGAACTACTGGCCCAAGCTGTCGCTGCTGCTGAGCGCAGGCACGCTGATAATCTGGTCCTACGCGGGGCCCAGGATCGTGGGTGGGGCGTTCGATCTCGGTTCATTCGTCATGTTTCTCGGTTACGTGGCGATGTTCTACGGGCCGATTGAGCATCTCGGGATGATGAACAGGATGTTTCAGCGCGCCACCACTTCCGCGCACAGGGTCTTCTCCGTGCTCGATACACCGCCGACGATCTACACGCCGCACAAGACGGTCCCGTGCGGCGAGTTCAAAGGCGCTGTGGAGTTCGACAGGGTCAGTTTCTCCTATGACGGCATCAAGAGAGTGCTTCAGAACATCAGTTTCCGCGTCGAACCGGGCGAGGTGATAGGGCTCGCCGGGCCGTCGGGAGGCGGCAAGACCACGCTGATCAACCTTATCTGCCGGTTCTATGACCCGGTGGAGGGGCGGGTACTGGTCGACGGCGTGGACGTGCGGCGGAGGGATCTGCACGAGCTCAGGCGCAACATCGGTGTGGTGCTGCAGGAGCCTTATCTGTTCCGTGGAACGGTCACGGAGAACATCGCGTACGGCAATCCTGGCGCAAGCCCCGGGGAGATAATCGAGGCGGCGAAGGCGGCCAACGCGCATGATTTCATTGTCGGGTTTCCTGACGGGTACGACACCATGCTCGGAGAGCGCGGGCAGACGGTCTCCGGCGGGGAGCGTCAGCGTTTGAGCATTGCGCGGGCGATATTGTGCAACCCGAAGCTGTTGATACTCGACGAGGCGACCAGCAGTGTTGACTCCAAGACGGAGATGAAGATTCAGGAGGCGATTGACAGGCTTGTGAAGGGGCGGACGACTATAGCCATAGCGCACCGGTTGAGCACCCTGCGCAAGGCGCACCGGCTCATGATCCTCGACAAGGGCAAGCTCGTTGAGCAGGGGACCCACGAGGAGCTCATGGCGGCAGACGGGCTCTATGCAGGGCTGCACAGGACGCAGTCAGAACTGCATTCCTTGTTTGCCGTGTGACAGGGGAGGGCGGAAATGAAAGACAAGGAAAAGCCGGAACCACCGAAGGTCGGGCCGGCCGACCTGTCCATCAGGCGTGAGGCGGACGGAGGACTGGCGCTGCTTCCGCCCGGCGGCGGGGAACCGCTTGCGGGGGTACGCGTGGCTCGCTGCTTTCCGTGGACGAGGCCCGATTCATACATTTCCGTCCGTGACGAGGCCGGGCGTGAGATATCGCTTGTGCCTGACCTTGGCGAATTGACGCCGGACACCAGGCGGGAAATCGAAGCCGAGCTGGTTGCACAGGAGTTCATACCGCGCATCGTTGCCGTTCATGACGTGGAAGACAGATTTGACGTGATGATCTGGAACGTTGAGACGGACCGTGGGCCGGTTGAACTGCAGGTGAAGAACGCGGAGGACGTGCACCAGCTTGACGACGGCCGCGTGGTTGTTCGCGACCATGCAGGCGGGACCTTTGTGGCAACCCCGTCAGAGCTCGATCCACGGAGCAGGCGCATCCTGGATGAGCGGTGCGGCTGACGGCGTGATCGCTGCGTCCGGTGTGTGGTCGCAGACTCCCGGCGAAGGCCCATGTCAAGGATGGTGCCTCCTTCAGGTATATGTCAGGGCCAGCGCACGATTAACGGCACTCGCTGACCACCCTCGTATGTGTAACCCTTCCCGGCACGGTACGGTGTGTTGTGCTTGACCCTTTCATGCCCTCCCTCCGGCAAGTGGAGCCCACCGTTTTGTCCGAGGTGAAAACAAAGATTGAGTTCTCGGAGAGGCGCAGTTCATCGAGTTTGTCGATGAGCCCCTGCTTTGCCGTTTAGGGAATGTCCGCTAGGCCGCCCATATCCACGGCGGCAAGATGGGCAACGCCTATCTACGCTGGGCTTTCGGGGAGGCCGCGGCCATGATCCCGACCGGATCGCCGCAGATCTGGTTGAATTCCTACTGAGCCCGCATGGTTGTTTGGTCGCACCTGTCGCGCCGGAGCCTGGCGCTCTTCACTATTTTCGCCGAAATGACATTGAGTAGTGGATTGTTGTTGATCCACAACGAGGACAGCGGTGCCCTGGCCTTGTGCCGCCGCTTTCGATCAGTCTCTCTTCCTTCCTGGTGTCGGTGCGCTTGAACCACAAATGCTGGTGCGAGAGGCCAATGAGCAGGAAACCAAGAAAGGTCCCTCGTACCCTCGCGAGCCCGGGCACCATGGTTTCGCCACAGTACGGGCAGAGCGGCTCTGTTGGCTGTTCTTCATTCATTTGTGCATCCAACCAGGCTGTCGAATAACGCGTTTACGCGGACAGAGTCCTTCGCACAGGCCGCAGAATCAAGATAGCATTCACGCCACCCTGGCCACCCGGGGGGAAGGCCTAGAACCCAGCATTTGACTGTCCTTGCCATCTTCTCGATCCGGACCGACTTCGCGGCCAGCGACTTGTCCTTGGCCAAGGTGCTCTGCCAAATCGTCCAACGTTTTAGCCGCCCGCTCTCGTCAACCGATTCTCCAGCTTTCGGCGGACTACCACGGGCGACCAGCCTTCGCGCTACGCGCTACGGCTTGGCCCGCGATAGCGGATCATTCCTGCTCCGCCTTCACCCGATAGAACCTCTGCTCCACACTCTCCACGTTGTCCGTGTGGACGTTTTCCGGCGGAGTGGCGGGGATGTTCGTTCCGAGAATCAGGGTGAAACCGTCCAACAGGTTCGTTGTCGCCTGCAGGGTGTAAAACTTGTTCGAGACGCTCTGCCACCTCACCACGAACTCGCCGGGGACCACGGCAACGGAGACTCCCATGAAACCGAGATAGGAAGTGTCGTCGTTCGGCCTGGTTCCGGCCAGGTACTCGTCCAGATTGCTCATCCTGTCGCCGTCGGAATCGGCGCCGTCGGCGCGGATCTCGCCGAAGTAGCCCAGATACCACTCGTCGGGAACGATATTGCTCGCGCCGGGGAAACCGGCGGGCTGGGGGAGCCCCACGTACAGGTCGTCGAGAACCGCGTCAGAGCCCTCGAACGAAAGACAGGTGGGCCGTGACTGCGGCGAGGCGAACCCGAGGTTCTCCGCCACGTTCGTGCTGTCGAGATAGAGATTCCATGTCTGGGCAGCGTAATCCGCCCGCACCGTCAGCCGTGCCCAGGTGCCGGCCGTGCGGGGAGTGTGGTTCGTCAGCACAACCCATTCGGCGCCCGCCGGGCGCGCGCCGTCGCACACCACCAGCCGGCCATCGCTGTTGAAGAGGATCCCCACGGCGGCATCGGGCACGCTGTCCGGAACAGACGCGCCAGCCACCTTCTGCCGCAGGTCCAGCCATACCACCGTCAGCGGCGCGCCGGTAAACGCCTGGCTCACGGCCGATGCAGTGGTCCCCGTGTTCGATATCTGCAGCGCGCGGAGTCCTTCGAACACCTCGTTCGACTGGACGAGCGCCGTGTTGGTCGGCACGGCAACCCACTTGTTCTGACCGCTCAACTCGCCAAGGGTGACGGTATCCGACTCGAACCGCTCGAGGAACGGCAGCGCACTCGCCTGCTCGGCTACATTGGTCGCACGCCCGAGGCGGACTTCCAAATCGTCGGGCAGTCCATCGCCGTCGGTATCGGTTGCGGGCGGGATGTCGTTGTCGATCTCTGTCGCCGTGACGATGACGTCCGTCAGTTGAGGGCCCGAACATGTGAGGGTGGCGCTGCCTTTGGCGGCATCGCCGTCCTCAGCCGCGGCCAGTGTCACGGTCTGCCAGGTGCTCCAGTTGCCCGGGGTAAAGGTCAGGCTCGAACCGGACTGCACCGTGATGTCGGTGTCGCCGCCTGTGCGGGCGACAGCAACGGTCACGTCGTCCTCTGGTTGTGCCGCCAGCCTGACCCGGAAGGTCTTTGTCCCGCCCTCCGGAACGCCGACAAAGGACACATCCGTCACGATGGGAATGGGCGCTGTAATGAAGGTGCCCTGAATTGTTGTTGGGGTGGTGATCGTGACCAGCGTGTTCGCGGCGTTACTGTTCGCAAATACCGCTGCTCCGCTCGTCACCGTCCAATTCGCAAAAAGATAGCCGTTGTCGGGCGAGGCGCTGATTGAGGTTGCCACGCCAGAGGCCACCGTCACCGCCCCGGTGGGCGAGACCGTCCCGCCCGGTCCCGCCGTCATCGTCAGGGTCAAGGCGCTGCTAAAGTCCGCCTGCACCGTCGCCGGGGCGGTTATGACAACCGTGGTGTTTGAGGCGTTGACGTCGCCGATCACCGGGGAGCCGCTGAGGACCGTCCAGCGGGTGAACGCATAGCCATCGTTCGGGATGGCGCTGATTGCGGTGGCCGCGCCCTTGGTCACCACCGTTGCGCCGTTTGGCGACACCGTGCCGTTCGGGCCGGCATAGACAGTCAGCGTCGTGTCGTTCTCCGCCTCGGTCACGGTCACGGTCGAGCCGAAGTCCGCGCCGGAGAGCCAGATCACGGCCGTGCCGTTCGCGGCGTCGTTGTCCTCCGCCGCGGCCACCGTCACGGTCTGCCAACTGTTCCAGTTGCCGGGTGTGAACGTCAAGGTGTTGGTGGACTGCACGGAGACGTCGCCGTCGCCGGATGCCCGGATCACGGTGACGGTAACGTTCGTCCACGGCTTGGCGCTGAGCCGCGCCTGGAAGGTGTTCGTGCCGCCCTCGGGCACGCTGAGCGCAGCCACGTTGTTCGTGATGCGGATATAGGGCTGGTCTTCCCGCAGCGCAAGGGAGTGGCTGAGGCCCACGGAAATACCGAGGAAGTCCCGGGTTCCCGGGACCTGTACCGGCGTGGGTTTCTGGTTCAGCGTAGTCCCGTCGCCGCACTGGCCGTATTGGTTGTCCCCCCAGGCCCAGACGCTGCCGTCGCCCTTGAGCGCCAGGGTATGGTCGTAGGCCGAGGCGATGGCGATCACGTTTGAGATCAGCACCTGCGTGGGGGTGGTCCGCTTTGCCGGCCAGTCATTGATTGTCCCATCGCCGATTTGGCCTGAGTCATTATATCCCCACGTCCAGACCGTGCCGTCAGCCTTGAGAGCGACCTCGTGGTAGCTTCCTGCGGCAATGGCGATCACGTTGGAGATCGGCACCTGCGCTGGCGTGTACGCGGGGTCAGGGGGTGTCCCGAGGTAGGTCCCCCAGTGCCAGACCGTGCCGTCGGCCTTGAGAGCCATCGAGTGCATGCTTGCTGAGGCAATGGCAACCACGTTCGACAGGTCGGCGACTTGCACGGGCAGATTGACGCTGCCGTATAGGCTGAAATTGTCGTGGCCCCACTCCCAGACGGATCCATCGCTCTTCAGGACCGTCGCGGAGAGTGCGCCGCCCGCGATGGCGGTGACGTTGGAAATCTGCGCCTTCACGGGCACGGGCGTCGGGATGGTTGAATTGGTTCCGTTGCCGAGCTGGCCATAATCGCCCCGGCCCCACACCCACACGTTGCTGTCGGTCGTCAGCGCGAGCGTGTGGTGGCCGCCTGCGGAAATGGCGGAGACATTGGTGAGATTCGTGACCAGCACGGGGTTGACACGATTGTTGACCGTGCCATCGCCGAGCTGGCCATACGTATTCTTGCCCCACGTCAGGACGCGGCCGTCACCCCTGAGCGCAACCGAATGGAAAAACCCGCCGGAGATGGCGGTGATGTTGGTCAGCGGCTTGCTGTTGTAGATGACGCGCACCATGGTGCTGCGGCTGATCGTTGATCCGTCGCCAAGCCTGCCGTCCGTATTTGCCCCCCAGGCCCAGGCCGAGAGGCTGGGCGGCGGGTTGAAGTTGGCTCGGATTGTGGCCGGCCCCACGACCGTCACGGTCGTGGTCGCGGCGAGCGGATTGGCAAAAGACGCTGAGCCTTCGGTGGTGACCCACCGCGCAAAGTTGTGCGTCGCGTCCGGCGTCGCCGTGACCGTCACGGGCACACCGATGAGTACGAGATTGCGACCCGCGGGGGAAGCCGTGCCGCCCGGTCCGGCGTTGACATGCAGGATGGTGCCCGCCTCCTGCTCGGTCGCGGTCACGTTGGCCGTCAGCAGGCCCGCCGCAGAAAGCGCGATCGCGGCGCTTCCGTTCTCGATATCCTCGTCCGTGCCCGCGGCCAGTGTCACGGTCTGCCATGCGCTCCAGTTGCCGGTGTCGAACACGAGTTCGGCGCCGTTGGCGACCGTGATGTCCGCATCGCCCGAAACACGCGCGACGGCCACGGTCACGCTCCCCGCCGGCTGGGTCACAAGCCGCACCTGGAACGTGTTATTACTCCCCTCCGGCACGCTCAGCGCTGCCACGTCGGTTTCGATGCCCACGGCATAGACGGTCACGTCGCTGGTCGCCTGCTCGAAGGTCCGGTTCGTGCTGACCACGGTCACGCGCAGGACATAGGTCCCCGCCGCGCCGAAGCCCGCGGCGCTGTTCGCGCTGCCCGCCGTGCCGTTGGGCGTGAAGGTGACAGTGCCCGGGCCGCTGACCTTGCTCCAGGTGTAGGAAAGCGGGTCGCCGTCCGGATCGTGGGCCGTGACGCTCAGCGCGGCCGTGGCGGGGAGGGTCACGGGGTTGGGGGTCGCCGCGGCGGGGGTGTCAATGACCGGCGGCAGCGTCGCCGTGACCGTGAAGGTGACGGGCACCAGTTTCTCCGGCTCATCCGGATCGATGGAGGCGACGCTTACCATGGCGGTATGAATGCCCACACCGGCCGTCGTCGTGTTCAACGTCACCCGCACCGTATTGCTCCCGCCGGCGGGCGCCGTGCCCGACGTTGCGCTCTGCGCCAGCCACGGGGCCGTGCCGATTCGCACCAGGTAGGCATACGAGTTGTCCAGTTCACCTTTAGAAACCCAAAGGTTTCCAGCCCTGTCCTTGGCCAAGTCAGAGGCGTACTGGTGTGGCGAGTTGAAACTGCGGATCAAGCGGCCGTCCGTGGGACTTACCTTATAGATCTTGCCGCCGGCCAATACCCAGAAAGCGCCGCTGAAATACTCCAACGCGGAAGCCTCGGACAGGGGCAACTGCAGGGAAGCCAGTGTGGCGCCGGTGCGCGGATCCAGTTTGTGCACTTTGGCGTCTGACGTCAGCGCCCACAGATAGCCTCCGCCCAACACAATGTCAGTCTGACGCTTCGCGTCGTTCTGCATGACGTCCACTGACTTCACCGGCTGGCGCCTCGTTGGGTCAACGGCGACAACCTTTTTGGAGATAGTATCCGAGAACCAGAAGTTCATCCCGTCCCAGTCCAATCCCCACCAGGCATTCGGCGTGATGTTCCTGATTTCCTGATCGGTCCACGCATTCAGCAAGGCGCCGTTAGCGGGGTTAAGACGAAACAAGCCCTTCGGACTCCAGTCCTGCACCAGGCAGAGTGCGCTGCCGTCGAACGCCGCGCTGTACGGCAAAACACATTCGCTTGCCACTTTGATGGTGCGGATCCTCTGCCCGGCGGTTGCGGTTCCCTCGTTGCTTTCGTTCCAGAGTGTCCAGGGGAGGCTACCTCCGCCGGAGTTGGCGATGACGAGCGTCTGGGTAACCGTTTGCCCGAGCACGCCGGCCGCGTGAATCGCTGACGGCGTGACGCCGATGTTGACATCCGGCGCGGACATCGCAAAGTCCACATTCTGGGTGCCGGGCGGCAGAATCACCTCGCGCGGAGCCGGGTTGGAGTAGCCTGCGGTCCAGGCCGTAACAAACACGGTGGACGTCGCGCCCATGGCCGTGATCAGGGAGTACTCGCCATTCGCGTCCACCGTCGTGGATCCGCGCAGCACCCACGAGTACCAATAAGGTGGCTCACCTGCGGGGCCCGAAATATAGTAATCCACGGTGGCGCCCGTCAGCGGATTTCCGGTCCGGGCGTCTGTCACACGGCCTGAGATCGTTGCCGCAAGCATGGCGAAATCAACATTGGTGGCGGCTGGCGGCACGGTCACCTGCACCATATCGGAAAACAGGTTTTCAATCGTCGGATGCACCACGTACACGAGATAGGTTCCGTCCAGCACGTCGATCGAGTAATGGCCCTCGCTGTCCGTTAAGACACTCTTGGCACGACCGTCATAGTTGACCCGATAACCTTCTGCAGGCGCCCCATTGAAGGTGACGGCGCCGGAGATGCGGCTCATGCTGCGCACCCGGACCAGGAGCGTGTTGGTCCATGCGCCGCCGGCGGTGTCCGTCGCGACCATCTGGAACGAGACCACTTGCGGCGGGCAGTCGGTGGCGACCGAGAAGACAAAGTCGTTGAGCGACGGTCCTTGGCTGAACCCGGCGATATCCTCGAAGGTCACGGTGTTGGAGACGACCGCGACCATGGGATGGGTGGATGTCAACGTTGCGGTGACCCCCGTGGCCGTGTTCATGCCACCGTTGAGCAACACCACGGAGACTTTTCCTGTTTCGCCGGGATTGATCAGGCCGTCGCCGTTTCCGCCGGGCGCCGGATCTCTGACACTTTTGCTCCACAGGCGCAGGACCGGCGTGGCCGAGACTGTCAACGCCTGGAAGACATTCAGGCGCGCGCCGGTGAAGCATTTGCCCTCCAGGGCCGGCACGGGATCGGCCTGGAGCAGGAGTTGCGCCCGCCACTGGGCCAGGGTCAGTTCCGGATGCACCAACGCCAGCAGCGCACACGCGCCGGCCACGGCCGGCGTGGCCATCGACGTGCCGCTGATCGAGGCGTAGTTGGTCGAATACCCGCCATCCGTCATGGCCTGGGTCATGTGGGTCGGGAAGCAACTGAGGATGTTCACGCCCGGCGCGCCGATATCCACGGTTGTGGCGCCATAGCAGGAGAAGCCGGCCAGCGCATCGTTGTAGTCCGTGGCGGCCACGGCAATGATGTTCGAGCAGTCGTAACTGCCGGGATAGGTGGGGAACACATCATTGTTGCCGGCCGAGTTCCCGGCCGCTGCCACGAAGAGAAGGCCGTGATTGCCCGCATCAATGATCGCGTCGCGCAGCGCATTGTCATAACCGCCGCCGCCCCACGAGTTCGACGTCAGTTTCGCGCCGTTTGCGGTTGCATAGTAGACCGCCTCCATGGCGTCGGACGAATTGCCGCCGCCCTCCGAGCTGAGGAACTTCAGGCCCATCATGCGGACGGTCCAGCACACGCCCGCCACGCCGATGCCGTTGTTTCCGACACCACCGATGGTGCCGGCGCAGTGAGTGCCGTGGAAGTGATCGTCCATGGGATCCCCGTCATCGTTGACGAAGTCGTAGCCGTGCACGTCGTCAATGAACCCGTTGCCGTCGTCGTCCACGCCAGGGGTTCCATTGAGCTCGAGCGTGTTGACCCACATGTTCGCGGCCAGGTCGGGGTGGTTGTAGTCAATGCCGGTGTCGATGACGCCCACCACGATATTCGTGCTGCCGGTGGAGATGTCCCACGCTTCGGGCGCGTCAATGTCGGCGTCGAACTTGCAGCCGTAAACCGACACGGTCACGGCTGTGTTCGTCCGCGTCAACAGCAGCGCTCCGTCCGTATCCGATATCGCGAGCGACGGCAGCCATGCACCGGCTACCTGGAATGTCCCCAAAAGGTCGCCGTAGACGTTGTTGTAGATGATCACGGCCGTCGCGCCCTTCGCCTTGGCGTTGGCCGCCTTCTCCGCGAAGGTCAGCGTTCCGCGCTGGATCAGGGCGATGTTGTTGCTGACCCCCGCCGGGAAGTCGCCTGGATTCCCGATCCCGCAGTGGTACAGCGTGCCGGTCACGCCGTTTGTGACCGGGGAAAAGGCGATCGCCGATCCGGACACCGTGTTCGTGGCCGAAACCACCGTGCCGGTGGCTGCGATCTGGCTGGTGTTGTGCATCCCGTACAGCTCGCTGAATCGCGGGTCATTCGGAAAAGTTTGCGTCGCATACACCACGTAGTCCGGGTTCACGTATTCCACCGGGGCGGAGGGATGACTCAGCGCCGCCACGGCATTCGGGACCGTGTCCACCGTGGCCTGGTCGAATGCCACCAGATAGGTTCCCGGACCCGGCACCCGCAGCTTGCGCAGGATTGTGCCGCCATGGGCCTGCGCATAAGCCGCCAACTGGGCCTCGGTCGTCCCTTCCGTAACCTTCAAGGTCACGTGGTTGGCGACCATGGCGGTCTGGCTCAACAGAGTGTCGAGTGGTGAGTGGCGAGTGGCAGGGGAAGGGACGCCGGACTCAGGACTCAGGACTCCTGACACCTGGCCCCTGACACCTGACACCTGAAGCCTATCCACCACCCTGACCAGCGGATACTTCATGCGGGTCTTCACAACCCGCACGCGCTCGTACTGGCCGTTGGCGTCGGGCGGGCTGGTGCGCTCGTCGAGGATCTCGTTCGCCGTGTAGCGGTCCTTCACGCCGCCCGGGTCCATCACACCTTCGTTCCCGGCTGCCAGCGGGCTGGCCACGTGCGTGTTCGGGCGGGATGGCGCAGGCAGCCTGGACGGAACACCGGCGGTCGGAGTCAGGGGCGAGTCCGATAACGGCGGCGCGAGCGGTGGCGCACCCTGTTCATCCGTGGGCCCGGAAGCCGGCGAATCTTCCCCTGGCACTGCTGTGGCGCCCACGGCCGCATCCAGCACGACACCTTGAGAAACAGCCCGGCCCTGACTTGCAGAAAAACCGCTTTTTGAAAACAGGCCCCACAGCCCGACCGCAAGAACACCCGTCAGACTGCCGACAACTACCCATCCAAATGGCTTCTTAGGCATATTCTGCTCCACCCCATTGACTGATAAGAAATCGCTTGTCAGTCGGCACGGGCAAACGCCCGATGACCGGTCTGAAAGGAACGACTTGATAGGGTAATACTATAGCTGAATCAGGGTGGGGCGTCAAATCGGGAGGGGTGAATCAGAAATTCTCATTCTAGTGATGAGCACAGCCAACCAGTCGAAATCGAAATCGCTATCGGGGCCGAATTTCTGGCTTTCGCGAAGATTTCGGTCCCGATCCCGATAGCAGCACCCAACCGCTCCCGCCGCACCCGAAGACCCCCCGCGTTGCGCCGTTGTCTTCTCCGAAACGGGTCCTAATCTTCCAGCAGAAGCCGATAGAACTTCGTCCGCACGCTCCCCACGCTGTCCGTATGCACGTTATCCGGCGGCGTGGCGAGGATGTTCGATCCGAGAATCAGGTTAAAACCGTCTGTCAAATTCGTTGACGCCTGCAGGGTGTACAGCTTGTTCGAGACGCTCTGCCACCGCACCAGGAATTCGCCTGCAACCCCGCCAACGGGGAGTTTGGTGAATCCGAGATAAGAGGTGTCGTCGTCCGGGTTGGTTCCGGCGAGGTACTCTTCCCGATTGCTCATCCGGTCGCCGTCGGAATCGGCGCCGTCGGCACGGATCCCGCCGAAATAGCCCAGATACCAGTCGTCGGGAACGAGATTGCCCGCGCCGGGGAAACCGGCGGGCTGGGCGAGGCCCACGTACAGATCGTCCACAACTCCGCCCGATCCTTCGATCGAAAAACAGGTGGGCCGTGTCTGCGGCGAGGCGAAACCGAGGTTCTCAGCCACGGCCGTGCCGTCGAGGTAGAGATTCCACGTCTGCGAGGCGTAATCGGCCCGGACCGTCAGCCGCGCCCAGGCGCCGGCCGCGCGCGGCGTGTGGTTCATCAGCACGACCCATTCGGTTCCCGCCGGGCGCGCGCCGTCGCAGACCACCAGTCGGCCATCGTTGTTGAAGAGCATC
>VGWI01000052.1 GCA_016873655.1 Lentisphaerota bacterium
TGATCTACCGCGAAGGCCTGCGCAACGTGACGGCCGGCGCGAACCCGATGAGCCTCAAGCGTGGCATTGACCGCGCGACCGAGGCAGTCGTGGAAGCGATCGCCAAGATGTCGAAGAAGGTCAAGGACCACAGCGAGATCTCGCAGGTCGCGACCATCTCCGCCAACGGCGACAGGACGATCGGCGAAATCATCGCCGAAGCGATGGACAAGGTCGGCAAGGACGGCACAATCACCGTCGAAGAGGCCAAGACCATCGAGACGACACTGGATGTCGTCGAGGGCATGCAGTTCGACAAGGGCTATCTCTCCCCCTACTTCGCGACCAATACGGAAACGATGGAAGCGGTGCTGGAGGATGCCTACATCCTGATCAACGAGAAGAAGATCTCGAGCCTGCAGGACCTGCTGCCGCTGCTGCAGAACGTAGCCAAGGCAAGCAAGCCGCTGCTGATCATCGCAGAGGACGTTGAGGGCGAAGCCCTCGCGACACTCGTGGTCAACAGGCTCCGCGGCACCCTCCAGTGCTGCGCTGTCAAGGCCCCGGGCTTCGGCGACCGCCGCAAGGCGATGCTCGAAGACATTGCCATCCTCACGGGCGGCAAGTGCATCACCGAGGACCTCGGCATCAAGCTCGAGAACGTCACGGTGTCCGACCTTGGACGCGCGAAGCGCATAACGATCGACAAGGAAAACACAACGATCGTCGAAGGCTCCGGCAAGACCTCGGATATCCAGGGCCGTGTCGCCCAGATCAAGCGCCAGATAGATGAGACGACGTCGGACTACGACCGCGAGAAGCTCCAGGAGCGCCTCGCGAAGCTGGCCGGCGGCGTTGCGGTGATCAATGTCGGCGCCGCGACCGAAACCGAGATGAAGGAGAAGAAGGCCCGTGTCGAGGATGCTCTCCACGCCACGCGCGCCGCGGTCGAGGAAGGCGTTGTCGCAGGCGGCGGCGTCGCACTGCTCAGGGCCCAGAAGGCTCTCGACAAGTTCGACTCCGAAAGCGGCGACGAGGCGGTTGGCGTGCAGATAGTCAGACGCAGCCTCGAAGCTCCTTTGCGCCAGCTGGTTAACAACGCCGGCATGGAAGGCGCCCTGATCGTCGAAGCCGTCAAGGGCGGCAAGGCCAACTACGGGTTCAACGTGGCAACCGGTAAGTACGCCGACCTCGTCGCGGACGGGGTGCTGGATCCGGCGAAGGTCACGCGCTCTGCCCTGCAGAACGCGGCCAGCATCGCCGGCCTGCTCCTGACGACCGAGTGCATGGTTACCGAAATACCGGAGAAGGACGCTCCTCCTCCGGCCCCGGGCGGCCATGGCGGCGGCATGGACATGTACTGAGCCGATAGAGGTTGACTGAGTGGAACGGGGCGCATACCATGCGCCCCGTTCCCGTTTTTCGGCCTGTCCGGCGCGCCGCGCGCCGGGCGGCAGTCTGGAGAAGATGGAGGGTGTGTCTTGAACGTCGAGAATCTTGATAAGGCCAGGGAGCGGGTTCCAAGCATACCGGTCCTGATCAACATGGTGTCAAAGCGCGTGCGACAGCTCAACGCCGGCATGCGCCCCTATGTGAAGCCCTCCAGCCCGAACGAGGACAAGCTGGATATCGCCCTTCGCGAGATCGCCGAAGGCAAACTGATAGCCGAAATCGATTTCGAGTCCGCCTCGGCTGCCGCTGAAAAGGCACAGAGCTGACGCCCGCCGGGGCATGCGGGGATACCGGCGCCGTTCCGGGCTGCGAGGTAACCGCGCATGACTGCTTCATCCGATTCTTCTTTTCTGAAAGTGGCAGCCAACCGCAAGGCTTTCCACGACTTCCACGTTCTTGACCGCATCGAGGCGGGAATCGAACTCGCAGGCACGGAGGTGAAATCCGTCCGCGCCGGCGAAGTCGGCATGGCCGGCTCTTACGCGAAGGCCGAGCGCGGTGGGCTTGTTCTTCACGGCCTGAACATCCCTCCCTACGAACAGGGCAACCGCTTCAACCACGACCCGGTCCGTCCGCGCCGTCTTCTGCTGCACCGGCGCGAGATCGAAAAGCTCCGCGCCGCGGCAGAGGAAAAGGGCTGCGCGCTGGTGCCGCTGGCCGTCAACATTCGCCGCGGATGGGTGAAGGTTGAGATAGGCATTTGCAAAGGCAAAACACACGGCGACAAACGTGAAACCCTGAAGCGCCGCACCGCCGACCGCGAAACCCGCCGCGAAATCGCCTCCGCGGGCAAACGCCGCGCGTGACCTCACCCGACGCCGCGCCGAACCCCGCCACCCGCCGGGGCTTGATATGCGCGGGGCGTGGTGTCATCATGGCTCTGCGTCAGGCATCCAGACCGCCCGCCTGTGCGGGAGGAGGTACAAAGTGTTCAGCGGCCCCTGGGAAATCATTCTCGTACTGCTCGTCATACTGCTGCTGTTCGGCAGCAAGCGTCTGCCGGACCTGGCACGTTCTCTTGGACGCAGCCTCGGCGAGTTCAAGAAGGGGCGTGAAGAGGGCACCAAGCCGGATCAGCCCAAGCTCAACACAGACGGCGACGGGACTGCGAAAAAGAATTCGTAGAGTTCTGTCTGCCGGACCGCTGCCGACAGCAGACTATTCAACGATTTCGACAGGCCCGAATTCCATCATCAGGTTTGTCGGGCCCGCTTGGGGAATGGCCTGCGCGGGGGTGAGTGCTTCACTGCCCGTGGCCGGACCGGACCTGCGGTTCTTCTCAAGCCGCTCAAGCGATCCGGAAACAACATCTCTCCAGGGGCTTTCCGGGTGCGCTGTCACAAAATCCTCGTAGACAACCCTTGCGTTGTCGGCTTTCCCGAGCGCCTCCAGGCAGCGCGCCTTGCCGATGACCACTACCGGATAGAGGAAATGATGCGGATGGTTCTCGGCAAACGCATTGAAGGCATCGAGCGCCCTGGACGTCTCGCCCTTGGCTTCCATGCAGTGGATCCCGCCCACTTCCGCGACCAGGACCATCTGGTGTTTCGGATACTTCGACTGAAACTCGATGTATCGGGTTGCGGCGACATCGAACTGCCCGGCGTTAAAATCGGCCTTCGCCGCCAGCAGCAGCGCCAGAGGAGCCGAGGATGTCCCCCCGAACTCTTTCAGAAACTCCTCCATGCCGGTCGAACTGTTCACAAGCATCAACCGCGACCACGCCTCGGCCTCTTTCTGGCGGTGACGGTTCAACAGAAATCCGCCGAACGCCGCCAGGGCCGCAACAACCGCGATGGTAAGCAGGAACGCAACGCCCTGCTCCTTCCAGAACTTCACGACCGGCAGCAATTCTTCAGGCACGGCCGGCGACTGAGTGCTTCCGCTTTCTTCGGCCACCGTCTTCTCGGGGTCCATCATCAACGCTCCGTGTAGGTTATCCGCAAATGAAGGGCCGTATATTCGTGTCGGAATAGCCCGAAAGCAAGGGCAATCTCCGCCCTGATGCGCCGCCTGCGCTCCCGGCCAGAATACAATCCGCTGGCATTCACCGCCGGGCGCGTCATAATTCGCGCTGCCGCGAACGGCGCAAAGGAGCTTTGCAGGATGGCCGGCAGGAAACTCCAGCTCGGTGTGAACATTGACCACGTGGCGACGGTCCGCCAGGTAAGGAAGACCGCCTACCCAAGCCTCGTCGAGGCGGCCTCGCTCTGCGAGAAGGCCGGCGCTCACGGTATAACGATCCATCTGCGCGAGGATCGCCGGCATATTCAGGACTCCGACGTTTTCGCCCTGCGCCGCACGGTGCGCACACGCCTCAACCTGGAAATGGCCAACGCCGGGTCCATAGTCCGGATCGCACTGGAAGTCGCGCCGGATGAAGTGTGCATAGTCCCCGAACGCAGAGAGGAACTGACGACCGAGGGAGGACTGAACGTCATCGCCGGCGGCGCTTCCCTCGCCCGCAACGTCCGGCGGCTCTCCGATGCAGGAATAGCGGTCAGCCTTTTCATCGAACCCGATATCGCCCAGTTGCGGGCCGCGCTGGGTATCGGCGCGCCCGTGGTTGAATTGCACACGGGCAAGTTCTGCGATTCGACCGGCCGTGCGGCGGAACGCGAACTGAAACGCCTCAGGGAAGCCGCCGCCGCGGCCCACGACATGGGCCTGCAGGTTAACGCCGGGCACGGGATCAACACGTCCAACATGCCAGGCATCCTCGCCATACCGCACCTTGACACGCTGAACATCGGACACAGCATAGTCGCGCGCGCGGTCATGGTCGGCATGGCGGAGGCCGTCAGGGAGATGCTCCGGGCAATGGTGCCATACCGCGGCGGGGAAAGGGCTCGAAAGGTAAAGTGAACGGAGGCTGCATAGTCGGCGCGGGAATTGACCTCGTTGAAAACGCGCGTATCCGCGAGATGCTGGATAAGTGGGGCACGCGTTTTCGTGACAAGGTGTTCCTGCCCGAGGAACAGGCCTACTGCGAATCGAAGGCTTGCCCGTGCGATCATTATGCAGGCCGGTTCGCCGTGAAGGAAGCCGTCTCCAAGGCTTTCGGCACCGGCATGGGCCCTTCCATCGGCTGGCTGGACATCGAGGTGGTGCGCAACACCGTCACCGGCGCGCCTTCCGTCAGGCTCAGCGAGAAAGGCCGTACGATGGCTGATTCGATGGAGATCTCGGAAGTCCTGGTCAGCCTCTCGCACACCCGCACTCATACCGTCGCGCACGCATTGCTCGTGTCCAACGGAAAGCCCTGCTCTGCTGAACGGAGTCCGCCATGAGATTCGTGACCGCCGCGACCATGAGGAACATTGACCGCCACGCGATAGAGAAGGCCGGCGTCCCCGCTGAACATCTGATGGAGAAGGCCGGTTTCGCGGTGGCATCGGAGGCATGGGCCGTCCTGAACGCACTTCCAGCGCGACGGATGACAGTCGAGGTACTCGCCGGACGAGGAAACAACGGCGGCGACGGGTTTGTTGCCGCGCGCCATCTCTCGGCATGGGGCGCACGCGTCCGCGTTCTGGTTGCCGGCGGCCAGGGATCCCTGTCGCCGGATGCGAAGACAAGCCACGCCCGTCTGACCGGTACCAGCGTAGAGGTTTTTTTTCTCCCTGAAGACAGCGACTGGAACGCCGCCGCGGACCTGCCGAACGATGCCGACGTTGTGATAGACGCCGTCCTCGGCACCGGCTCGAACCGCGGCGCACCCAGAGGCGTTGCCGCCTCCGCCGTGCGCCGTGCCATGCGCATGTCAGGCACGGCGAAAATAGTCGCCGCGGATATCCCGTCCGGCATGGATGCCGATACCGGCGCCGCGCCGGGCGATGCCGTGACAGCCGACCTGACCGTGACGCTGGGCATGCCCAAGACAGGGCTCGCCTGCCCGGCCGGCCTTGACCGTAGCGGATCGGTCGTGGTTGGCGACATCGGACTCCCGCCGGGCATTCCGTTCGACCCGGCGGGCGAACTCGAACTGATAACTCCTCTGGACACCGGAATGACAATTCCGCGCCGGAGCCGCTCCGCGCACAAGGGCGATTTCGGCCGTGTTTGCATCATCGGCGGCGCGCCGGGCTTCTCCGGCGCCGCCGCACTGGCCGCCCGCGCCGCATCGCGGGCCGGAGCGGGCCTCGTCTCAGTGGTGACACCCCGTTCCGTGGCGGGCACGGTGGGGGCGTTTGCGCCGGAGACGATGGTCCACGGTGTGGACACTTCGCCTTCCGGCTGGCTCTCGGCCGAGGGAGTCAAGTCGGTATCCGCCGTCATATCCGCTGCCGACTCGATCGTCGTGGGCCCAGGCATGACCGCGCACGAGGAAACGGCCCGGATCGTCTTCTGGCTCGCCGGCATAGCGGGAAAGAAAACGGTGATTCTTGACGCGGATGCACTGAACGTCCACGCCGGACGCATTGGCGCTCTGAAGGGACAGTTCGAGAAACTCGTCATCACCCCCCACCCCGGCGAAATGGCGCGGATGATGTGTTCGGACGCCGCGGCTGTACAGGCGGACCGGGCGGGCTCAGCCCGATCCGCCTGCGAGAAAAGCGGGGCCGTCGTTGTCCTCAAGGGTGCCGGGACACTTGTCGCCGCGCCCGGCATGCCAACGGCAATCAACCTGACCGGCAACCCCGGCATGGCGACAGGAGGAACAGGCGATGTCCTTGCCGGGCTGATCGCCGGCCTCGCGGCACAGGTGAGCGATCCGCGCGCCGCGGCGCAGCTAGGGGTGTGGATACATGGCCGGGCAGGCGACTTGGCCGCGTGGCGGAAGTCCGAAGCCGCCATGGTCGCACCGGATCTTACGGATGCGATTCCCCACGCTTTCCATGCGCTGTGCCCCGCGCGTCAGGGGGTCAGGGGCGGGTCGCGCGCAGTTGACGTGGTGGATTCCCCTTTCTATACTCCGGCACCCTGATCGTCCTGCCCTTTTGGCGAACATGAAAAGCCATAGATCAAAGGCATCGAAACCCATGGTACCCCGCGCGCCGGCAGCAAGAACCGCCGTATTGTTCGAACTTGAGAACCTCGGCACCAGCGGCAGGCTGCGTGTTTTCGAGACATTGCGCAAGAAGCTGCACGCGCGCTCCATCCCTTTCACGATTGTGGACTTCCAGCGCCATTTCACCGCCAAGTCCGTGAAATGCGCATTGCCATCATTCCTGGCGGCCATGAACCTCTCGAAATCGGCGGAAACGAAGCTCAGCGCGGATATCAGTCAGGACATAGCCGCCCACTATGGTGACGGCAAGGTCTCTTTCTGCCCGGTGCTTCGGTCATTGCTGGATGCCGTGCTTCAGAACGAGACCTTGGCCGGATGCCTCACCGCGCTGGAGCCCGAGACCTCAACTGCGCTCGCGGAGCGCTTCGGTCTCTCCGACATGGCCGTTCGCGTCATGCCGGTCGGCGACACAGACAAGCCGTTCCCATCTCCGGATTCGTGGCTGAAACTGGCGAAATCGCTCCACGTGAAGCCAACCATGTGTGCTGCGCTTGTGACAAGCCGCACGGCGGCGCGCTCGGCGATCAGCGCCGGCATGCGGGTCGTGGCCGTCCCCGACCAGTTCACGGCCTTCCAGGACTTCAGCGGCGCTGACGCCGTGTGCGACTCAATAGAGGATGTATCGGCCGACCGCCTCTTGCGCCTGTTTGCCGGCTGACACGGTCACCCCGCCTGCCCGTCGGATCTCCGGCGTCACGGCGACCCCGGAATGGAGTTATTTTATGAAGACCCAGTACTGCCACGCGATCGAAGGAACAGTAACCCCCGCCATGAAGTCCGCCTCGGCGCGCGAATCGGTTTCCGCAGAAACCGTGATGAGCGCGCTGGCCACGGGCGAAGCCGTGCTCCCATGCAACCCGGCTCACGTGCGCCTGGAACCTGTCGTTGCCGGACGCCTGTTCAGGACAAAAGTCAACGCGAACATAGGCCGCTCGGCGTACTGCTCCTCGACCGGCGAAGAACTTCTTAAACTGCTCACGGCCGTCTCCGCCGGAGCCGATTTTGTGATGGACCTGAGCGTCGGCTCCGACCTTGGCGACATCAGGCGCTCCCTGCTCGCGGAGTGCCCGCTGCCGTTCGGCACTGTGCCGATCTACGAGGCATGGTCCCGCGCCGGCGGCAGCATGGCCAGCCTCACGGCGACCGGCTTGATTGACGTTATTCGCGAGCAGGCCGAACAGGGCGTCGATTTCATGACTCTCCACGCAGGACTGCTCAAGAAACACGTGCCGATGGCCATACGCCGCCGCCTCGGGATCGTAAGCCGCGGCGGCGCCATACTCGCCGAATGGATGTCAACGTACGACAGGGAAAACCCTCTCTACGAGACATGGGACAGCATCATGGCCATTTGCGCGGAGCACGATGTGACTGTTTCGCTTGGAGACGGGCTGCGCCCAGGCTGCCTGGCCGACGCCAGCGACGAGGCACAGTTCGCCGAACTTGATGTCCTCGGCGAGCTTGTTCTGCGCTGCCGCGAAGCCGGCGTGCAAGCGATGGTGGAAGGGCCTGGCCATGTCCCGTTCGGACAGATAGCAATGAACATGGAGCGCGAACGCGAGGTCTGCCACGGCGCGCCTTTCTACGTGCTCGGCCCGGTCGTCACCGACGTCGCCCCAGGCTACGACCACATAACCTCCGCCATAGGCGCCACCGCGGCGGCGTTCCACGGGGCGTCACTCCTGTGCTACGTCACTCCGTCCGAACACCTCGCACTGCCGACGGAAGACGACGTCCGGCAGGGGATCGTCGCCTACCGCATCGCCGCCCATGCCGCCGATGTCGCAAGAGGGTTGCCGGGAGCGCGCGACTGGGATGACCGGATGGCCGATGCCCGGCGCAGCTTGGACTGGCAGAAGCAGTTCAGTCTGGCGATTGACGGGCAAACCGCAAGAGCCCGCTATGAACGCGGCCGGTCGCAGGAACCGGGGGATTCGGACCACTGCTCCATGTGCGGCCGCGATTTCTGCGCCGTGCGCACATCCGGCCGGCTGCGGGAAAAACAGTGAAAGGGCCCGCCGGAACACCTGCTCCGCAGGGAGCCGTCGCGCGCCTGATTGAGACAGTGCGCCGCCTTCGCGCACCGGACGGATGCCCCTGGGACCGGGAACAGACACACGCTTCACTGAAGCCGTTCCTGCTCGAGGAATGCCACGAGCTCATGGAAGCGATCGACTCCGGCGACACGGCAAGGATGTCGGAAGAACTCGGCGACGTGCTGCTGCAGGTCGCGCTCCACGCGCAGCTGCTGAACGAGAACGAAACCGGGTCATTCGACTCAGTAGCCGAAATCATCGCCGACAAGCTTGTACGCAGGCACCCGCACGTCTTCGCGGACGCCAGTGCCGCGGATTCATCCGAAGTCACCCGGAACTGGGAAGCCATCAAGTCCGCGGAATCCGACTCCGACGGTAACAGGCGACGGATCCTCGAAGGCGTGCCAGCCTCGCTCCCGGCGCTCCAGCGCGCACAGCGTGTCCAGTCCCGCGCCGCACGCGTCGGGTTCGACTGGGAACGCCACGAAGACGTCACCGCCAAGGTCGATGAAGAGCTGCGCGAAACCGTCGCGGCAATCGAATCGGGAGTGAAGGAAGACATGCGCGAGGAAATAGGCGACCTTCTCTTTGCCGTCACGAACCTCGCTCGCTTCCACGGCATACAGGCCGAGGAAGCATTGCACGGAACCACCGCAAAATTCACGCGACGCCTGCAGGAAGTCGAACGCCGCGTCCGCGCCTCCGGCAGGGAACTGTCTGAATCAACACTTGAGGAGATGGACGGTCACTGGAAAGCCGTCAAACGCGAGGAACGCGGGGCCTGACCCCGCACGTCAAGTTCCCCGCCGCTCGCACTTGTCGGGAGCCGCAATCGGGCCTATGCTTCGGGCAGAGGAACGCCGCATGAGGGGCTATTCATTCATCGTCGCAGCCGCAGCCGCATGGCTTGTCGCTTCATCCGGCTGCGCGGACGGCAGGGAGGCGCCCATGAATAACTCGGATTCAGTTGCCACTCTTCGCGCTCACGGGGCCGGACGCTGGTTCCCCGGTTCCAGGCCGGAGCTGGAGAAGGCGGTTGACCGCTACATGTCGGAGGCAAAGACGGCGGAGGTAACAGGCCGCATAGTCTGCGCGATCGCACCGCATGCCGGATACCAGTATTCCGGCCCGGTTGCCGGGTACACGTTCCGGGCAATCAGCGACAACGCCGCATCCGGCGGCAAGCCGGACGCCGTCGTCATTCTGGGCTTCGGTCACCGCGCTTCTTTCCAGGGCGTGGCGGTCATGGACGCCGTCGCGCTTGAAACGCCGCTCGGCCCCGCGAAACTCGATCGAGCGCTTGTCGCCGCGCTGACCTCGGCAAGCCCGCTGATACGACCGATGAACACGCCGCACGCGGGAGAGCATTCGGCGGAGAATCTCGTGCCCTTCGTTCAGCGCGCATTGCCCGGTGTCCCCATCGTGGTCGGAATCATGGGCGATCACGGCGAAGCCACGGTTGACGCGCTGGCCAAGGCGATAACAGCCGCGGCGGCAGGCAGGAGGCTGCTGGTCGTCGCAAGCACTGACCTGCTGCACGACCCTGACTACGACCTCGTCCGCGAAACGGATCAGCACACTCTCAAGATCATCGCCTCGCTTGACACGGCGGCCCTCGCGGCACGCTGGAGTCCCGCAAAACAGGTCTGCTGCGGCGTCGGACCCCTGTTGACGGTCATGCGCGTCTCATCGGCCATGGGCTGCCGGGAAGGGAAGGTTCTTCATTACCGCAACAGCGGCGACGACCACCCCGAAAGCCGCGGCGAGTGGGTCGTGGGCTACGGAGCCGTTGTATTCGCAAGTCAGGACTGAGTGTCTGGCTCCGCCCTGCCCCTGAGCGTTGCCTCTTCCAACCCCTCTGACAGATGGCGCCGGAAGAGGGAGAAACGCAGGGATCGCACGCCGCTCCCGTATAAATCCCGGATTTCCACGACGTGATCCGGGACCGGCCCGTTCCATCGCGTCTCGGGAACCCCGGCCCACTCCAGCAGCCATGCGACGAGAAAGACGAACGTTTCGGCGTTAACTGACTCCGGCATGGTCTCGACGGTCTCCGACGAGTCCTCCCCGACCAGCTTCAGTCGCACCGGCCCCGGCGGCCCGAGCATTGCCAGCTCGGCCACTGCATCCGCCAGTCGTCCCGCACTCCCTTCCTTCAACGCTCTTTCCAGGTCCCTGCGCAGAGCGCGGTCGGGAAAGAGAATGTCGCGGCTGATCGGCCCGCAACATGCGGCGCTCAACTCGAAGAACGATACGCGGCCCGGCCGGTTCGACAAGCCGTCCAGGAAACCCGGCCAGAAGAGAGCCGCCGAGTTCCGGTAAACCTTCCTGCCTATCCGCACACCGCCCGGCCCGGAACCGCCCCCTGGTGGACTGCATGCTCCCTGCCCGCCGTGAGTCACGCCTCGCCCCGGGAACCGCGCCCTGAAAGAAAAGTCCTGTACTGACTCTCTATGCGTCCGGCGATCTCCTCCGGCTTAAGTGAATCGGTGGCGACGCGACGCGGCACGGCATCGTACAGCGGACGCCGCTTCTCCAGCAGAGCCGTGATCCTGGAAAGCTTGTCATCCCCCGCAAGCAGTGGCCGCGACGTGTCTTGTTGCACGCGGGAAAGGACCGTTGCCGGTTCGGCGGTCAGGCACACAACGAATCCGTCGCGTCCGAGGTCATCGAGATTGGCCTGGTTGAGAACAACGCCTCCGCCCGCGGCGACGACGAGGCCGCGGCGCGCGGCCAGACCGGACACCACCTTTCGTTCAACAGCCCTGAAATAGGGTTCGCCGCTGCTGGCGAAAATGTCCGAAATGGCCCGGCCCTCGCGCGCAACTATCACGTCGTCAGCATCGACAAATTCCATGCCCAGCCTCGCGGCCAGCAGACGGCCCACCGTCGTCTTCCCCGTACCCATGAATCCGACCAGGACTATGTTCGGCAACGTCTTCACGCCGCACCTTATATGCGCACCGGGCTCCATGATCGAACCAAAAAAGCGGGCCGGCACAGACTGATTTCCGTGCGCGTCGCCCGCATTGTATGTACAATTCGAGCGAGTGAAGAGGTTCCTGACAGCAACCGCCGCGGCGTTGACCGCCCTCTCCGCCCAAGCCCTTGGCCCCCACGAGATACTCCTCCTTGTCAACCGGGCTTCGAAGGATTCAGAGACTGTGGCATCCGAATACGCGAGGATGCGCGGCGTGCCGCAGGTCAACATCGTCAGGCTGGACATCGGACTCCCTGAACACGCGCGCGCCATGACGCCGGATGCATTCCGGTCATCCGTCTGGGAACCGGCCGCTCGCGAGGCCGAACGCCGGGGAGTGGGCAAACAGATTCTTGCATGGGTCTATTCCTGCGGGTTCCCCATGCTCATTTCGACACCGACGCCCGTCTCCATAACCGGGATGACGTTTGCAAGATGTGTTCTGCCGGAAGAAGACAGGATAAGGAAAGGAACTTTCAACTCCCCCATCTTCGCAGGCCCCCACAGGCAGGGCATCCGGGGACAGTCGCCTCAGACATTCGATACCTGCGCGGAGTGGCTGCGCGACGACATGCCGCTCCCGGCGATGATGCTCGGGGTTACGGGCAAACACGGAAACACCGTGAACGAGATACTGGGCTGCCTCCGTGCCGGGAAGCGGAGTGATTCCACGCACCCCGCAGGCACCGTCTATTTCCACGAACGTGACGACGTTCGGTCCAAGTGCCGGGCGTGGCAGTTCGGCGAAGCGGCGGCAGAACTCCGTCACATGAACAGCGGCATGTCCGCAGTGATCACCGGCTCGTTTCCCGTCATGGCGCAGGACGTCATCGGATACATGACCGGCGCGCCTGTCGTCGAGATGGACAGCCGCGTCAGGCCGCTGCCCGGCGCCATGATGGAACATCTCACCAGCCTTGCCGCGGACTACAGCGGCCCGCACCAGACGAAGATCAGCGAATGGATAAGACTTGGCGCAACGCTCACCGCCGGGACGGTTTGCGAACCTTACTCGATCTGGGCAAAGTTTCCTTCCGCGCGTTTCTTCCCCCTGTATGCATCCGGATGCACGGCCATCGAGAGCTTCTATCAGTCGGTCCTCTGCCCACTCCAGATCCTGCCCGTTGGCGACCCGCTGGCGTCACCCTACGGAAGCCGCGCCTCCGTTGAGTTCACCTCCTGGCCCCCGGACAGCGCATGGCGCGGGCGGGTGAGAGTGGCGGCTGCCGTGAAGACCGACGGAATTGAGCACTTCAGTCGAATGTCTTTCTACGTTGACGGCCTGCCGGCCGGCCACGGGAACGAAATCGAGTTTGACTCGGACACACTGCCGCCCGGCGAACACCGGCTCCGCTGTGTGGCCCGCACTTCCGGGCTCGTGCGCAGACAAGTTTACGCGGAACGTGTCTTTGTGAGCGGACGACACGGCACCGGCAACTCCGCTACTGGAGGAATATGAAGCGATGCGTCTTCTTCGATCGCGACGGCGTGGTTAACGTTTCGCCCGGCGCCGGATACGTCGAACGGGCTGAGGACCTGGTCATCACCCCGGGCTTCACCGACGTGCTTCGTACGGTGCTGGCAAGCGGCTGCGAGGCGGTAATCGTCACAAACCAGCGCGCCGTCGCGCTCGGGATACTGACCGAACACGAGCTGGACAGGATACACGCGCGCCTGGAATCGGAACTGGCGAGGGAATCCCTGCGCGTTCTTGACATCATCCACTGCCCGCATGACAGGGGCGAATGCACGTGCAGAAAGCCGCAGCCCGGCATGCTCCTGGAGGCGGCGCGAAGGCACGGGATCGACCTGGCCTCATCGTGGATGGTTGGCGACCAGGAACGCGATATCGAGGCCGGTCGCCGCGCCGGATGCAGAACAGTCCTGCTTTCCGGCGGAGAAACGGAAACCACCGCAAATCATCGCGTTGCGGACATGGGCGCGCTTGAAGCGCTGCTTCGCCGTGTGCTACAAGAAGACGGACCGCGGAACCGGACTGCCGGAACTTGATACGGAGCATCACACCATGAAGATATTCGTGCCGGGACGAATTTGCCTGTTCGGCGAACACACCGACTGGGCCGGCAGCTACCGCCGGATCAACGGCGAGATAGAACGGGGTCTGACGATCATCACCGGCACCAACCATGGCCTGTACGCCGATGTGAAGCCGCACCCGTCCAAGCTCATCATCAGATCAACAGTCAAGGACGGGCAGGGCCGAAGCTCGATCGAGATCCGCATGGACCGCGAATCGCTGCTCGAAGAAGCGGGCCGCGGCGGCGTGTTCAGTTACGCCGCAGGCGTGGCATACCAGGTCATGACGCACTACCGAGTCCGCGGCCTCGAGGTGGACAACTATCTCACCGACCTGCCGATCAAGAAAGGGCTGTCGTCCAGCGCGGCGGTCTGCGTCCTCATCGCACGCGCCTTCAACCGGCTCTACGACCTCAAGATGACCGTCCGCGGGGAGATGGAGTTCGCCTACCTGGGAGAAATAACGACTCCGTCGCGCTGCGGGAGAATGGACCAGGGCTGCGCCTACGGAAACAGGCCGACGATGATGACATTCGACGGCGAACGCATGGACGTTGACGAGCTGACAGTCAAGCGCGACCTCTACTACGTGATTGTTGACCTTTGCGCAGGGAAGGACACGCGCGAGATTCTCAACCAGCTCAATCACTGCTACCCGTTCGCGAAAACCGAGGCGCAGCGGGCGGTGCAGGGATATCTGGGCCCGACCAGCGAAAGAATAACCAGAGCCGCCGCCGAAGCGATAGAGAACGGCGACATCGAAAAACTGGGCTCGCTGATGAAAGAGGCCCAGGCCGGGTTCGACCGCTGCGTGGCGCCCGTGTGCCCGCAGGAGCTGACCGCGCCGGTTCTTCACAAGGTGCTCTCCTATCCGCCCGTTCAGGACCTCGTCCTCGGGGGAAAGGGAGTGGGCTCCCAGGGAGACGGCTCGGCGCAGTTCCTCGTCCGCAACGCCGACGACCAGAAACGCGTGATGGAGATCATCCAGACGGAACTGAAGATGCCATGCCTCGACCTCGTTGTGCGCTCCGCGGCGCGCGTGCGAAAGGCGCTTATCCCGGCCGCCGGGTTCGGCACGCGCCTGTTTCCCGCAACCAAGGCCATCAAGAAGGAGCTGTTCCCGGTTCTATGCAGCGACGGCCGGATGAAACCCGTGATGCTGGTCATCGTCGAAGAAGCGCTGGCCGCCGGAATCGAAGAAGTCTGCATCGTCGTTCAGCCTCAGGACAAGGAACTGTTCGAGGACTTCTTCAGGCGCCCGCCCGCGGTCGAGAACTTCAACAAGCTCCCGGCGGAGAGCAAGAAGTACGCGGACTACCTGCTCGAAGTCGGCCGCCGCATCACCTTCGTAACCCAGTCGGAACAGGAAGGTTTCGGCCACGCGGTGATGTGCGCACGCGAATGGGTGAACGGCGAGCCGTTCCTGCTGATGCTGGGTGACCACCTCTACGAGTCGGACATTGAATCCAACTGCGCCCGTCAGTTGATCGACGCATACGGCAAGGCCGGAAAAAGCGTCGTCGGACTGCAGGAAACGCCGGGCAGGGAGGTGCGCAACTTCGGCTGCGTGTCCGGCATATGGACCGAGGAAGGCTCCCTCCTGTCCCTGACCGATTTCGTGGAGAAACCCGACGCCGCCTACGCCCGTGAGAACCTGGCGGTGGAGGGAATGAAGAAGGATACGTTCCTCACGGTGTTCGGCATGTACGTGCTGAAGCCGGAAGTGTTCGCTCACATAGAGGAACGAATCCGCGGCGGGGCAAGGGAACGCGGCGAATTCCAGCTGACCTCGTGCCTCGACCAGGTGCGGCAGGAGGACGGCTTCTTCGGCCTGGTTGTGAAGGGCCGGCGGTTCGACGTCGGGCTCCCCGAATCCTACCGGCAGACCATGGTTAGTTTCTCGCGTCCCCGGCGCGCCGCGAAACGCCGGGCCGGTCAGGCGTCCTCGCCGGGTTCCTCGTCAGAAGCCTGATCACCGTCGGACTCATCCATCGAAGGGGGCTGATACGCGACCTTCGGCGCAGACTGCTCCTCGGCTTCGGCGCGGGCAATATCCGAATCGTCGTCCGGTTCAACGGTCGTAACCGAAACAAGCTTGTCGCCGTCGTCCAGCCGGATGAGCCTCACGCCCTGCGTCGCCCGGCCGATCACGCTCACATCCGCGACGTTCATCTTGATCATCTTGCCGTTCGCGGTCACAAGCATCACAGAATCCTTCTGCATCACCGGCAGCGCGCCGACGACCTCGCCATTCCGTTTTGACGTCCTTATCGCGATGACGCCCCGGCCGCCGCGGCCCTGGGTCCGGTACTCGGAGAAATCTGACCGCTTCCCGTAGCCGTTCTCCGTGCACACCAGAAGCGTCGCATCCGGACCCACGACTTCCAGGCTTTCGACGACATCATCGCCTGCGAGCGAAATGCCGCGCACACCCCGAGTCGCCCTGCCCTGCGCCCTCACGTTCTTTTCGGAGAACCTGATGCTCATGCCGCGGCGTGTGATGAGAATCATCTCGTCCTGGCCGCAAGTGGGCTTCACTTCCATGAGCGAGTCGCCTTCATCTATGTTAATCGCGATTATGCTGTCCTTCCGGACATGTTTGAAGGCGCCAAGACTCGTCTTCTTGACCACCCCCTTGCGCGTCGCCATCACAAGGAACCTGTCATCGGCAAACTCGCGGACCCTGATCAATGCCGCGATGCGTTCGTCATCACGGATATTGAGAAGATTCGCGATGGACTTGCCGCGCGCCGTTCTCGTCGCATCGGGGATTTCGTAGACCTTCTCCCAGAACACCATGCCCGTCGCGGTGAAGAAGAGTATGTAGTCGTGCGTGTTGGCTACAAAGAGATGCTGGACGTAGTCCTCCTCCTTCGTGGCCATACCCGAAACGCCCTTCCCGCCGCGCCGCTGGGCGCGGTAGGTGTTTATCGGAACCCGCTTGATGTACCCGCCATGGCTTACGGTGATTATGCAGGGCCGGTCTGCGACCAGATCCTCCATGTTTATCTCGCCCTCGGCAGGAACGATGTCGGTCCTGCGCGCGTCTCCGTACTTGCCGCGGAGCTGGCGCAACTCTTCCTTTATCACGTCGTATATCTTGTGCTCGTTGGCCAGAAGATCCTTGAGGTAGGAGATGTACTTGATGAGCTCAAGGTACTCGTCCTCGAGCTTCTGCCTCTCCAGGCCCGTCAACTGGTACAGCCGCATGTCGAGAATGGCGTTGGCCTGTATCTCGGACAGTCCGAACCGCTCCATCAGCTTAGGGCGCGCCTCGTCCCTGTTCCGTGACTCGCGTATCGTTTTGACCACGGCATCCAGGTTGTCTATCGCGATGCGCAGCCCTTCCAGGATGTGCGCGCGGGCCTCCGCCTTGCGCAGTTCGAACTTGGACCG
The DNA here is from genome assembly GCA_016873655.1 of Lentisphaerota bacterium. GTDB lineage: Bacteria > Verrucomicrobiota > Kiritimatiellia > UBA8416 > VGWI01 > VGWI01. Next base: position 16,892 of record VGWI01000052.1, read on the forward strand.
CCGCGTGACTACCTCAAACCGGTGCCGGGTGAAACAGGTTATGATCTGCTTCAGATCCATCACTTTCGGCTGTCCGCCGTCCAGCGCGAGCATGATCGCGCCAACGGTGGTCTGAAGCTGCGTGTGCTTATAGATGTTGTTGAGCAGGACTTTGGCAACCGTGCCGCGCTTGAGCTCGATGACTATGCGGATGCCTTCCTTGTTGCTCTCGTCGCGGATATCGGTGATCCCCTCGACCGTCTTGTTGTGAACAAGCCTGGCGATGTTCTCGATCAGGGTCGTCTTGTTCACCATGTAGGGGATCTCGGTGATGATGATCGCCTCTTTCCCCTGGCGTCCCTCGCCGATGGACGCCCTCCCGCGCACCCTTATCTGCCCGCGGCCGGTCTTGTACATCTGCACGATCTGCTCGGTCCCGCACACGATGCCGCCGGTGGGGAAGTCCGGCCCCCTGACGATCGGCAGAAGCTCGTCCACACCGCATTCCGGGTTGTCTATGCAGTACAGTGTCGCATCAACAACCTCGTTCAGGTTGTGCGGCGGAATGTTCGCGGCCATGCCAACCGCGATACCGGTCGAACCGTTCAGGAGCAGGTTCGGCAGCTTTGCCGGAAGCACGAGCGGCTGCTCCAGCGACTCGTCGTAGTTCGGCCCGAAATTGACCGTTTCCTTCTCTATGTCGGCCAGCATCTCCTCCGCAAGCTGGTCCATGCGCACCTCGGTGTAGCGCATCGCTGCCGGCGGATCACCGTCTATCGAGCCGAAGTTGCCCTGTCCGTCCACAAGCGGATAGCGCAGCGAGAAGTCCTGCGCGAGGCGGACGATTGTGTCGTACACCGCCTGATCGCCGTGCGGGTGGTACTTGCCGATCACGTCGCCTACCACGCGCGCCGACTTCTTGTAGGGCCGGTTGTGGGTATTCCCCAGCTCGCGCATCGCGAAGAGAACACGACGGTGAACCGGCTTCAGGCCGTCGCGGGCGTCAGGCAGGGCACGGCCCACGATGACACTCATCGAGTAATCGATGTACGAGGATCGCATCTCCTCGTCGATGTTGATGTCGGCGATGCGTCCGGAATCCACTTCTTCGTTTGGCGGTGTATCGGTCATCAGACGTCCAGGTTCCGCACGTTAAGCGCGTTTTCTTCGATGAACTGGCGGCGCGGCTCAACTTCCTCGCCCATCAATGTCGTGAAAATGTCCTCCGCGGCGGCCGGATGCTCCATCACGACCTTCAGCAGCTTCCGCGTCAACGGATCCATCGTTGTCTCGTAGAGCTGTTCCGGGTTCATTTCGCCGAGACCTTTGTACCGCTGGATCGTCATGCCGGCCCGGCCAAGCTCACGGACTGCATCAAGCAGGCCCCGAAGAGAATGCACCGGCCTGCGTTCCGTTCCGCCGTTCAACACAAGGGCGAAATCGCGCGGAGAGGACGCCACGATGTCTTCCGCGCTGAACCCCTTCTTCCCCAGCGCGGTGAATATCCTGCCCAGCGTTTGAGCAGCGTACACCTCCGACCACCGGAACCCGGAATCGGGGGTCTCGTCGTCCACTTCCTCGTCAAATATCTCCAGCTGCTTCCCCACCCTCTTTTCGACTTCCTCGCGAAGGCTCTTCAATTCCTCGTCGGAATAGACAAAATGCCGCTGACCGGACACCTCCCCATCGATGGTGACGATATACCGCGGGAAGTCGCCCTTGCCCGGGCGGTATTTTGCCAGATATTCGCCTAGCCCCACGCCTTTGCGGGCAAGGCTGAGAGCGATCTGTTCCATATGCGTCATCGCGTCGAGTATCGCGTGCAGATCCTTGCCCTTGAATGACTTCCCCATCGACTCACAGACAAAGGTTATGTCGCCGGTGCCCACTTCCAGCAGGCGCCGCGTGAGCTGGTCCTCGTTCTCGACGTACTCTTCCTTCTTCTTGTACGACACCTTGTAGAGAGGAGGCTGCGCAAGGTAGATGAAGCCGTGATCCAGCAGGGGCTTCATCTGCCGATAGAAGAAGGTCAGGAGAAGCGTGCGGATGTGAGATCCATCCACGTCCGCGTCAGTCATTATGATTATTTTGTGGTAACGAACCTTCGACACGTCGAAGTCGTCAGCGCCTATGCCGGCGCCTATGGCCGTAACCAGC
>VGWI01000053.1 GCA_016873655.1 Lentisphaerota bacterium
GGCTGCAGCCGGTTTCGCCTTCTTCGTTCTCATCCCCGGAACAGCACTCGGATTCCAGCAGGCCTTCAAGTCAACTTCATCGTGGACGCGCCAGATGATCGTGCCGTTTGTCTCCGCCGCCGCGCCCGGCTACATGCAGGCGCGCCATGACAACCAGTCGCTTACCGGAGCGGCCTACAGGCTGCTCCATGACACTCCCGCAATCCGCATCAAGACCATGGACTGGGAAGACGGCATCAGGGTCAACATCGCAGCACTGCCACACCGAACGGTCGCCGGCCTGCTCAGGGCTGCGTTCGTGGCCATCCTTGCCGCGGCCGCCATTTCCATGCGGGCGCCGGAACACGACCGACGCAACATCGCGCACCTCGGCGAGTATGCGATCGTGGCTCTTTGCATGCTGCTCATCTCGGAGCGAACCTGGAAGCACCACTTCGTTCTCATAGGGCTCTCGCACGGCTTCCTTATCACGGTCCTGCTCCGGCACGCGGTGAGAGGAACTGCCTACAGAATCGTTCTGTCATGCCTTGTCGCCGCCGCCATCCTCCACAACGTGTTCATCGACGGTTTCATCGGCCGGCTGGTCAGCGATTACGCGGAAGCCTACGGGGTCCATGCCGCGGGAACCATGCTGCTGTTTTCCGCATGCGTCTACGCATCGCTGAGCCTTGCAGCCGGACAGGGTAGTTGCTTACCGCAGTCTCGAACCGGACTCCGTCGCGGCCAGGCGGTCAATGGTCGGAGTGCGGATCACGGAATTCCCGCAGCATCCGACCTCCGCCCACCTGAGCTGGTCGCAGATGCAGACAATAATGTTGGGTTTTGTCCTTAACATCGTCCCTCCGCCGTCCAGCGCCTACGCGCGCCCGGCCAGCTTGCTGCCCTGCTCGAAGAAATAGACGAGCGTGTCGTGCTCGACGTCCGGCGGGATGGAGTGGTCGGACTGAACGATGTACCCCGCCCCTTTTCTAAGCACGGGCAGGACACGCCTCTCCAGCTCGCTGTCAATCGCCGTGCGGTCGTTGGATGCAATAACGCGGATGTCCACCCCGCCGCAGAACGATATCCTGTCGCCGAACTCGCCGGCCAGCTTCGCGAGATCCATCCCGGCTTTCACTTCCATCGCCTGCAGGCAGTCCATCCCGGCGCGGATAAGGCCCGGCACTAGCGGCGCCACGTATCCGCAGGAATGAACAATCACTTTGCGCCCCTGCGAGTGGACGTAGTCAAACAGCTTCCTGTGACCGGGCATCACTATGTCCTCGTACATGGCCGGCGACATGAAGGGCCTCTCCTTGAAGCCCATGTCCTCGTAGAACCAGAATGCGTCCGGCATTCCTTCCTCGGCAAAGAGGATATCCATGTGCCGCAGGGTCATGTCGGTGTAGACGTTGACCATATCCTTCACCCAGTCCGGATCGAGTGCCATGCCCATGAGCATGTACTCGTGCCCGCAGAGCGGGTGCATCTGCTCGAACGGCGCGATTCCAGACCAGAGAAACGCCCTGCCCTCCGCGGCGGCCTTCCGTTTCGAGTCACGGTACGACTCGAAGGGAATGCGGCGCCTGTCAGTCGCCAGAAGCTTCTCGCGGGCATGCTTCTCCCACCCGTCCCGGTCCTTCACGAGAAAATCAACATGTTCCGGCGTGCCTGACTTGTTCTTCCAATGCCGCAGAGTCGCGCCGTTGCCGTTGAGTTTGAGCACGGTGTCGGCGGTTTCCTCGACAACCTGCTCTTTGAAGTCGAGGTCGGCGACCGAGCTCAGCCAGCCGCCGGTCCGCCAGCTCATGTCGAAGTGCAGGACAGCGTCTTCCTTGTCTTTCATCTTCCCCTGCGCCACATACTTCCTGTGGGTGTCGGCCCACAGGCCGTCTCCCCATGCCAGCAGGTCAACAGGCTCGCGGTTCAGCGCGCCGAAAAAACGTTCCTTGTGTGTCATCTTAAGAATCCCCTGTCATGTCACTGCCCCCCGCTCAGATGGGGCGGTCAGTTCCCGCGGATTGTAGTTCCGCCAGCGGCAAGCTCAACGACATTCGAAGCCGCGGACTGCGGGAGGATGCCGAAGTGCTCGACGTACCCAATCCATTCGAGGACTACCGGTTCAGGAACACGGCAGGCGCAGTGGGTGATAATGATCTCCGACCCGCCCGGCAACGGCCGCCAGGCGTGTTCGGCGATGCTGTTCATGAGAGCCCCGACCCCGGAGCACCTTCGTTACGATCCTCTGAGGAATCCGCGCTCCGAGTCAGCGGCAGGAAACGCTCTACAGGAGCCTCAACCTGTTCCGCCTCGGTTGAAGAGAGGATGACTTCGGCACAGACACCCTGAGCACCCCGTTCGAGAACACGGCCCGCGCACCCGGTTCCTCAACCGGCCCGGGAAACATGATCCTCCGCTCAAACCCCTTCATCCCCGGCATCCGCAACGTCTCCTGCGCCGGCAGGGAAATGACGCTGAGCAACTGGCCGTCCAGCGCCACACGGAGACAATCGCAGTCAACCATCGGAAGGCTCATCAGAACCGTGTAACCGTTCTTGTCCTCGCGCAGGTCCATGGCCGGCAACGCCACGTTCGCCCGCCAGTCCGGCTCCGGGCCGAAAAAAAGACTCATTTCGCGCATGCTGTCCGCCGCGCTTTCAAGCATCGCGTCGAGCTCGCGGAATACATCGTGGCCCGGCCAGGCGCGCGGCCCGGGAGGCGGAAATCGACGGACCCCAGCGTAATCACCCGGCGCCGGGACGGTCTGCCTCGCCTCCGCGGCGGCTTCGGATATCATCGCGGAGCACGCCTCCTGCTCCTTCTCAAGGCGGGAGAGCCTCGCCATGATCATCACCTGCAGGGCCAACACCATGGCAAGCACCAGCCTTTCAATCGTCAATACTCTGCCCTGACTCTTCATTCCAGCGCCCTTCCATCCAGAGACTGCATGCCCGCTGCCGCACCGGATTCACGCAAAAACCATGCCGCCGGATCCCCGCATAGTCCCCTCTGCCGCCCGATGCGAAATAAAGAGCGTCATCACGCGAAACCGGGACCGGTCCGCCTGCCTACGCGCTTCATTATCCGCCCCCGGCACCATCTTCAAATGTCATTGAGTGCGACTTTCTTTCACACCTGCGCGTCAGATTGCTCCGGCAAACCGCCATCCGGACCGGTCGCACAGGACGCGCTGCAAAGTAAATTCAGTTTGCCCCGCGGCCTGATTCGATTTGTAGCCGTACCGGTTGCGGCGGTATGTTTGGTGCTGGTCCGACACGGGAACGGGTAAATTCCATGAATATACCGGACAGGCGCAAGTCCGACCTGCCGCTTTCAGTGCTGGCGGTCGGCATGGTGCTGCTGATCGCGGCGATGGCCGGGTCAGGTCTTGTCGTGCTTGGCCGGCTTCAGCAGGACCTGGCGCGCGAATCCGCCGCGCGCAACGTGCTCCGGCAGGGGCGGCTCCTCACAGGCTATCTTGCCGCCCAGCCCGCTGTCGCACAGGGCGCGGCTGCAGACGGCGGCTGGATGGACTTCGCGCGGCTCTATGCCTCGCTGCGCGCCATGGAGCCGTCGCTGCGCTATGTTTCGGTCACGGATGCCGACGGCGTAACCATTTTCCACCGCGGCGCCGACGCGGTGGACGGCGACGCCACGGACGAAGCCCTTCGCTCCGTTGCGCTTGCCGCGACGCGCGCCAAACCGGAACAGAAACTCATAAGCACCACTGAAGGCGTCGTCCCGGTGGTTGCGTTCCGCCTCGAAACCGGCGCGGGGTCCAATGCCGCAAGGCATGTTGAGATCGGAATGGACCGCGCCGCGGTCGCCAGGGAAGAGGCGGTCACGGTGCGTGCCATTTCGGCAATGTTCAGGGTGTCCTTCGTGACGGTCATTGTATCGTTCACCGCCTGCGCCGTTCTGGTGCTGTGGATAATGCGCCGCGAGGCGAGGCGGGAGCGCCTTCGCCGCGAGGAGGAACACCTCGCGTTCTCGGGCATCATGGCAAACGGAATCGTCCATGACTTCCGCAACCCGATGTCGTCCGTCAAACTCGACGCACAGATGCTGCTCAAGGAGTCCTCGCGCCCGGACGGCCCGCGCCCCGAACGAGTCGCGGAACTGGCAGAACGGATGCGCGAGACGGTTGACAGGATGGACAGCGTGTTTCGAGAGTTCCTTTTCGTTTCCAGGCCGGCCGCGCCTGGGGCCAAACCGTTCTCGCTCAGCGTGATGCTGCGCAACTGCCTGGCGATGCTCACACCCCGCTTCGAGGCGGCCGGAGTCCGCAGCGAACTCGTGTGCGACCCACCCTCGATCACCGTGAACTGCCATGAACCATCTGTTCTCCGGGCCGTGACAAACGTGATCATCAACGCGGTGCAATTCGCGGGCACGAACGGCCTTGTCCGCATATCCGCCAGGTCCGACGGCCAGCGGGCGTCCGTCCTGATCTCCGATACCGGGCCCGGCGTGGGCCCGGCGGAGAAGAAGAAGGTGTTCGACATGTTCTATTCATCGCGCCCGGGCGGGACCGGGCTCGGGCTCTTCATGGCAAGGGCCTCGCTTGAGCGTTGCGGGGGCTCTTTGTCGCTTGTCCACGGCGATTTGCACGGAGCTTGCTTCCGTATCGTGCTTCCGAACGTCGTGAAGGGTGCAGACGGGGAGACCAATGGAGAACGCAAGAATACTGGTGGTTGAGGATGACCCGGACGGGCGCAGGTCGCTCGTCGAGGCGGTCGCCGATACCGGGGCGACGGTGCATGCGGCAGCCACCGGCGATGAAGGTGTCCGCCTGTTCAGGGAAAAGGGCGCCGACGTCGTCATTTCCGACCTCGTCCTGCCCGACCGCGACGGGCTTTCGGTGCTGGAAGAGATCGCCCGCGTGGATCGCAGGATTCCTGTCCTGATCATCACGGCCTACGGCTCGGTGGAAACAGCCGTACGTGCAATGAGATCCGGCGCGTACGACTACATAACCAAGCCGCTTGACCTCGATGAACTGCAGGCCAAGCTCGCCCGCGCCGTGGAAACAAGCCGGCTGCGTTCGAAGGTGGACGAGCTTCAGGAGTCCATGCGCCTCCGCTACACCGCCTCGGCGATGGTCGCGCAGTCCCCCGCCATGCGCGAGGTCCTGCGCCAGATTGAAGCGCTCGCCGCGACAAATGCGACCGTCTTCATCAGCGGCGAAAGCGGAACGGGCAAGGAACTCGTCGCCCGCGCGCTTCATGTTGACGGCATACGCGCCAACGGCCCCTTTATCGCGGTCAACTGCGGCGCGTTCGCGGAGTCGCTTCTGGAATCCGAGCTCTTCGGCCACGAGAAAGGCTCTTTCACCGGGGCGGTACGCCAGCACAAGGGCGCGTTCGAGCGCGCGGATGGCGGCACGCTGTTCCTTGATGAAATAGGCGACGCGCCGAAGTCGGTGCAGGTGAAGCTGCTGCGCGTCCTGGAAGAGCGGGAAATCGTGCGCGTAGGAGGGCAGGAATCCTTCCGCGTGGATGTGCGGCTCATCTCGGCATCCAATCGCGATCTCGAAGCGATGGTGAAGGCCGGCGAGTTCAGGGAAGACCTCATGTACAGGCTGAAAGTCGTTTCGCTGCACGTTCCCCCGCTTCGGGAGCGGCGCGAGGATATCCGGCCGCTCGCGGACCGCTTTATCGCCGCGGCATGCGAGGAACACGGACGCCACGTCGAGTCAGTTGCCCCGTCGTTTTACGAGAAGCTTGAAGCGTTCGACTGGCCCGGCAACGTGCGCCAGCTCCGGAACGTGGTTGAGGCCGCGGTCATCATGTCGCCATCGCCCGGCCTGGACGCTGGCTCAATCCGGTTCGCGGGCAAGCCGAACGCCTCCGTCGCCGGCGAGACCCTGACAACGCCGGAGAATATGACCTTCGCGGACATCGAACGCGAGGTGCTCGTCCAGACACTCCGCCGCCTCGGCGGGAACAGGACGCTGACAGCCGAGAAACTCGGCCTTTCCCGCCGCACTGTCCAACGCAAGATCCAGGAGTACGGCCTGCCTTACTGACACTGTGGCACGCGCCCTGCTAAGACTTCGGCACTGCCGTGCGCGTTCACTTGCGTCCGTAACCGGGCGCGTATATCGTGCCGGCCTGTTTCCTGGCATGAGGCCGCTCTTTGACGGGCTGATGTTCTCGTCCCCGTCATGCGGCCGGTACTCAACCATCGGAGGAGCGCCATGCTTGAGGTAAGGGAGTTGCGGAAGAGCTTCGGCTCTTTCGAAGCGGTGAAGGGTGTGTCTTTCACCGTCAACAAGGGCGAGGTCCTCGGCTTCCTCGGGCCAAACGGAGCCGGGAAGACAACGACCATGCGCATGATAACGGGGTTCCTGCCGCCGTCGGCCGGCACCGCGATCGTCAACGGGCACGACATCACCACGCATCCTGTCCAGGCGAAGGGTCAGATCGGGTACCTGCCCGAGAACGCGCCGTCGTACGACTCGATGACGGTGACCGATTTTCTTGGTTTCACGGCCGAGGTCCGCGGTTTCCGTGGAAGCGAACGCCGCGACCGTGTGGAGGCGGCGATCAAGCAGTGCCGCCTCGAAGGCGTCCGGCGCCAGGCCATCGACACGCTGTCGAAGGGCTACCGCCAGCGGACGTGCTTCGCCCAGGCAATCCTGCACGACCCGCCCATCCTTATCATGGACGAACCGACCGACGGGCTTGACCCGAACCAGAAGTTCGTTGTGCGGGAAATGATCAGGAAAATGGCGGCTCAGAAGATCATCGTCATTTCAACCCACATCCTCGAGGAAGTGGATTCGGTCTGCACCCGCGCCATCATCATCGCCAACGGCACGATCGTGGCTAACGGCACCCCGCAGGAACTGCGGTCGAAAAGCCCCACCGGCCGGTTGGACGACGTGTTTCGCAGGCTGACCATCGGCGGAGAGGAGGCTCGCAATGACTAGCGCGCGCAACGTGACGGCTGTTTTCAAGCGCGAACTGCGCTCCTACTTCGAGTCGCCGGTGGCCTATGTGTTCCTCGTGGTCTTCCTCGCGCTCACGGGCTTCCTTACCTTCTCGGTGACCCAGTTCTACGAGCGGCGCACGGCCGACCTGCAGCCGTTCTTCTTCTGGCACCCGTGGGTGTACCTGCTGCTGGTGCCGGCGGCGACGATGGGCCTGTGGGCGGAGGAGCGCAGGAGGCACAGCATCGAACTGCTGCTGACGATGCCGATAACGCTCTCTCAGGCGGTTCTGGGCAAGTTCCTCGCGGCATGGCTGTTCCTGGCGATAGCGCTCGGGCTTACATTCCCGGTCGTGCTCACAACGATGTACCTCGGCAAGCCGGACATGGGCGTGGTGCTCTGCGGCTATGTCGGGTCGCTGATGATGGCCGGGGCGTGCGTGTCGGTGGGCATGCTGACCTCTTCGCTCACGCGCAGCCAGGTGATCAGCTTTGTGCTGGCGCTGGTGTTCTGCCTGCTTCTGCTCATCGCCGGATGGCCGCCCGTGACCGGCTTTTTCACGCGCTGGGCGCCGAACTGGCTCGTCAACGGAGTCGCCGCGTTCAGCCTTATGCCGCACTTCGAATCCATGCAGCGCGGCGTGCTGGACCTGCGGGATATCGTCTACTACGCGTGCGTGATGATCTTCATGGTGGCCGCAACGAACGTTGCGCTGGACAGCAGAAAGTCGGCCTGAGGGCCGGGTCTGGAATCGCGGGGGCAATACTATGTCGAAACATTCATCCAGTCTCAGAATGAGCGGAGGCCTGATCGGGCTGCTGGCCATGCTGGCCATCCTGGTCGCCGTGAACGTGATAGTCGGCCAGGTGCGTTTGCGCGCCGACCTGACGGAAGAGAAGCTCTATACGCTGTCCGACGGAACACGCCGCATACTGAAGGGCCTCGAACACGACGTCACGCTGAAGTTCTTCTTCAACGCGTCGTCGCCGGCCGTGCCGGTGTTTCTGAAGAACTACGCACGCCAGGTGGAGGACCTGCTCGCCGAATACTCGATTGCATCGCGCGGCCGCGTGACGATCGAGAAGTATGACCCGAGGCCGGACTCCGACGAGGAGGAGTGGGCCGGGCGCTACGGGATATCAGGGCAGCAGGTGACGCCGTACGATCCGCCGGTCTACCTCGGACTGGTCGTCGTCTCCGGCGAGGTGGAAGGAACTATACCGGTTCTCGATCCGCGCACGGAGGAACTGCTCGAATACAACATCACGCGCCTCATCCACCGGGTATGCAACCCGGAGAAGCCGGTCCTCGGCGTCATGAGCACCCTTCCCGTTCTCGGGCAGTCCGCGCCGCGCTTCCCCTTCCCCGGCCAGGATGGCGGCAACCAGCCGGCATGGGCGCTGTTCCAGGATCTGCGCCGCGATTACACGCTGCGCGAGGTCCCCGCGACGGCGGAAAGCATAGACGCCGACGTCCAGGCGCTTGTCGTCGTCCACCCGAAGGATCTGCAGGAAACCACCCTTTACGCGCTCGACCAGTTCGCGCTGCGGGGCGGACGCCTGCTGGTCTTTGTCGATCCGCTCAGCCTCACCGACCTCGAGTCGCAGCCGCAACAGAACATGTACGGGATCGGCCAGAAGGCGTCTTCCGACCTCGGCGTCCTGTTCAATGCGTGGGGCGTCGGCTATGACCCGGACAAGGTGCTGATGGACCCGCGCGCAGTCACCCGCGTGCGCGGGGCGGGCAATTCGGTCGAGGATAACCCTGTCGTCCTTTCGCTCAGGAACAACAGCCTTAACTCCGATGACGTGCTCACGGCAAAGCTGGAAACGCTGCTCATGCCGTTCGCCGGCGCGCTCTCGGACAAGACTGCGGACTCCGTCACGTTCACGCCGCTCATAAACTCCTCCGCAACGGCAGGACTCGCCGACTCCATGACGGCGCGCTTCGGAATCCAGGCGCTTCGTTCGTCGTTCAGGCCGTCGGGAACCCCGCTTGCCCTGGCCGCGCGACTCACAGGCACCGTCAAGTCGGCGTTCCCAAACGGCAAGCCTGAAGGCAGGAAGGACGGCGAGGCGGATCCGGAGGAAGCTTCGCCTGAACCTGCGGAGTCCCACCTCGTGGAGGGAACCGTCACCGTCATCATCGTCGCGGATACGGACATGCTGACGGACAGGTTCTCCGTTGAAACTCTGAACTTCTTCGGCACCGTCGCCAGCCGGCCGATGAACGACAACATCAACCTGCTCGCGAACTCGGTTGAACAGGTCACCGGCAGCGCGGACCTGATCGGCATCCGCAGCCGCGGCCGGTTCAACCGGCCGTTCGACCGCGTGGAGGCGCTCGAGCAGAAGGCGCGCGACGTGTGGCAGGCAAAGGAGGAGTCGCTCCAGAAACAGCTCGAGGACACACAGAACCAGCTTCGCGAATTGCAGAACCAGAAGGACGATTCGCAGCGTTTCATCCTGAGCGACGAACAGCGGCGCGCAATCGCCAGCTTCAAGGACCAGGAGCAGCGGATTCGCCAGGAGCTGAAGGAGGTCCGGAGGAGCCTGCGCAGCGATATCGAGCGCCTCGGCGTGGGCATCAAGACGGTGAACATCGCGATGATGCCTCTCGCTGTTGTCGTCTTCGGAATCAGCTACGGACTGATCAGGTCGAGAAGGAGATAGTTGCCGTTGAACCGCCGCGCTTCGGGCGGCGCTGTAATCTGCAGGAGGAGATGATCACATGAAGGGTAAGAACGTAATCGCACTCGTTATCGCAGCGGCCGTGCTTGTCGCAGCGGCGGTCTTCTCGTCGCGCAACGACAGGACTCGCCCGGCCAGACCGGTGAGCGACAAACTGCTGCCCGATTTCTCGGTGAATTCGGTCGAGAAGCTCGTCGTCAACAGCGGGGCAAACACCGCGGCGGTGGCAAAGGTCGGCGGCACGTGGGTGATGCCGGCCAAACAGAACTACCCGGCCCGCTTCGACAAGGTGCGCGAGGTCCTGCTGGCCATGTCGGAACTGAAAAAAGGCCAGCCGGTGCGCGTCTCGGACGAGCGTAAGAAGTCGCTGAAGATCTGCACGCCGGCCCCCGATGGTTCCGGCGGGACGCTGGTGACAATGTACGGGGCAAACGGCAGGCCTGTCGCTGAACTCATACTCGGCGAAATGCGCGAGAGAAGGAGTGGCGACGACACAGGAATGGGCGGCTACCCGGACGGCCGGTTCGTCTCGACCGACGGCGGCAGCACTGTCGTGCTCGTGGCGAATACGCTGAACGACATATCCGACTCCGAGTCCGCGTGGATTGACGCCGACCTCCTGAATGTCAGCGGATCGGATATCCGGGAAATCCGGGTGTCCGGAGACGGCAGGGAGGACGTGATCCTCTCACGCTCCGATCCGTCGGACCGCATCGCGCTCGCGTCGGTGCCGGAAGGCAGGGAACAGAACGACTCGAACGTCTATTCAGTCGAGAGCGCAATCAGCTACCTGAGAATGAACGACGTGGCCGACAGGGAAATAAGCGACGAGGCGGCCGGGTTCGACAAGGCTGTCACGTACCGCGCTGAAACGTTCAAGGGCGAGGTATATACGGTAAAGATCGGCGGATCGCCCGAAGGCAGCGATGAGCGCTACGTCCGGCTTATGGCGGAAATGCTGCCCGTGCCCGACGGGCAGTCCGACCCGACGAACGACGCGCAGCGCGTGGAGTTCGAGAAGAACGAAAAAGAGCGCAAGGAGCTTGCGGGGAAGATCTCGGACCTGAACGCCAGGTTCTCGGGCTGGACCTACAAGATCGCGTCTTACAACGCCGGATCCATGACGAAGACGCTTGAAGAACTTACGAAGGAAACGAGGGCTGACGAGCCGTCTGCATCGAACGGTGAAGTGAAGGAAGATGCCCAGGGCGGGGAGGACATCGCAGTTACGGCGGGTGAGCCCGCGCCGGAAGACGATGCGGCCGCCGGGGAGAATGCCGAGTAGTCCACAGCGACGCCGCGTGCGTGCCGCGCGGCAACGCCGTCGGCCTGCCGCGAAAGGAGCAAGCAGTCATGAGCCAGCACAACCAGCCACAGGGCCCGGTCCCGGCAACGCAGCTCCGCGCGATCGACGCCCTGCGAACCGAAGTTAACAAGGTCCTCGTCGGACAGGAGCGCCTGCTTGACCGCATGCTCATCGCGCTCATATCCGGCGGCCACATACTTCTCGAAGGCGTGCCGGGCCTGGCCAAAACCACGGCCGTCAAGACACTCGCCCGGGCGCTGGGCATCGAGAATCACCGCGTCTCCTTCACGCCGGACCTGCTTCCGGCCGACGTGATCGGGACAATGATCTACAACCCGCGCGAAGGAACCTTCTCGCCCAAAAGAGGCCCGGTCTTTACCAACCTGCTGCTGGCCGACGAAATAAACCGCGCGCCGGCGAAGGTCCAGTCCGCTCTCCTGGAGGCGATGCAGGAACGGCAGGTGACGATCGGCGACACGTCCTACCCCCTGCCCGACCCCTTCCTGGTAATGGCAACCCAGAACCCGATAGAACAGGAAGGAACCTACCCGCTGCCCGAGGCGCAGGTTGACAGGTTCATGTTGAAATGCCGCGTCTCGCATCCGTCAAAGGACGACGAGCGGCGAATCATGAACCGCTTCTCGCGCCGCGCGGAAATCGAGGTCGCGCGGGTCATGGATGCCGGCGGCATCGCCGCCATGCGCGAGGCGCTTGACCAGGTCTACTGCGACGAGAAGGTCGGCGATTACATACTCGACATCGTGTTCGCAACCCGCGACCCGAAGCAGTACGGACTCGATATTGCCCACCAGATCGAGTACGGCGCATCACCCAGGGCCACGCTGTACCTGAACATCGCGGCGCGCGCCAACGCGCTTCTGCACGGCCGCGCCTACGCAACGCCGCAGGACGTCAAGGATATCGCCTACGACGTGCTTCGCCACCGCATCATAGTCACCTACGAGGCCGAGGCCGAGGAAGTGACAAGCGAGAACATAATCGCCCGCATTCTCGACACCATCCCGGTCCCCTGACCCGGCCGGCACCGCCGGGCGTGCGGGTGAAAGGAACGCGCCATGCCCATAGACACCCGCGAACTGATGCGGCAGGTAGGGAAGATCCGTATGGTCACTTCCCGCCTCGTGGACGAGCGCCTTTCCGGCGAATACCACTCTGTCTTCAAGGGCCAGGGCATCGAGTTCGACGAGGTCAGGGAGTATGTCCCCGGCGACGACATACGCACGATCGACTGGAACGTCACCGCGCGCACGCAGCATCCGCACGTGAAGCGCTTCTCAGAGGAGCGCGAGCTGACGGTTGTGTTCCTCGTCGACATCTCGGGCTCGCAGTCGTTCGGGTCGGGAACGAGATCGAAGTCCGAGGTCGCCGCGGAATTGACCTGCCTCCTTGCGCTGTCGGCGGTGCGGAACCAGGACAAGGTTGGGCTCATCCTGTTCAGCGACCGCATCGAGAAGTTTGTCCCGCCGCGCAAGGGCCGCACGGCCGTCATGCGGCTTGTGCGCGAGGTGCTGGCTGCAGGGGAAACGCTGCACGGCACCGACATCGCCGGCGCGCTTCGATTCCTCAACAGCGTGCAGAAGCGGAAGGCTGTTGTCTTCCTCATCTCCGACTTCATCGCCCGCTCATACGAGAAGGAGCTGCGCGTAACAGCCCGCAGGCACGACGTCATCGCGTGCCCGGTTTCCGATCCGCGCGAGTTCGAGCTTCCGGACGTGGGGCTGGTGGAACTGCAGGACCCTGAAACGGGCGCGCTGTTCCTGCTCGATACCGGTTCCCGCAAAGTCCGCGACGGCTTTGCCGCAAACGCCGCATCCGAACGCGCCGCCCTTGCGGAAAGGCTGCGCAAGTCGGGGCTGGACACGATTCCGCTTTCGACCGGTGCTTCGTTCGTCGACGAGGTGCGCAAACTCTTCAGGCGCCGCCAGGCCAGGGCGGCGAGAGGACGATAGGAATGAGGCAGGCTGCACATACCGTGCGCTTTCGAACGGCGGCAACATCCGGGCTGCTGGCAGCCGTCGCGCTCGCGTGCGCATGCTCGCGCACCGGCGGCGATTCCAGCGCGCCGGCCGGGGCCCTGACGGAGGACATGTCGTGGGGACGGGTGGAACTTACCTTGACGATCGAGCCGCGGGAGGTGGACTACGCGCGCGACGTGCTGATGACAATCCGCGCCGCATGCCCGTCGGAGGTGAGTGTTACGGTTCCGCCAGTCGAGGACCGTCTCTCGGGCTTCGCTGTCGCCGGACAGTACGATGAGCCGCCTGCAGTGAAGAACGGCTCGCGCTCGCTTGTGCGGCGGATCAGGCTCACCCCGCTTGTCGCCGCCGAACACCGGATCGCCCCGATGGCGATCCAGTGGGAGGACCGCGGCTCATCGCCGCCGGACAGGGGCTGGTTCCCGACAAGGCCCATAGTCCTTCAGACAGCGCCCATGCCCGAAGGCGGCAGGGTCGAGTTCGGGCTCAAGCCGCGGTGGATCCCGCCCGGCTTCGCGTCCGTCGCCGCGTGGATCGCCGGGCTCCTGGCGGCCGCGGCGCTGGTCTTCGGCATCGTTCTGCTCGCGCGCCGGCTCCACCGCGAACAAGTCCTGCGCCGGATGTCGCCCCGCGAACGCGCGCTGCACGAGCTTGCCGACCTCCTGGCGCGCGACCTCGTTGCCCATGACCGCACGAAGGATTTCTTCCTCGAGCTTACGATGATCGTGAGACGCTACATAGAACGGCAGCACGGCATCCGTGCGCCGGAACAGACAACTGAGGAATTCCTGGCCGCCGTTCGCGACGACCCGCGTTTCACGCCCGAGGTGACAAGGCGCCTGCGCGAGTTCCTGCAGGCGGCCGACCTCGTCAAGTTCGCGGCAAGACGGCCGGAACGGGGCGCTCCGGAACGCGCCGCGGAAACCGCACGACAGTACGTGGCGACCGACTCCGGGACGGCAGAACTCAAGGCCGCTGAAGGAAAGGAGGAGTAAGGGTGTTCCGCTTTGCATACCCGTTCGCGTTCCTCCTCCTGATTCCGCTCGGGGCGGCCGCGTGGTTCGTCTACCGCAGGCGGGTCCGGCAGGCGCTGGTGTTCTCGCCGCTGCACCGCATTCCGCGCACCGGGGCGTCAACCGTGCGCCTGGTCGCCGCAACGGTCATGCCGGCGGTTTTTCTCGCAGGCACGGCGCTCTGTATCCTCGCGCTGGCGCGGCCGCAGAGGGTGCTGTCGTCCAGCCGGCGCACTTCCGATGTCATCGCCATACAGATGGTCATTGACGTGTCCGGATCCATGCAGGCGCTCGACCTCTCCACCCGCACGGCCGCCGGGACCGACTTCAAAACCCGCCTCGATGCGGTAAAGGACACATTCGCCGACTTCGTGCGCCGCAGGCCGGATGACCTGATAGGCCTTGTCACCTTCGGAGGATACGCATCCACCCGCGCGCCCCTCACCGCGGACCACCCTGCCCTTCTCCATTCGCTCAAGGGCGTTGAGATACCGAGGCCGGCCCAGAAGCCCGACGGCACCATCGCTGACCGCGAAGAGTTGATGACCGCCGTGGGCGACGCGTTGGCCACAGCCTGCGCGCGGCTGGAGACGGCGGAGGCGAAGTCGCGGATCGTCGTGCTCCTGAGCGACGGCGAGTCGAACACGGGCATCATCCGCCCGAAAGACGCCGCGGAAGCGGCGAAGAAACTTGGGATAAAGGTCTATACCATCGGCGTAGGCACAAACGGGCGCGCTCCTTTCAAGGGACGCGACATGTTCGGGCGCGAGGTGATCGAGTGGGCCAACGTCACCCTTGACGAGGAACTTCTGCGCGATATTGCCGCCACCACCGGCGGACGCTACTTCAACGTGCGGGATCCGAAAGGACTCGAGGAAACGGTTGAGGCCATAGACAAGCTTGAGAAGACCGAGGTCGGGCGGACGGTTTACGAACAGTACGACGAACTGTTCTGCGCCTTCCTCTTCCCCGGAATGGCCGTGCTCATGGCAGGGCTGGCCGCGAATGCGCTTGTGGCGGGGAGGCTGCTGTAGGGACGCGGACCACGGAATGAACATTCACTTCGCCAACTTCTGGGTGCTGCACCTGATATGGCTGGCGCCGCTGGCTGGCATCGCGTGGCACGCGATCGGGAGACGCCGCGTTGCCAGGCTGGACCGCTTCGTGTCCCCAGCCATGCGCGCGAAGCTCGCGCCGCCTTCCTCGGGCGCCCGCGCGCTCGCGCAGAACATCCTCGTCTGCGCGGGACTGATGCTCGGGCTCATCGCCGCGGCCCGGCCGCAGTGGGGTACGCGGGAGGAGACGGTTGTGCAGCGCGGGCGCGACCTGATGGTCGTGCTCGACGTTTCGCGCTCGATGCTCGCGACCGACGTGCACCCGAACCGGCTCCAGCGGGCGAAGGCCGACATCTTCGACCTTGTCCATGACCTGAAGGGCGACCGGGTGGGATTGATGGCATTCAGACGCAGGGCTTCGGTCCTCTGCCCGCTGACAACCGACTACGCCTATTTCCTCTCCGCGCTCGAGGGCGCAGGCCCGTGGTCGGCGCCGCGCGGCGAAACCGACATGGGCGACGCGATTCTCAAGGCGCTTGACGCGTTCGGCGACCACGCCGGCACGCACAGGGCGATCGTGCTTGTGTCGGACGGCGAAGACCTGTCCGGCCGCGGACTGGAAGCCGCCGGCAAGGCCGCCGAACGGGGAGTCGCCGTCTTCACCGTCGGGCTTGGGAACCGGAACGGTGCGAAGATACCGGACGAGGCGAAGACTGGCTCTGCCATGACCTACCGCGGCGAGGAGATCATGACCAGGCTCGACAACGAGAACATGCTCGCCATCGCGCGGGCAACCGGTGGCGTCTATATCCCGCTCGAAGTGACAAGCACCGCCGTAACAACACTCGGCAGGCTTTACAACGACCACCTGAGAAAGGTATCCGCCCGGGACATGGAGGAAAGCCTCATGCGCCGCCGTATTGAGCGGTTCCACCTGTTCCTCATCCCGGCCGTGGCGCTCTTCCTGGCGGCGGCATTCCTCAGCCGCGGACGCCTCGCCGCAACATCCGGCGCGCGCGCGCCGGCCGCTGCGGCGCTGTGTCTGCTCGCCCTCTGCGGAACGTCACTCGCCGCGGAACCGACAAACACTGTCCCCTCTCCCGCCGCGCACCCGGGCACGAACACGGTTTCAGAGACGGCAATCCCGTCCGCGCGCAAGGCATGGCGGCTCTATTCGCTCGGCCGCCACTCGGAGGCCGCCGACGCCTACCTGGCCGCCGCCAGCGCGATTTCCGGCGACTCGGAAAGACTGCGCTATAACGCCGCCGTTTCACTCTACCGCGCCGGCCGCCACTCGGAGGCGGCTGAACTGTTCCGCGCGCTGGCGCTTCGCTCGCCGCGGATGAAAGCCGAGTCGTTCCACGGACTGGGCGCGTCGCTGGAAGCGCAGTCGAGGCCGGGCAAGGATGCCGATGCCGCCGCAATCGTCAGCGCCGCCGAAACCCTCAAGCAGGCTGCCGACGCTTTCCGCGAGGGCGCGCGGCTCGAGCGGAAAGAGTCCTCTTCCGCGCTGGCAGCCGTTGCGGCGCGGATACCGGAGGCCGAGGAGGCCGCGCTGATCGCGCGCCTCACGGAGCGCTTCCAGGGCGCTCCGCCCGACGCGATCGCATCCGAAATGCTGGCCGGCCAGCGCGCAGTCGCCGCCGCCGGCGCGGCCGCCTTCACCAACGTCACTCCGGCCCGGATAACCGCACTGGAAGAAGCAGCCGCGGCTCAGAAAGCGACCGCGGATCTCTGGATACCCCTCAAGGCAAAGCTCCTCGATGCGCTCGCGGCCTCGGCAGGAGACGCGGACACGAAGAAACGCGCCGCCCAGGTGGCCGAGACAATTGAGATCACCCGCGACCGGATGAACACCGCGGCCGGGCAGTTCCGCGACATGGACCCGACCGCCCTGTCGTCAGCCGCCGTCTGCGAGGGCGCCGTCTACGCCGTCTGGAAGGCCGTCGCGTCGTTCGCCCCGCTTATAATGGAGGATATCCGCAGACAGACGAATGCCATTCCCTCCGCCGCACCGGGCCGCCCCGACACCCGCCGGGCTGAGCAGGCCGAATGCCTGGACCTGACCGGCCTCTTCAAGCAGCGCTTCTCGGAACAGGTGCCGGAGGGCGGGCTCCCAGCGCAGGCGCCGACGGATGGCGCCGATTCCACGACCAACGCTCCCCCGCTTATCTCGGCTGAAACCCGTCAGAAGATACTCGAGCTCGCCGCCGAGGCGGAGGCATTCCAGGACTCGGCGGTGAAGGCGCTCGACGAGTCACGCGCCGATGACACCGTGCGCGATCTCCAGGCCCGGGCGTATTCCACGCTGATCGAGATACTCAAACTCCTCCCCCCGCAACAGCAGCAACAGCAGAGTAACGAGCAGAAGGAGGAACAGCAGGAGAAGCAGGACCAACAGGATTCCGGGCCAGACCGGCAGGAGGAAGAGAAGCAGGAAGAGGCACGGGAACAGCAGCAGGAAGAGAACCAGGCTGACAAGAAACCCGAAACACCCGAGGATGTGAAGCAGATGCTTCAGCGTGCCCTGCAGCGGGAAGCGGAGAAGGAACAGGAGCGGCGCAGTCAGAACGAGCACACACCCCTCTCGCCGCATGAAAGGGATTGGTAGCGGATGACCCGGCGCATGAAAACCGCGGCGGCCATCCTGCTCGCGGTGGTCGCCGCGGGCAGGGCCGCCGCCGCGCCGTCCCTGCGCGTCAGCGCCAACCGCGATTCGATCTACATCGGCGAGTCATTCATCCTGTCGGTCCTCGTCGAAGGCTCGCGCATCGAGGAACCTGATCTCTCCTCCCTCGCGGGGGGTGCTGTGCGGCTGCTCGGCAGCCAGGAACGCAGCAACTACAGCATATCGTTCGCCAACGGACGGATGACCCGCACCGGTTTTTCCGGAAGGGAGTTCACGTACGAAGTGACGCCTGCTGCGTCCGGCGATTTCCGCGCCGGACCTGTGACCGCAACCGTTGACGGGGCTCGACTCTCGGACCCGGGTCCGCTGGTTCGCGTCCAGGGCATGGAGGAACAGGACACCGTGCGCATACGCGTGTCGTCCACACGCAATGCCGTGCTCGTGGATGAGCCGTTCGAGATCACTGTCGGAATCGCGATCAGGCGGCTCGACGGACGCTTCGCGGAACTGGATCCA
>VGWI01000054.1 GCA_016873655.1 Lentisphaerota bacterium
GTACCTTGCGCTGCTGCTCGGCGAGCATGCCGAGCCCATGCTTGCGCCGCGCGGACTGATCTCCGAATGCATCGAAGCGTGCTATTACAGTCGCAGCGAATCCGCGGACGACTGGATAAAGACTCATGGCGATGCCGGCCCGGCGGCCGGATCGAGGGAGAGGCAGTCATCCGACCTGCTTCAGGCCACGGAACAGGCGCCTGTGACGAACCTGGTGAACCTCGTTCTTCTCGGCGCCCTGCGGCAGGGCGCATCGGACGTTCACATAGAGCCGTTCGATGACCGGCTGCGTGTTCGTTACAGGATAGACGGCGTCTTGTTTGAGCAGGCGTCTCCGCCGAAGCAGGTGGAGGACGCGCTGGTATCGCGGCTGAAGGTGATGGCGCACCTGGATATCGCCGAGCGCCGGCTGCCGCAGGACGGCACTGCGCGCGTGCGTGTGGGCGAACGCGAGATAGACGTGCGTGTGTCCACCGTGCCGGTGGCGGAGGGGGAGCGGGTGGTGTTGAGGCTGCTGGACCGGGAATCGGCGCTGCTTCCTCTCTCGAAGCTGGGGATGGGAAACGGTATTCTCGGCGCGTACCGTGGGCTTCTCGATCGCCCGAACGGGATTGTCGTGGTCTCGGGGCCGACCGGGTCAGGGAAGACCACGACCCTCTACGCGTCGCTCCGTGAGCTGGATTCCGCCAGCCGTAACATAATGACCGTCGAGGACCCCATAGAATACCAGCTTCGCGACATAGGGCAGATGCAGGTCAAGCCGAAGATAGGGCTCACCTTCTCAACGGGGCTCAGGCACATACTGAGGCAGGATCCTGACGTGATACTTGTCGGCGAGACGCGCGACCTTGAGACGGCCGAGATAGCCGTGCGCGCGTCCCTCACCGGCCACCTTGTGTTCACGACGCTGCACACGAACGACGCCGTGAGTTCGGTGTTGAGGCTGGTTGACATGGGGGTTGAGCCGTACCTGCTTGCGTCAAGCCTGCGCGGGGTGCTTGCCCAGCGGCTCGTGCGGCGCATCTGCCCGACCTGCAGCCGCCTGGGGGCGGCGGACCCTGCCGCCCTGGCGCGGCTCGGGGCGGAAGCCGCCCCGCTGTGTTCCGCGAGGGTGCGGACGCCGGTCGGGTGTTCCGCCTGCCTGGACGGGTACCGCGGAAGGACGGGGCTGTTCGAGTTGCTGGTTCTCAACGAGCCGCTCGCGGCTGAGGTCCGCAAGGGCGGGGCGGGCGTGGCGAATCTGCGGGCGCTGGCGATAGAGGGCGGAATGGTTCCGCTTGTGCGCGACGGCGTTGCGCGGGTGTTGGACGGGTTGACCAGCCTCGAGGAGTTGCTTGCGGTGGCCGAGTAGATGCAACCCGCGCAGCAGTGAAGACCTACGAATACAGGGGCTTGGACGCGCAGGGCCGCTCCGTGCGCGGAATGATTGAAGCCGCGGGCGCAAAGCAGGCGCGGGAGAGCCTGGCCGCCGCCGGCATTCTCGCCGAGCGCGTGGCGCCGGCAGGCCGGCAGATGCGAGTGAATGCCGAGGCGCGCGCCTCGCTGTACAGGGAGCTTGGATCCCTGCTTCGCGCCGGGATGCCGCTCGTTCAGTCCATAGGCGTGCTGATGGATTCGCCCGGTTCATCGTCACGCGCGTTACTTGCGGGAGTGCGCGACCGTGTTCAGGAAGGTGTGTCGCTTGCCGCGGCGCTCAAGGCCGGAACATCGTCGGTCAGCGACTTCGAGGAGGCGATCATAGCTGCCGCCGAACGCGCCGCCGCGGTGCCGGACGCCCTGGAGAGTCTGGCTGATCTGCTGGAGCAGGGCGAGAAGGTGCGACACAGGCTGCGCAGCGCGATGGTTTACCCTGCGATAGTGACGGTGGCCGGCGTGCTCGTCGCCGGGCTGATGCTCGGCTTCCTTGTTCCGCGCGCGCAGGACGTACTGGCGCAGTCGCGCGGCTCTCTGCCGGGTTTGACGGTATTCATGATGGGGTTCGGAAGGTGGGTGGTGAGATGGGGACTGGCCGTTCCCCTGGCAGGGCTGCTTGCCGGGTTATGGCACTACGAGCGCCGAAGACGCGACCGGGCGTACCGTGTCCGGGCCGACCGGGTGCTGTTCAGGCTGCCTGTCTTCGGGTACGGCTACGTTCTGCTTGCCCAATTGCGCTTTGCCCGCACGCTTGCGGTGCTTGTGCGCAGCGGCGTTGGCCTGGTTGAGGGGGTCGCTCTCGCAGGGCGGGCCACGGGCAGCCCGTGGCTTGCGGACCTGGCGGATGAGCAGGCTGAGGCGCTGCGGCACGGCAGCAGGCTTTCCGAGGCGGTGAGGAGGATGGGGCCGCTGGGCCGCGATCTGCCGGCGTGGATACAGGTGGGCGAAATGGGCGGAGAGCTGGCGAGACTCCTCGATCACGCCGCGCAGCGCTGTCTTGAACGATGGGAGCGGTCCACCACCCGGTCGCTCAGCATTCTCGAGCCCATGCTGATCCTGTGCGTCGGCGGGTTTGTTCTGCTTGTGACGCTGTCCGTTCTGCTGCCGGTGCTGAATCTGTCGAAGGGGCTGGGGGTTCCCGCCGGCTGATCAGCCGGGGATCGTCTCCATGCTGCGTTTCCGGCCGCGGTGGACAGCGTACTGCGTGTAGCCTGTTTCGCGCGCGAGGGCGACCGCCTTGTCGAAGTCCATGCCCACCTGTTCCGTCATGTGCGCGTCGGAGCCGAATGTGACGGGGATGCCGCGCTCGAACGCCATGCGCAGCAGCATTGGGGACGGGTACATCTCGCGGACCGGCCTGCGCAAACCGGACGTATTGATTTCCACGGCCATGCCTGCTTCGGCAACCGCGTCGAGCGCCGGCGCGGCCATCTCGCACACCGCCATGTCGGACGGCCTGTGACCGAATTTCTTCGGCAAGTCGAGGTGGCCGACAACGTCGTAAAGCCGCGTCGCCGCCATCTGTGCGACAAGAGTGAAGTAAGAGCGCCATGCGCCCTCGACATCAGTGCCGTCCCACCTGTGCGCCTCTGTCGGGTTGTCGAAGCCCCAGCCTGCGATGTAATGGATCGAGCCCAGCACGACGTCCAGGCGCCTGGGCGGGAGCCATTCGGTGAGGAATGCGGTTGATCCCGGGTAGAAATCCGCCTCGATTCCCATGCCGACCGGCAGCGGCGAATCATCCCGCGCGGCGGACACGATGCGGACGTACTCCTGGAACTCCGCCTCTTCCATCCGGTTCTTCGGATCGTAGCCGTCGCGCGCGGGTGCATGGTCGGTGAAAACCATGCCGGCAAGCCCAAGCTTCTCCGCGCGGCGGACGTACTCCCGCGGCTCTCCGCCGGCGTGCTTGCAGAGATATGTGTGGGTATGGGTATCTTCAGGCAGTCTTGGATTCATGGGCGTCAAGCGTATCCGAGCCGCGCGCGGCAGTCAAACCGGCGCGGGGCCTGAAATGTGTGCAGAATGGCGGCGGTCGCGTGCGGCGCGGCCCGGTTGCCACCTCGTTGTCCCCTCATTTCGAGACATACTCGCGAAGCCATGTCAAAGCCGGTCTTTCCGTGCCGTCGGCGCGCAACAGGTAGCCGTTCTTGCGCCACATGCCGCCCTGGACGTGGCCCCAGAAAGTGACGCCGATGACGGAGGGATGTTCCCAGAACACGGTAAAGAGCTCCTTGAACTTCGCCGCATGCGCGTCGTCGTCGGCGATATTCAGCTCAAACTCGGTGATCCACAACGGAAGGCCGGTCTCGGCCATGAAATCCAACCCCTTTCGGACATCCCCGGCGATGGCGTCCTCAAGGAAATGGGCCTGCAGACCGATGACATCCGCCAGTTGGCGGTCGCGCAGAAGTTCCGCTATTGCGCGGTACCGGACGGCCTTTCCCCCGCCTCTCTCGACGCCCCATTCGTTCAGCATCAGCTTCGCGGGGCTTCCGGTTCTATCCGCGTGGAAACGGGCGCGCTCGAAAGTCCATACCACCCAGTCCCATCCGGTCCCGCCGTCGCCTCCGAGCGCGTTCCTGTATGCCGCCGGCTGCGAGATGGGTTCGTTCACCACCTCGGCGTACTTCAGGACATTTGTGCGGCCGCCGTACCGTGTGAAGAAGTCGCCGATGAACCTGTCGCATTCATTCTTCATGTTCTTCAGGTTGCGCGGTTCGGTGCTCCAATCCGGCTGTTGCAGGCCCCACACGAAGACGTGGTGTTTTGCAGTGAGGCCTTTCCCGGCAGCGTAGTCCATCATCCTGTCGTAGTTCTGCCAGGTGTAGCTGCCTTTGTCCCGTTCCAGCATTCGCCACTTGCCGGCGTTTTCGGGTGTAATCTGCGTGAGCATTGTCCCGAACAGCGGGTCATTCGCGTGGCTCACCTGTTTGCCGTCATGCCCGCGCCATGTGGACCCGAGGAACTTCGATCCCGGCTCCGCCGCGAACGGTTCGGCGGCGCCGGATGCGAACGCTGTCGCGGGGCCCAATGCAAGAATGACGGCGGCAAATGTATTGCGCATTGTGGCGGCTTCCTTTCGCTCCGGACTCGTTAACACACGGCGGCGCCGAAGGCGAGGCGCAAGAGAAGTGCGGGAGATCGCGTATGCGGACCGGCCTCGAAAGACGGGCATTGCGCCCCGCCCCGCGAAGCGTCGTCTTGACTTGGAAAGCGTGGGACTGCAACCTGCTCGCGCCCGGCGGGAGCAGCCGGGCCTGATCGCGCGGGAACCAATCACAATGAAGATACTGTTTGCCCAGGCCCCGGCCAGGAAGCTTGCGAAGGAAGCGCTTATCGTTCCTCCGCTGGGCATCGCGTACCTTGCCGCCGTGGCGCGCAAGGCGGGCCACGACGTGTCAGTCCTGGATGCGTTTGCCGAGGGGCTGACGCTCCAGCAGTTCGCCTCGCGCGTGGCGGAGGCGGGCGCCGACATGGTGGGCATCACCGGCATGACGCCGGTGTTTGACACCGTTCGGGATGCGATTGTCGCTGCGCGGCCCCATGCCCGCTGGCTTGTGCTCGGAGGTCCCCATGCGACTTCCATGCGCGAGAAGGTGATGCAGGAAAACCCGGAACTGGACTTTGCCGTATGCGGGGAAGGCGAGGTCTCGTTCATGGATCTGATCGCGGCGCTGGAGGACGGGCGTTCTCCGACCGGCATACCGGGCGTCGTCACGAAGGATGGAGTCGGCCCGATCCGGCCGATGCTGAACGCGCTGGATGAGCTGCCGTTTCCCGCGCGGGACCTGCTGCCGAACGCCAGGTACCGCTATCCGCTCTGCCTCGGGCGGCGTGTGACGACGATGATCACGTCACGCGGGTGCCCTTACACCTGCATATTCTGCGACAAGAGCGTTTTCGGGTCCCGCTGGCGCGCCCGTTCGGCGGAGAATGTCCTTGCCGAGATAGACGAGGTGGTCAAGCGTTACGGCGTGAACACGATCATCTTCTATGACGACCTTTTCACGCTGAAGACGGACCGGCTGAAGGCAATCTGCAGAGGGTTGATCGAGAGAAAGTACAACCTTACGTGGAAAGCGGAGGGGCGCGTTGACCTCGCCGATGAGTTTGTGCTGCACCTGATGCGCAAGGCAGGCTGCGACACGATAGCCTATGGTGTCGAGACGGTGAATCAGCACGGGTTGGACTACCTGGGCAAACGCACGCGTCCGGACCAGGTCCGCAAGGCGTTCAAACTCACGCGCGCGGCAGGGATCAAGACGATGGGGTACTATATTCTCGGCATCCCGGTTGAAACCTACGCCGACGCGGTCGCGACGGTGCGCTTTGCCATCGAACTGAAGACGGACTACGCGCAGTTCAGCGTTCTTTCACCGTTGCCGGGCACGAGGCTCTACCAAGACGCGGTTGAGCGCGGCTGGTACAGGGAGATAGCGGCGCACAACATAGCGGACAAGGACCGGTTGCGTCCCGTGGTGATGTCCGACAACTGGGACGAGGCGGCGTTGATCTCGATTGTCCGGCAGGCCCACAGAATGTTCTACATGCGGCCGTCCTACGCGCTGCGGCGCGTGTTCGGGGCGCGGTCATTCGGAGAAATCGCCGGGCTGACCGCGCTGGGCTGCGACATGGCGCGGTACCTTTTGCGCAGTCCGGGCAGCAGGTAGGCTGTCCGCATTCTGCAATCTCCGTCGTGCTGCTTTTTTCCGGGAGGGTTGAAATGATGAAGAGCCAGGTTGTCGTTCTGTTTGCCGCAATGTTGAGCAGTCCATGCGCGGGCGCGGCTGACTGGCCGCAGTGGCGGGGGCCGCTGGCATCGGGGGCTTCGCCCGATGCGGATCCTCCCGTCGTGTGGCACGAGGGAAGCGAGGGAGTTCTTTCGACAAATATCCGCTGGAAAGCCGAAATCCCCGGATCGGGAGCGTCGTCGCCTGTTGTTTGCGGAGGGCGGGTGTATGTGACCTCCGCGGTTGACACCGGCAGGGCCGGAGATGGCGAAGCGCCAGCCGAGCAGCAGGGGCTGGCGGGCTGGCAGCGGCGGATGCTGCGCAACCCCTCCACGCTGCATGCGTTCGCGGTGTTTGCGGTCGACCGGGAAACCGGGGTTATCGTCTGGCGGACCGACGTGCGTGAGGAAGTGCCGCACGAAGGAACGCACACTGACGGAACGTGGGCATCCGCCTCGCCGATATGTGACGGGGATCGGGTTTACGCGTTCTTCGGATCGCGCGGGCTGTATGCCCTGGACCTCGCCGGCGCCGTGCTCTGGAGCAGGGACTTCGGGCGCATGAAGGTTCGCAACAGGTTCGGGGAAGGGGCGTCACCGTGCCTTTACGGCGACACGCTGATCGTGAACTGGGATCACGAGGGCGGCAGCTTTGTCGAAGCCGTGAAAGCCGCGACCGGCGCGACCGTATGGCGCAGGGAACGCGACGAGTTCACGGCGTGGTCGACGCCAGTTGTCGTCGAGTCCGGCGGCAGGACACAGGTTCTTGTTTCCGCCACGCAAAGAATACGGTCCTACGATCTTGCCGACGGAAGTCCGTTGTGGGAATGCGGCGGCCTCACCACCAACGTGGTTCCGTCGCCCGTGTGCTCGGACGAGATGGCGTTCTTCGCGTCCGGTTTCCGCGGCAGTTCGCTGGTCGCAGTCAGGTTCCGCGGCGCGGCGGGCGACATAACGGGCGATTCCGCCTTCGTTCCGTGGACGTTCCGGCGCAACACGCCATACGTCCCGTCGCCCCTGCTTTCGGGGGGGCGCCTGTACTTCCTCAGGGTCAACGACGCGAAGCTCACGTGCCTTGAAGCGGCCGACGGTTCGGTCTGTTACGAGGCCGAGGATCTGGGCGATATCGGGCGCATCTATGCCTCGCCGGTTGCCGCAGGGGGCAGGATATACGTTGCCGGCCGTGACGGGGCGACGGCGGTTGTGAAGGAAGGGGCAAGGTTCCGCATTCTTGCGGTCAACAGGCTGGGGGACTCCTTCTCCGCGTCACCGGCGGCGGCCGGGAGAGAGCTTTACATGCGCGGGGCCCGGCGGCTGTACTGTCTCTCGGAAACGGGGCATGGCGCGGAGTAGGGGAAGACCGGCAGCCGGCCTGTCATTGCGACTTCGTAACGCCTGTCCGTGCGCAGTGGGCGCGAACGACGCAGCGGGAGCAGGCCGGACGGACAGGGAAGCAGAGCGTCTGGCCGTAGGAAACAAGGTACGCGTTCCAGCTTTTCCAGTAGCGTTTCGGCAGTAGTTTGCGCAGCGCCATCTCCGTCTCGAACGGATTGCGGGTTTTCACTATCCCCATCCGGTTGCAGATGCGGTGGACGTGGACGTCCACGCAGATCGCGGGTCGGTCAAAAGCGACGGCAACGACGAGGTTGGCTGTCTTTCTCCCGACACCCGGAAGGCGGCACAGCTCCTCGACGGTGTGCGGTATTTTCCCTCCGAACCCCTTCTCAAGCTCGGCCGGCAGTTGCTTCAGGTGACGCGCCTTCGTGCGGAAGAAGCCGACGGGATGGAGCAGGCGCGCGAGCTTGTCTTCGGGAATCCGGCGCAGCGCCTCGATGTCCGGCACAACAGGAAACAAGCGCGCCACGACGGCCGTCGTTGTCTGATCCCTGGTTCTGGCGCTCAGGATGGTGGCCACGAGAACCTTGAACGGGTCACGCGTCTGTGCGTGGACGAACTCGACGACCGGCGCGCGTTGCCGTGCGTATTCGCGTTTCAGCAGGCTGTTGATTGCGGCGAAGTCGGGCGTCTTCATCTGGTCCGGTACGGTCTGTGAGCGGGTCAGGACTGGTTCCCGATCTTCTCCCTGACTGCCGCGAACGCCATGTTCTGCCACAGGAAGAAGTGCCAGCGCGGGCGGCCGGTGAGAAGGATGCCCACCCGCCGCGCGCCCTGTGTGCCGGGCGGCGTGCGCCAGCGGACTTCGCCTTTGAGCCTGTAGCGTTTGGATCCGCGGCCTTCGCCCATCTCCACCCTCATCGTGACGAGCGTCCCGTCCGGCAGGTCGGTCTCCGTCATGATCCCGATCCCCATCGCGCTGACATCAACGATTGTTCCCTCGAAAACCTCGCCGCGGCGTTCCGGGTTGTCCTCGCACTTCGTCATCTTCCCGCTGACCCGGCCGCTGAGGTTGATGCGCTCGTTCTTGCGCGAATCCTCTCTGCGCACCGGATCGCGGAACCGCAAGCGCTGTGGCGCCGGCTTGCCGGATATTTGTTCGTCGCCGTCTGTCATTTGAGAGAGAAGAATGTGCCCTCGGGGACGCTGATGCAAGCCCGGTTTTGCCCGGGTCAGCCGCATGAGCCGCCTCGGCACCGCACCACGTCGGGGCCGTAGGACGGGTTAATGCCGGCGCCCGGTTCTATCACGAGGAAGTCGTCGTTCCAGTCGCCGTCGAGAAGGCGTCGAAGCAGGTCGAGCGAACCTTCGAGCAGCGAGAATTCCCATCCGCGCCGTTCCGCCTCCGCGCGGGCCTGCTGCTCGAACCGGGCTTCGTCCGGAATGCCCATCCGTATGAAAGCCAATCGGGAGTAGTTCTCGACGCCCGTGCCCATGGTTTCGGCGATGTACTTCGCATTTTCTTCGCCGTACTTCTCAACCAGCTCCGTGTAGCCCTGGAACATGCCGAGGCGTTGGGGCACGGTCGGTTCCCCCGCGCCGGAGGCGTCGTCCCTTTCCAGCCACCCTGAAGTGCGGAAGTAGGTGCCGGGGTTTGCGTTGAAGACCTCTTCGTACCGGGCGCGACTGCCGAGGAAGACCGTCATGCAATCGTGCGCGCGCGGCATCACCAGTCTCGTGTGGCAGGCCTTCAGCCCGGCAACACCGTTATTGCACAGGCCGTACACAAGGAGTGTCGCTTCGTACCGGTCCGGCGGTACGGCATCCACCCGCTCCTGCAGGCGGGCGAGCATGCGCTCGTGGCCGAGGTCGTGGAGTCCCTTGGGAAGGAATTCCATGTCCAGTGTGTTTCGCGAGCGCGAGGCCAGAAGGCACGCTTCACGGAAGAACACCTCGCAGCACAGGACTCTGTATCGGTCGCGTTCCGGCATGCGGCGCTTATATCAGAACACGATTCCGGTGGTGCAGCACATTCCGTCCGGGCGCGAACGGGCCGGCGTCGCGCCTGGAGAGTCGGAGGATGCGGCTCACTGGCCATGGCTCCGGCATAGCGATACTGGTTGAACGGGCCGCGCCGTGCCGGTATACCTTGACCGGTCATCCCGGGGTATCTTCAGCGTGACCAGGCGAACCAGAACAGTTGATTCACGAAAACAAGCGAGCTCTGCTCCTGCGCCGCTGCAGCGCGAGTTGGAGGCGGTGTTTGAGTCCGGTCGCGGCCAGCTTGAACGCCTCCCGCGCGTCCTCGGCCGTCTTTCGGCCGGGGTGACCGCACTTCCCGCGCGGCGCGTCACCGACCAGTACCTCGACACGGCGTCCTTCTTTTTCATGCGGGCCGGAGCGGCGTGCCGCCTGCGGCGGCGCGGACGGCATGCCGTGTTGACGCTCAAGTCGCTTGCGCCGCTGGAAGGCGGGCTGGCCGATCGGCGCGAGATGTCGGAAATTGTTGAGGCCGCGATTCAATGGCCGGCTGTCTTGCCGGGGAAGGAAATACGCTCGGCTGTGCCCGCTTCCGCCCGACGCGGCAAGGTGCGGTGTCTGTTCGAGGTGAAGCAGGACAGGGCGCGGTACGGGGTCAGGACCCGGGAAGGCGCGTTGCTTGAGGTATCCGCCGACCGTTTCGGTTTTGGCGGGAAGAAGGAACGCTTCCACCGGATCGAGGTGGAACTGAAGTCGGGTTCGGCGCGTGCGCTGGCCGGCTTTGCCTCCCGGCTCGCGCGTGAGCTGGAACTCGAGCCGGCAGGACGGTCCAAGTTTGAACTGGGCCTTGAGGCCGAAGGGATCGAGATCCCGGCCGATGATGAGAAGGCGATGCGCATCGCCCGGCGCGACTCGGCCCGCGTGGCTGCTTCGCTCACGATGAGGCGTCACTACCAGCACATGCTGCGTCATGAAAGCGGCGCGATGCTGGGGCTTAACCCGGACAGCATTCACCAGATGAGAGTCGGTATCCGCCGTTTCCGCGCGGTCATGCGTTTCTTCAGGAGTATCCTGCCTGAAGGGTCGGATGCGGTGGACAGCGGTCTCCGGCGGGTTGGCCGGGCGCTTGGCGCGGTACGGGACATGGATGTTCACATGGGTGAATGCGACGCGGTGTGCGGCGCGGATGGAGGAATGACTGCGGTGGCGGCGGAATCGTGCCTCTCCGGGATGAACACATTGCGCGGCAGCGCCCTGGCGGCCTTGAGGAGAGAACTGGCCGGCAGACGGTATGCCGCGTTGAAGAGGCGGTGCGGGGAACTGATCCGGGCGCTCGAAGATCCCGCGCCGGGTGACACGCCTGTTGCCCGGTACAGCTCATCGCGGTTGATGCGTGAGTACCGGCGGGTGTTCACGGCCGGCACGGCAATCACGGCTGCTTCGCCCGACGCCGAACTCCACGGGCTTCGCGTCCGGAGCAAGAGGTTGCGCTACGCGTGCGAAATGCTTGAGGACGTCCACTCCCGGCCGATGAGGAAGATGGCAAAGCGCCTGACGGCGCTGCAGGACGTTCTTGGAGAGCACAGCGATGCGGTCGCGGCGGTGCGCTTGATCCGGCGGATGGCGGAGGAAGACTTCGCCGCGGACCGGAGCGGAATGGGACGGTGTGCCCGTCTGTGGGAGTCAAGGGCGCGGGCGCGTCGGGCGGCCTTCCCGAAGGCATGGAAGGGTTTCCTCCGCGGCGGCGCGGGCAAAAGGTTCTTGAAGTGTCTTCGTTCAGATGGGAAGAAGTAGCCGGTGGCGGGTCAGGCAAGCGTGAGGCGTCCGGCCGGGACTCCGTCGGACGCCGCCGGGAAAGGAGATGCCGTGAACAAGGGACGTCGGCAGGCCTGGGTTGTTATGTGCGTGCTGGCTGCTTCGAGCTTGAGCAGCGCAGGGGATCCGGCGTTCCCGATGTTCAGGGAGTTGGCCGGAGATGCTGAACTGCCTCCGCCGTATGGCGTTACGGCAACATACTACAGGCAGACGCAGGGCTACAGGCTGACCGACCTCAGCCTCGTTCCTCTGAACGACGTCGCGAGGAACACGCTGCCCGGACTCAGCATGCCCGGCTTGAAGGGGTTTGCGCTTCCCCCGCTGCCAACCATGCCCACGCTGCCGGCCCTGCCGTCGCTGCCCGGCGGCCTGCCACTGCTTGGGCTCGACGACCTGGGTATAAGGAACCGCGTGGAGCAGGTGAACGTTCAACTGGACATATGGCTGTTTCCGTTCCTGAACCTATATGGCCTGGTTGGCACGA
This sequence comes from Lentisphaerota bacterium, assembly GCA_016873655.1. Lineage (GTDB taxonomy): Bacteria > Verrucomicrobiota > Kiritimatiellia > UBA8416 > VGWI01 > VGWI01. Next base: position 11,760 of record VGWI01000054.1, read on the forward strand.
TAGACGGGCGGACACGGGTGGAGACGGCGCAGATAGTCGGCGGCGACCTGATGGTCGAGTATGACGGCGTGGTTTACGGGTTCGGCGCGGTTGCGAGCTACGCGGTAGGGCCTTTTTTCGGTGCGGTGAATGCGGTCCTGACCCAGACAGAGCTTGATGCAAGCCGTTCCAGAGTAGCGGCGTGTGTCGTGATGCCGCAGGTCGGCTACTCGTGCAAGTGGGGCGCGGCATGGGTTGGCGCCATGTATCAGCAGGCTGACGAGAGTCACGAAGGATTGATCGCGGAACCGGGCTTTGGGGCGGCCTACTACTTTGCCGATCTCGAGGAAGAGGAACCGTGGAGCTGCCTGCTCGGGGCCAGGGCGGGACTGCCTGCCGGCTGGAGTCTGGACATGCAGGTCGGCGGCGGGTCGCGCGAGTTTTTCCAGACATCCCTGGCATACCGGTTCTAAGGCCCGGCCCGTCAGAACGGCTGGTTGGAACAGTGGAGGAGAAGGATGAAGCGACAGGCTTGGATCGTGGTTTGCGCTCTTGTTCTTGCTTCTTCAGCGGAAGCACGATTGGGAGAAACCGTGGAGGAGTGTCAACGTCGCTATGGTGCAGCAGTTACAAACTACCCTGGTCATGGCAACGTTGATACAGTTGCCGTCTATGTCAAGGACGGCATCTGCGTGGTGGCCATCTTCACCAAGAGGGCTGGCGTGGACACACGCGCAAGCATGGTAATCTACTCGCGGCTTCACCCGGATGCACGGGGATTGCTGGCCCCGCCACCCGAAATCACCGAGAAGGAACAAGCTGCACTGCTCGATACGGTTTCGGGGCGGTGGAAAGACTACGACGATACACCACCCAGGCTTGCCGCAAGGCCAAGCAAGGTGGTGCCACTTCTGCCACAGCCGACCATAACCGTCAGGCACCGTGACGCAACGGCGGAGGCTCTCAATAAAGCCGTTGAAGCCCTCTATGCGCCGCCCGCGCTCAGCTGGATACGCACGCCGCCGAAGAACATCGCCCACAATGGCCCAAAGCTGTTCGCCTTCCGCATTTTGCGAGGTGTCGCGATATGTTCGCAAGACGGAGCAGAGGCAGTCCGTGCTTGGGCTGAACGAGTCATCTCGGAAACAGCGGCTGCGAGAAAGCCACCGGAAGGGAAGTTGTCAGGCTTTTGACCAGATGGTCGAACAAAGCCGAGGATATCGGCGCTGGCGCGCCGAAACCTCACGTCGTTGAAACAGTGCGCGTGTAGCGGAATCGCCGCGATTTCGCTGCGATTTCGCTTGCCGTGTCCGGCCTCGATCCATACCCTGTGCGGCCACGCGAACGGGCACACACGGAGTTTGGAGCGGTTACGGCTCCGGCGACGGCGGTTTCCCGTGGTCGCAATCCCGGCGATGGGGCGGAACCGCCCATCTGTCGGCGGTCACTGCAGGATGCAGCAGCGGGGGTAACCCCAAGGAGTGACGATGAACGTACCGACCGACAACAAGAAACTGCTTGCGTGGGTGGACGAGGTGGCAAAGATGTGCCGCCCGGACAGCGTTGTGTGGTGTGACGGGTCGAAGGAAGAGTACGACAGGCTGACGAAGCAGATGGTGGCTGCCGGGGCCGCTACGCCGCTCAAGAAGCGTCCGAACAGCTTCCTCTTCCGCTCCCACCCGTCGGACGTCGCGCGTGTCGAGGACCGCACCTACATCGCCAGCCGCTCGAAGGACGAGGCCGGCCCGACGAACAACTGGATTGACCCCGAAACGCTCAAGAACACCATGCGCGGGCTGTACGCGGGCTGCATGCAGGGCCGCACGATGTACGTCATTCCGTTCAGCATGGGCGTTGTGGGCAGCCCGATCGCCAAGATCGGCGTTGAGATAACCGATTCCGCATACGTCGTGGTCAACCAGCACATCATGACCCGCGTTGGAACGAAGGTGCTCGAGGCCCTCGGCGCTGACGGCGAGTTCATCCCGTGCCTGCACTCCGTCGGCGCTCCGCTGAAGCCGGGCGAGAAGGACGTCCCGTGGCCGTGCGCTCCGATCGAGAAGAAGTACATTGCGCATTTTCCGGAAGAAAACCTCATCTGGAGTTTCGGGTCGGGTTACGGCGGCAACGCCCTGCTCGGGAAGAAGTGCCTGGCGCTGCGAATCGCCTCCTCGCTGGCGCGCCGCGAGGGCTGGATGGCGGAGCATATGCTGATCCTGCGGTTCACGTCGCCGCGGGGCCGCAAGTTCCACATCGCAGCCGCGTTCCCGTCGGCCTGCGGCAAGACCAACCTCGCCATGCTGCAGCCCACGATCGAAGGCTGGAAGTGCGAGTGCATCGGCGACGACATCGCATGGATGAAGATCGGGCCGGACGGCCGTCTGCGCGCGATCAACCCGGAAGCCGGCTTCTTCGGCGTCGCGCCGGGGACGAGCTACAGCTCCAACCCGAAGGCCATGGATACGATCAAGGAGAACTGCATATTCACGAACTGCGTTCTCACGGACGACGGCGACATCTGGTGGGAGGGCATGGACAAGCCCTGCGCGCACGGGATTGACTGGAAGGGGCAGGACTGGACCCCGGCCAAGGGCGAGAAGGGCGCGCATCCGAACGCGCGTTTCACTGCCCCGGCCCGCCAGTGCCCGGTGATCTGTCCGGACTGGGAGGATCCCGCCGGCGTGCCGATAGACATATTCGTGTTCGGCGGCAGGCGCGCGCACGTCATGCCTCTGGTGCATGAGGCGTTCGACTGGGACCATGGCGTGTTCATGGGCGCGACGGCGGCAAGCGAACCCACCGCCGCGGCGCTCGACGTGAAACACCACCTCCGCCGCGACCCGATGGCGATGCTGCCGTTCTGCGGCTACAACGTTGCCGACTACTGGGCGCACTGGTTCAAGATGGGCGACAAGCTCGGGAAGAACGCGCCGCACATCTTTTACATCAACTGGTTCCGCAAGAGCGAGGACGGGCGCTGGCTGTGGCCGGGCTTCGGCGACAACAGCCGCGTGCTGAAGTGGATGTGCGAGCGTGTCGAGGGCAAGGCGAAGGGAGTGGAGACGCCGCTCGGGCGCATGCCCGCGGACGGAGAGCTCGACCTTACCGGCCTGAAGATCGCGAAGGCGGACATGGACGAGCTCCTGCGCGTTGACAAGGCTGCGTTCAGGGCCGAGTTCGAGGACCTCGACGAGTACATGGCCCAATTCGGCGCCCGCGTGCCGGAGCGCATGAAGAAGCAGGTTGTGGCCTACAAGAAGCGCATGGGGTGAAACGCCGGGGTCGTTCTCAGCGCTGTTTTGCAGCGTCTCAACTGTCCGCTGAACTGAGACAGTGACAGAGGCAGCCGCCCAGCCGTTAACGGTATGGCGGCTGTCCTCTTTAACGGTCAAGCGGTTGCAATACACGGTTTTGCAGGACTTTTCCTTCATCGCGAAGTTGTGCCGCTGTGAAGAGATTGTGAAGCCCTGCGCGATTGCGCCGGGTGGCACGTGCAGTGCTATTTACTGGCTCGGCCTGAGGCTGGTAGGAGACAGCCGGGACGCCAACAGAAAATGATGGATCAGTCCTTCGGTCCTACTGGCCAATTGGCAACTGGTCAAAAGGCCAGCGGAGAAAGCCACGTCTTCGGACGTGGCTTTCTCATTTCGGTGCCTGCACAGAACGGGGTTGCATTCAACGTTGGGCATGACAGGGTCGGACCCTGATCGCCGCTGCTCGTTATAGTCTCACCTCCACTCCTCAATGAGCTGGCGTGACCTTCCCGGCCGTTTCAGTTCGGTCTTGCACGCGTGTGGCGTTGAAAGCATGCTCGGCGGCATATGAACGGCGATCCGCAACCTCTTCTGCTTGAGCCGGCCTATGTCTCGTATCTCTGGGGCGGATCGCGTCTGCGCGAGGAGCTGGGCCGGAAGCGTGCGCCGGCCCGGTGTGCCGAGTCATGGGAGGTGTCCGACCGTGATGAAGGCATGAGCACGGTCGCCGACGGGCCGCTTGCCGGAACAACTTTGAGAGAGCTTGTCGAGAGATGGGGCGCCGGCCTCGTCGGAAGCGCGGCACCGGACAGCGGGAGGTTCCCGCTGCTGGTGAAGCTGATAGACGCGCGCCTGCGGCTCAGCGTGCAGGTGCATCCGGATGACGCCTCCGCCGTCGCCTGTGGCGGAGAGGCGAAGACCGAATGCTGGCATGTTCTCGACTCGGCAAAAGGCTCGAGCATTTTCGCCGGCCTCAGACCAGGGGTGGACGAGGCTGAGTTCCGCGCAGCGCTGGATGAGAAGCGTGTCGGCGAACTTCTGAATGTGATACCCGCAGGACGGGGAACAACGATCTTTGTGCCCGGCGGGCTCGTGCATGCGATCGGAGAAGGCTGCCTGATCCTTGAGGTGCAGCAGAACTCGAACACCACCTACCGCGTGTATGACTGGGATCGCGTCGGCGCCGACGGCAAGCCGCGCGAACTGCATGTGGAAAAGGCGATGTCGGTGATCGGGTGGAAACTGCCGCAGCCGGCGCCGGTTCCCTCTCCGCCCGCTGGCGAAGGCAACTCGACCGTGCGGCTGGTGTCATGCCCGCACTTCACGCTGGAGGCGGTGTCGCTGGCGGACCGGATGCCGGCCGGGCAGAGGGGAACCACGTTCGCCGCGTACTTCGTTTCGAGCGGGCGTGTCGGGATACGCGCCCGGGACTGCGAGGATCTGGTCGCCGAACGCGGCGCGACATTCCTTCTGCCCGCCGCGCTGGATGACTGCACGCTCGTGCCATTTGGAGGCCCGGCGCGCCTGCTGCGCGCTGCTCTGCCGGGTTGATGGCGCCGCGCGCCGGGGCGCGGGAACGGGTGCCAGGCACTACGCCGCGGCAAGCGGGGAGGCGTGGAGGATGGTGTACTCCGGGCCTTCCGGACGCAGCGTGCTGCGCATCAGGACGATTCTGCTGATCAGGCTTTCGCCGAACACGTCCTCGCGATGCTTTTCCAGAGCTTCCACGACTGACCTGATGCCGGTGGATGAGCGGCTGCGGCCGATGGTGATGTGCGGCGTCCATGCCCGTTCCTCCGGCGGGAATCCGAGCGCCTCGCATGCCGCGGCGACGCGCCGCTGAAGCCGCGCGAGCGCGCCGGCGCCTTCGCCGATACCGGCCCATATGACGCGGGGCGAGTCAAGTCTGCCGAAAGCGCCCAACCCGCACACGGTGCAGCGCAGCGGAGGTGCAAGCACAGCGGCGGCGTCGAGCGCAGGCGCCAGGTCGGCCACGCGCGCGGCAAAAACGTCGCCAAGAAAGAACAGCGTGATGTGAATGGCGTCCGGCTGCACCCATTTCATCCGAGCGGGCAGTCTGGCCAGTTGAGAGACAAGCCGCGCGAGCGCGGCCCGCGGCTGAACACCCAGTTCCGCCGCAACGAACAGCCGGAATACGCGCTGGTCAGAGTTCATACAACTTCGGGTCCCTGCTCGGGCCGGGGGGGCGTCTGCGCTGTCTGCGCCGGGGAGCGCCATCAGACACCTGGAACGGCTCTTCGCTCTCCATGACGTCGCCGAGGTCTGCCTCGACCGATTCCGGGTCTTCGCCTGCTTCCATGCGGCTTATGGCCTCATCCATCCCGGCGCCGAACTCCATGCCGGTCATCCTGGAGAACTTCCGCATGAGGTCGGCGGCCTGCTTCGGGTTGTTCTCGTCAATCCTCTCTGCCTCGCCCGCGAGCGCTTCGATGGCGCGCTCCATCCTGGCGTCGTCAATCGGCAGGTCGCCGTCGCCGCCTTCCTGCGCGTGGCCGGTCATGGCGAAAGCGGATATCTGTTTCTCCATGCTTCCGCCGCAATGCGGGCAGGCTGGTTTGCGGGATGTTCCCGCGCTCCGGGCGAAGAAACTGCACAGAACATTGCAGCGCGCGCAGAGGAATTCATAGATCGGCATGGTCTGGACTCTCCTTCTGGATCAAGTTGTCTTTGCCGGCGCGCAGTCTTCCACGAGCCCGGCTATCCGTGCTGCGGCGTCGGCCGGGCCTGACGCCAGACGCGCCTTCATATTGGCCAGTCGCGGCCTGTCGTGCAAGACCGCGGTCAGGAGCGCGGCAAGTGACGCGGCGGTGAGGTCGGCCTGGTTCTGCAGCAGCATTCCGCCGTTCGCGGCGGCGGCACGGGCATTTGCCGTCTGGTGATCGCGCGGGGCGCCGGGCAGCGGCACAAGAAGGGCGGGGAGGCCGGCGGCGGCCAGTTCCGCGCACGACGCGGCGCCGGCGCGGCAGACGGCGAAGTCGGCTGAAGCGTAGGCGAGCCCCATATCCGAGAGAAACTCGAACACGCGCGCTTCCACGCCGGAAGCGGCGTAGCCTGCGCGCACCGTCTCTCCGTCCTTCGCGCCGGCAAGGTGGA
>VGWI01000055.1 GCA_016873655.1 Lentisphaerota bacterium
GTCGCCCAGCGCAAAGGTCCCCGCCACTGCGGACCGCAGCACGCAGTCGAGCGCCCGCCCTCGCCCGCCAAGCCACTTCCCTGCGCCCCATGGAATCACCGGAAGCGCTCCGTCGTCCGCCGCCATTCGAATGAGATCGGCCGCCGGGAACCGGCGGTCATCGTACACGGACACGGTGCCCAGCATCAGGACTTCCAACCCCTCACCCGTGACCACCTGCCTCCCGGCGACAACGTGCAGGCGTTCAGCGCCCGGCCCCGTGAAAGACAGCGTTACGGTTTCGGGTGTCGGCTCAACCTTCCACGCCCCGGAAGCCGCCGAGCCGGCTGCGCGCCACGCGCTGAAGCAGTCGTGGCCGCTCGACTCGGAGAGCAGAAGCATTCGGTCCGTTCCGGGTTCAGCCCCCGGGCAGCACATGTTCCGGACAGCCGCGCGCAGGAACGCAGCCTCGGAGTAACAAGGATAGAAGTGAACATGCCCGTCAACCAGAACCACTTGCGCCCCCCGTCCCGGAACACGCCGCAAACGCCCCGCCGGCGCGCCGAACATACCAGCGGCGCAAATGCGGAGTCAACAAGCCCCGTTGCGGCCCGGCGCCATCACGAGCGGAGCACGCGCAGCGCCTCCTCCGCGGCTTCCGTGGCGGCGGACACAGTGGCGTCTATCGCCTCCTCGGTACGGGCACAGGATACGAACGACACATCAACAGTCGTCTTCGAGAAGCAATCAGTCCACGTACGGGAACGTGTAGTTGTGGCCGGCCACCAGGCTCGGAGTGGCCACTGTGGTCAGCTCCTTGTTGCTCCCGGCCTCTATCCACTGCATCGTGTGCACGCCCTCGTTCGCTTCGCGGTAGTCGGTGAGCTCTCCGGGCGCTATCGGGCCGACGGCAAGCCCGTCCCAGACTGCCATCACTGTCTTGGAGGCGGAGTCGTTCCGGAACCGGACCTGGCTCGTGTCAGAACCGCCTCCGTCTTCACAACCGGAAACCAGAGCCAGACAGGCAACAAGTCCTATCAAACCGAGAAACCTCTGCATGGAACTCCTTTCCAAGTGCGAGACAGCAGCGCCCCGGATTGTCATCCCGCCGTCACGGCCCGTCAATGCGATTTATCGGACGGCTCTTCCGCCGGGTGCATGACGGATTTCTAGCAAAGAGCGAAAGAAGGGCTTGCATTGGCCATAGGGTCCCTAGTAGCCTAGGGACATGACAGACACCAGCCGTTCGTTGTCGGAACAGCGCCGGGAGATACTGGCGCAGATCGGGCAAGTCCCGGTAATCAGCCGAGGAACATGCCGCCGAACGCGGCAAAAATCGTTCCGAGCGTGCCCAGGGAAAAGAACTCGCTCAGGGCGGTCAAAAACCCGACGAAGAAGAGGACGCCCTTGACAACTCCAAGGATCATCTTGACCTCGCCTTCCTTCGCGCCCGTTCTGCGCGCGAAAGAGGCGAGAAGCACCGACACGAACGCGTAGAGGGCAAGGAGCGAAGTCGTGAGCAACCCGAGAAACACTGCCTTGCGAGCATCTTCGTGCAGCCACGCCCCAACCACTGCCTGTCCGCCAAGCGCGTGGTGCCAGATGACAAGGACAACCATCATGCTCAGCCACAGCCACACTAGTTTCTTCTTCATGTCCCCTCTCTTCAGACGCGTTCCGAACCGGTGCGACGGCCGCGTTCAGCGCCGCCTTGCGATGTCCAGCTCCGCCGCCGCAATTCCGGATTCTCCGGCAATGGAGTAGAACAGCCAACTCTTTCCTTCTTCATGAAAAACGCATGGATCGCGCAGCTCCCTCACCTTGGTCGCACTTCCGGCCTTCGACGGAGCAATGTCATACCCACCACCCTCGCATACCCCTTCCGGGACAAGCACGTCAACTGCCGGCGAACAACGCCACGCCGTCACGTCCGGCTTCATTTCAACCACGCTCATTACAATTCGCTCCGGGGCATCGCCGATCCGCGAGTAGAACAACAGAAGCCTGTCCCCCTCGACCAGCACAGCAGCGTGCCTCATACGCGGAATGAAATCGTCCAGGACTACGGCGAACGGCCCTTCAGCCGATTCGGCGGTCATCAACTGCCCGCTGCTGGGTTCGCCCTCCACTTTGCCGCGCCTCGCGACGCCGTAGACGCGCCCGTTCCATGTCCATGTCCTGAGATACGGCGGCGCTATCACCGTGCCATCGGTCTTAAAGGTGAGCCCGTCCTTCGACACCGCAAGGGCCGTGAACTGCCCGCCGCTGCCTCTCTTGCCGTGGAAGTACATCAGTATGCGGCGCCCGGCGTCGTCAACATGCACGTCCGGAGAGGCAATATGGCCGGTGAACCCGGCGGCCTGCGCAAGTTGCAGTGTCCCTGGCTCGTGCACTTTCCACGGCCCTTCAATCGCATCCGAATAGGCAAGCCTGATGTGCGCTCCACGGTGCGCCGCGAAATACATGTGATACTTGCCCAGCCTGCCCTCCGCCCATTCGGGCATCCGCACAACTGAAGGTCCGTTAATGTTCCTTCCCAGCGAAGATGAGGATTCCCGGGTAATCAGCGGATTCGCTCCGGAACGAACGGCCTTCACCGCTATCCCGGCCGATACCGGACTCTCCTGGCCATATGCCGGAAACAAGAGGCACGCCGCAAGCGGCAACCCCCACAGCAGTTCACGCCGGCAGCCGATTCTCATTCCGTCACTTCCTCCCGTGAACACACCCGGCTTCACCTCTGCTTACCCCACTCTCGCCAGACGCTCCCGGATTGTTGTCATGGATTCCCATCCGAGGACCCGTCAGACCGCCCCGCAGCAATGCTTGAATTTGCGTCCGCTGCCGCACGGGCAAGGATCGTTTCGCCCGGTATCCGCCCGGTACCGCTGCGCGCGCTGCCTGCGCGCTTCAGCCGCGGCCAGCTCCCGATCCCGGACTATTTCGTTCGAGAGCTCCCTCAAACCCGGCAATGCGTGCCTGAAAAAGCGCTTCCATCCCTCGCAGAGGACGCTGACCTGCCGCGGATCGCGCCGGCCGTAGTACCTGTTCTTCTGGCAGTCGCCGGCGCAAACGGACCTGAACTCGCATACCTCGCACGCGTCGTTCCATTCGCGCTTCATTTCGCCGAACCTGCGGTACACCGGAGATTCGAGCATTTCGTCCCACGTGTGGGTCATCACGTTCCCGAGCTTCAGGTCCGGCTCCACGAAGAAATCACAGGGATAGACGTCGCCGTTATGCTCGACAACAAGGTACTGCCTGCAGTCTTCGCCCAGCTTGCACACGTTGGCGCACCCGTCCACCAGCATCGTCAGTATGGAATCGAAACACCTTACCGAAACCTTCCTCGTGTCGCCGTCGCGCCACTCGTCGTAGATGCCGCACAGGAATTCACCCCACTCTTCCGGCCCCACGGCGAACGGCATGAGCCTGCCGTCCGCGTCGAACTCGACGCACTCTATGTACTGGTGGAAGTTGACGCCGAGCCCGCGGAGATACCTGTATGTTTCGGCAGGACGCCGGACGTTCGCGCTGCTGACGAGGGTAAGGACATTGTGCTCTACCCTGTTGCGCTTGAGCGCCTCCAGGCCCGCCATCACGGCCGCATGGCTGCCGGCTCCGCCGGCGCTGCGCCTGTGAATGTCGTGGACCTCGGCCGGCCCGTCGATGCTTATCCCGACGAGAAAGTTGTAGGCCGCCAGGTGCCGGGCGAATTCGTCGTCCAGCAGTGTCCCGTTGGTCTGGAGACCGTTTGAGACAAGCGCGCCGCGCCGCCCAAACCGCGCCTGGGTCTCCGTCACCTTCCGGAAGAACTCAAGCCCCATGAGCGTCGGCTCGCCGCCCTGCCACCCGAAACCGTACTGCGGCTGGGACGTCGCCATGTATGTCCCGACCGTGCGCTCAAGCACCTCGTCGCTCATGCGGTGACGGGGAACGCCGGGATAGAGCGCACACTTGCCGATGTAGAAACAGTATCTGCACCGGAGATTGCAGTCGCCGGATGCGGGTTTCACAAGTAGCGTGAAAGGTCTCATCGAGCCTGGCGTCCGCGGGTCATGCCGCTCAGGGAACGATCATTGCCCTCAGCGCGGCCATGCGCGATTCTATCGTCTCCGGGGTCTGGCGCTCGATGCCGTCGAGACTGAACTCTTCGACCACGAAGGAGGCAACAACGGCGCCGTAAAGAAGCGCCTCGCGCAGGTCCTGGAGCCGCGGCGCCCGGCCCAGCCCGGCAAGCCGCCCCATGAAACCACCGGCAAAGGCGTCGCCCGCCCCGGTCGGGTCGCGCACTTCCTCAACCGGGTACGCAGGCACGATGAACACGCCTTCATCCGAAAACAGCATCGCGCCGTGCTCGCCTTTCTTGATCACGACGTACTTGGGTCCGTGCGCCATGATCCAGCGCGCACAACGCGCAAGGCCGTGCTCGCCGGAAAGCTGCCGGGCCTCACCGTCGTTCAGCGTCACCAGATGCACCCGCGATATCACGTCCATCAGCCCGTCGCGCGCCGTCTTTATCCACAGGTCCATCGTGTCAGCGGCCACGAAGAGCGGCGCACCGACCTGCTTCAGGACGTCGGCCTGAAGCCCGGGAGCGATGTTCCCGAGCAGAAGGAACGGCGCGTCCGAGTACTGACCTGGAATCACCGGGGAGAATTTCTCAAACACGTTCAGCTCCGTAGAGAGCGTCCGGCGGTCTATCATGTTCTCCTCGTAAACGCCGGACCACCTGAACGTGCTGCCGGCCTTGCGCTGCAGGCCCGCGGTATCTATCCCCATCCTGTCGTAGAGATCCGTGCACCATGGCGGGAAATCCATGCCCACAACACCCACCATTCCGACGCGCGAGAAGTAGGAGGCCGCCGCGCAGGCGTAGCTCACGGACCCGCCAAGCAGATCCTCCCGCCGCTCGGCCGGCGTCGCCACCGTATCGATCCCGATGGACCCGACCACAACAAGCTGGATTCCATTGGACTTCCCCGGTGCAGCCACGGACTCACCCCTTTCCGCCGCGCCGCGCGCGCAGGTTCCTGACAATCGCCTCGAGACCGAGAATGTAGCTGTCGGCCCCGAACCCCGAAATCTGCCCGACGCACCTGGCGGCCGTCAGGCTGCGGTGCCTGAACTCCTCGCGCGCATGGATGTTCGAGAGATGCACTTCCACGGCGGGAACGCCGCATGCCTCAAGCGCGTCGCGCAGCGCGACGCTGGTGTGCGTGTACGCCGCCGGGTTTATCAGTATGCCGTCGGACTTGCCCGCCGCCTGGCCGATGCGGGTCACGAGCTCCCCCTCGTCGTTGGTCTGCACGCACTCGAGTTCAACTCCCAGTTCCGCGGCCTTTGCCTTCAGCCCGGACAGTATGTCGTCCAGCGTCGCGCTGCCGTATATGCCGGCGTCGCGCCGCCCAAGGAGATTCAGGTTGGGCCCGTTAAGTACGAGTATTCTCATTTGCCGGCCTCCTCGATCACAGCGTCGTCGCTATCCCCGTCCTTCGTGTCCTGCGGTTCCGGCGCGCCGCCGCGGCTCGCCATTATCTCGCCCGCATCCACGTCAACCACTCCGTCCTGTTCGGTGCGCACCTTCAGTTTCTGCCTCAACACGTCCCGCGCGACAACAACACCGGAAGTGCCTCCGAAACTCACCCATGCGCCTTCGCGCGGCAGGGACTGCGATAGCTGCCTGTAACACTCGTGCTCGTACCGAAGACAGCACTTCAGCCTTCCGCACATGCCGCCGATCGTCGTCGGATTCAGCGAAAGCTGCTGCGCCTTGGCCATGCGCACGTTTATGGACTCGAACGCCCTGAGCCAGCTCGCGCAGCACATCACCCGGCCGCACGGCCCGAGTCCGCCGATCATGCCGGCCTCGTCACGCACGCCCACCTGGTGCATGTCAACGCGCACCTTCAACTCGTCGGACAACTCGCGGATGAGTGATCGGTAGTCAATACGCTCATCCGCCGAGAAAACCACGCGCAGCACGCTCCTGTCGAAACTGTACCTCACGCGCACGAGCCGGATGGGAAGGTTCAGCTTCTCCGCCCTGGCCGCGCACGTCTGCTTCACCATCCGGCTCCGGAGCGTCGTCTCGCTCATCTGGGCGCGGTCCTGGAGCGTGGGACGCCTGACTATCTTCGGGCCCGCCTCGGCTGAGTCGGCAACCGGCTCCTCCTGCCGCACGACTCTGCCGTATTCCAGGACCCTGTTGTCCTCGACTATGCAGTCGTCGCCGTCGTGGAGCGCCATCTCAGCGGGCGCCATGCATCGCACCGGCGGTTCGCCCGCAATCTCAACATAAGTCGTTCTCTTCATGCCCTGGCACCCGAACGCCGCGCCGCTTCGGCCAGCTTCAGCACGGCATCCTCAACCGCAACCGCCTCCGGAAAGGTCGTATCCAGCCTTGCCGACAGCTCTTCCACCGCGCGCACACCCTCCAGCGCGCCCGCCGCACCCATGCCGCGAGCCGCCGCGGCCGTCGCCTCCCTGAAGTCTTCCAGAACCACGGGCGCGTCCGGCCCGCATACCGACAGGGCAAGTATATCGCGGAACCAGTCGCCCATAAAGCCCAACAGCCCGGCGCGCTCTTCGCGGTACAGGGCCTCAATGCGGGCGTTCACCACATCCTTGCCGGGATCGACTTCCACCTCGTCGTCTTCTTCCGCGTCGCCATCGTACAAGTCCTTCACCGACTGCTTGAGTTCCTTCAACACCCTCAGCACCCCGGCCGCCGCCGCAAACCCGTTTATGACACCCCCCGCATCCGCGGGCTCGCCGGACGGGGCCAGCCTTCCGAGCGCGACGGCAAGCTTGCCGCCGAACTCTCCGCCCGACGCGCCGGGTTCCTGCACCGTCACACGCTGGCAGCGGGAAAGAATCGTCGGAAGCAGCCGCTGCGGCCTGTCGGTGAGAAGGAAGAAGAGAGTCGACGCAGTCGGCTCCTCAAGCGTCTTCAGGAGCGCGTTGGCTCCCTCCTTGTTCATCCTGTCGGCGGCGACGAGCGTACAGACCTTCCCTCCGCCGACAAACGAGGTCATCCCAAGCTGGCGCAGTACGTCGCGCACCTGTCCGACGGAAATGATTCGGGACTTCTTCTCCGGCTCGACGCGCATGTAGTCCGGATGCGTTCCGCGCGCGACCATCTCGCACGAACGGCACCGGCCGCACGGCTTGTCCGCGCCAACACACAGCAGCGTCCGGGCAAAGTGATCCGCGATCCTGGCAGGCTCGCCGCGCGGCGGACCGACAAGCAGGTAAGCGTGCGCAGGCCGCCCCTCGCGGATGCCTCGCCCTATCATCTCGATTACGGCTTCCGCCTTCACCGGCCCTCCCCGCCCAGCCACTTCCCGAGCAACTTCTCGACCGCCCGCCAGACATCGAGACTTACTTCGGCTTCCGGCCGTCCGGACGCGACCAGCTTCACCCTGTCACCCGCCCCGGCGGCAATTGCCCTGTACCCGTTCCTCACCTTTGCATGGAACTCGGCCTTCTCGGCCTCGAACCGGTCGTAGACCGCGCCGCCCCTCGATGCGGCCCTGCGTATGCCTTCGCCTTCGTCAACGTCAAGAAGCACCGTCAGGTCCGGCACAAGCCCACCGGTCGCGAGGGCGTTGATCTGTTCCAGCGCCGCCAGGTCAACTCCGCGGCCATACCCCTGGTAAGCGGTCGTCGAATCGGAGAAACGGTCGCACAGAACCCATCGCCCCGCCTGCAGCGCCGGACGTATGACCTCCTGCACAAGCTGCGCGCGGCATGCGCAGAAGAGAAACATCTCTCCCGGCGGAGAGACGGGGCACTCCATCTTCGTGTGCTGGAGAACCTGCCTTAGACGCTCGCCGAGATCCGTGCCCCCGGGCTCGCGCACCTCCGCCACGTCAACCCCTGCCCCGCGCAGCCTCGCCGCCACGCGCGCCGCATGCGTGGACTTTCCGCTGCCCTCGACTCCTTCGAAGGAAATGAAGAGCCCTCTCTTCACTGCTGCCTCGGCTTCAGCTTCGCGCCTTCGGCCGTGTCGCGGATTTCCCAGCCCAACCCGGTCAGCTTCGCGCGGAGACGGTCGGCTTCATCCCACATCTTCGCGGCCCTGGCCGCGGCGCGCTGCTCCGCCAGTTCCAGCACCTCGGCCGGCGGCTCCACTTCCGGCGCGCGCAGCACGTTGAGAACAGTGTCCCATTTGTCGAACAGCGCCTCCACGGCCGAAGCGGCGCCGGCGCCCATCGCGCCGGAGTCGATCGCGCGATTGGCCTCGTGCACAACCCCGAACACGGCCGCCAGCGCCTCGGGCACGTTCAGATCATCATCCATCGCGGCGCCGAAGGCGGCATCCCCCGCTCGCGCCCAGCCCGGCGCATCACCCGGCTTCGAGGCGCCGGCAAGCGCGGCAAGCCTGGCGCGACATTCGTCGAGCCGCGCCAGCGTGGGCCTGGCGGCGTCGAGGGCCGCGAAGGTGAAGTTGAGTTTCTGCCTGTAATGCCCGGATATCAGGACATACCTGACCTCACGGCCCGAGTATCCCTTCTCGAGCACCTCGCGCAGCGTGTAGAAGTTGCCGAACGACTTCGCCATCTTCCGGCCCTCCACCTGGAGGTGCTCGGAATGGACCCAGTACCGCACAAACTGCCTGCCGGTCGCGCCTTCGCTCTGGGCTATCTCGTTCTCGTGATGCGGGAATATGTTGTCCACGCCGCCGGTATGGATGTCGAAAGTCTCGCCGAGATGCCTGATGCTCATCGCGGAACATTCGATGTGCCAGCCGGGTCTGCCTCGCCCCCAAGGTGAATCCCATGCGACGTCGCCGTCTTCCTCGTCCCACGCCTTCCAGAGCGCGAAGTCGGCCAGGTTCTCCTTGTCATACTCGTCGTGCGCGACCCTCGATCCGCTCCGCAGGCCGTTGAAATCGAGGTGCGCGAGCTTGCCGTATGCGGGGAATGACCCGACATCGTAGTAGACGCAGCCGTCGGAAGACACGTAGGCGTGCTTCTTCTCGATCAGCTTCAAAATCATGCTGATCATGTCCTCCACGTGGTCCGTGGCCGCCGGGTAGACCTCGGCCGGCTCGATTCCGAGCGTCTTGAGGTCGGAAAAGAACGCGTCCGTGAACGGCTTCGTGTAGTCCTTCAGCGGAATCCCGGCATTCCTGGAACCGCGTATGGTCTTGTCGTCAACGTCGGTGATGTTCATCACCTGGAACACGTCGTACCCGCTGTACCTGAGATGCCGGCGGAGAACGTCCTCGAAAACATAGGTCCTGAAATTGCCGATGTGGGCGTAGTTGTAGACCGTCGGCCCGCAGGTGTAGAGCCCCACCCGCCTCCCGCCGGCAGGAGCAAACTCCTCAACCCGCCTCGTCATAGTGTTGAAGAGCCTCATTTCCCGACCCGCTCCTTCTTTTCAAGCGCAGCCACGGCCATTGCCGCAATCCCCTCCACGCGGCCCACAAAACCGAGCCGCTCCGTCGTCGTCGCCTTTACCGAGACGTCGGCAACGGGCACACCCATCGCCTTCGCCATCGCCGCGCGCATGGCGTCAATGTGCGGGGCGAACCGCGGCGCCTGGGCAAGTATCGTGGTATCGACGTTGCACACCGCAAACCCCAGTTCCCGCACCCGCCCGGCAACGTCGGAGAGCATGTCGAGGCTGCACGCATCCTTCCACCGCGCGTCCGTGTTCGGGAAACGCCGGCCTATGTCGCCGTCGCCCGCCGCGCCGAGAAGCGCGTCCATCACGGCGTGACACAACACGTCGGCGTCGGAATGCCCCTCGAGACCGAGGTCAAACGGTATTTCCACCCCGCCCACAACAAGCCGCCTGCCGGAAACAAGAGCGTGTACGTCGAAACCTATCCCGCTGCGGAAGATCATGGGAATGAATGATATGGGCACGGGGCCGGACCAACAATCCCGAATTTCTCCGCCGCCCCGCCCGCACCGGCGCTACTCGAAGGAAACAGCGCCAAGTTCACGCAGGCTCGTGAACGCGTGCCTGCCGTCCCGCCCGCGCCCGCCCAGAACCACGTGATCAAGCACCCTGATGCCCACGACGCGCCCGGCCTCGACAAGCTGGCGCGTGACGCGTATATCCTCGGCCGACGGCGTTGGGTCGCCGGACGGGTGATTGTGCGCCACCACCACCGAAGCCGCGGAGTAACCTATCGCGTGCCTGAACACCTCCCGGGCATGCACGAGACTGGCATCTATCAGTCCGCGCGAAACGGTGACAGGCGATCTCTTCAGCCTGTTCTTGTTGTCCAAAACCAGCGCCCAGAAGACTTCCGCGTCCAGAAGCGCGGCCTCGCCGGCGAGAACAGATACGGCATCCGCCGGCGTGCGGACGGTCGGCCGGTCCGGGAGCGACTCCTCGTGCATCCGCCTTCCCAGCTCAAGCGCCGCCGCCAGCACCTGCGCCTTCACCCTCCCGATCCCGCGCGCGGCCTCCAGTTCCGCGGGGTCGGCCCTGGCTATTCCCGCAAGCGACTCGTGCTCTTCCAGGAGCCGGCGCGCGATCTCATGCACGTTCATCCCGCGCACGCCGCCGCGGAGTATCACCGCAAGCAGAACATCGTCCGGCGCGGCCGCGACCCCCACACGCTCCAGCACCTCGCGCGGCCGCATCCGCTCCGGGATGTCCCGCATCGCGCGCGCCACGCCGTCGGGGTAGATGCCCGCGCCGCCAGCATTTTCATCAACCGATCGTGACCGGTCCATTCCGCCTGAATCCCTCCATTACCAGCCGCGCGATCGCGCGAACCTCGGCGCCGGCCGGAACGTCAATCCAGTCAACACGCAACTGGTGACGGAACCAAGTCCGCTGACGGCGCGCATACTGCCGCGTGCGGACCGCGGTCCGCTCAACCGCCTCGTCGCGCGTGCACCGGCCCGCAAGACAGTCTGCCGCCTCGGCATACCCGATCGCGTGCCGCGCCGTGCTGGACAAGCCCGGGTAACGCGCGAGAAGGCCGGCGGTCTCATCCAGGAGTCCGTCGAGATACATTGCGGCGGCACGCCGGACAATCCGCTTCTCCCGATCCCCGGCTTGTAGCCGCAACCCCAGCACCGTCGGCCCCTGCGCCCCGGCGCGGCGTTCCGGCGGGCTTGCGCCGGCCTCGGCAAGCGCCATCGCGCGCACGACCCTGCGCGGGTTCTCCGGATCGGCAACGAAGGCCGCCCATCGGGGATGCGTTCGCTCCAGTTCCCCGAAAATCGCCCGGCAGCCAAGGCGCTCGCACTCATCGGTCCAGTGTTTCACACGCTCGGGGTCGGACGCGCCGAGCGGGTCCAGCCCGCCGAGCAGCGCGCGGATGTACAGCCCGGTGCCGCCGGCAACCAGCACGCAACGGCCGAGCACGTTGTCGGCCTCAATGGCGGGGACAACCTCCCCGATGTAACGGCCGACGCTGAACGGCTGGTCAGGCTCAACGCAGTCGAGCCCAAGATAGCGAACCCGATCGCGCATGGCGCGGGTCGGTTTGGCGGTGCCGATGTCCATGCCGCGATAGACCTGCATGGAGTCGGCGGAACAGACGGTCCATCCCAGTTCCTCGGCAATCAACTGGGCAACGTCGGTCTTGCCCGCGCCTGTCTCGCCGACAAGCACGTGACATGCGCCGCGCCCGGCCGTGTCAGGCCGACTGCCCTGTTGCCCCGCCATCAGCCGCCTTTCGCTCCGCGCGCGCCTCTATCGTCGAGAGGAGCATGTAAAGCCCGACGCCTGTGCAGATCGCCATGTCGGCGATGTTGAACGCCGGGAAGTAGTGCTCTTTCCAGTGAAAATATATGAAATCCACGACGAACGAGAGCCGCACCCGGTCGATAAGGTTCCCTATTATCCCGCCGGCCAGCAAACCGAGGACAATCCGGTACTTCCCCGAATAGGGCAGCAGCTTGCGGCGGAAAATGATCAGGCACGCAAGCATCACGAAGGAAAGCGCCACGAGGAGGTGACTGAACCCCTGCAGCATCCCCCAAGCGGCGCCGGTGTTCTGTACGTAGTGAAAATCGAGCAGGCCCGGCAGAACGACTATCGGACCGCTTCGGAGCGACGCGAGGACCCACTCTTTCGTAGTCTGGTCGAGCAGGACCACGGCAATGGCGATGGCAAGAACTCTCATCCGGATACCATGAGTGAAGGCCCACGATCGCCGCGCCCGCGCCGCAAAATGGCGCCGGACCGGCTCAGAACGGGACCATCACCCTGTGCGGACGCCCCGAGGACCGTTCCTTCTCGGACTGACACTTGATGCAGTTCTTGACGAACGGCAGCGCCTTCAGCCGCGAGACGTCTATCTTTTCGCCGCAATCGTCGCAGACTCCGTAAGTGCCGTTGTCTATGCGCGCGATCGCTTCGTCTATGAAGATGATCTTTTCACGGTCGTTCGTCGCAAGCCCGAGCGCAAACTGTCTGTCGAAGGCGTCAGTCCCGTCCTCCTCCGAGTTGGAAGAGTCGTCGCGCGTCAATGATTCGTCCTTTAGAACGGCTATCTGGTAGTCCAGGCGTTGCCGGAGCGCGAGCAGCATCTCGCGGAGTTTCTTCCTGTCGGATGCGGTTGCCGTCGTCACCTTCGCATTGTCTGAACGCTTCGCAACGGCCTTGCCGGAGGGCTTCTTCGCCGCTTTCACCTTCCTCTGCCGGACCGCCTGAGATGCCTTCTTCGATTTGGCTGCGGCAGCCGCGACCGTGCGCTTCGCAACAACCTTCTTGCCGGGTGCTGCCTTCTTCTTGCTGCTTGAAACGGCCTTGCTCGGCTTCTTTGTCATCCGCTCTATCTCCGTTTGGTCCCAAGAAAGTGCGCGACGCTACCACGGGGTCACACGTGTGTCAACTGGCGTTCTCTCCAGGCGCCAGATCGGCTCCATCGGCGTCTCCCGACGGGGCCGCAGGCGCCCCCACACGCTCGCGCGCCCATGTCCTGGCTGCGTCGGAAAGCGGCGCCACGGAGACGACAACACAACGCTGATCGCCGGTCCCGGAAGGAACCACGGCCTCGTCGCCAGGCGCCTTGCCGTCAAGGCTTTCAGACAGGCGGCTCTTGCAGGAAATAATCCCGAACGCCGCGTCACGATCCCATTCACCCATGATCTCGCAGGCTTCTTCCCTGCCGTCCGGCCGCCTGAACACAACCCGCGTGCCCACCCCGGCCCTGTCGGTCGGAAGTCCCTCAAAGTCGGTGCCGCGCACTTCCTTGAGGTCGCGTTCGAATTCGGCAAGCCTCAGGTGCAGCAGCCGCTGGTGCTCCTTGGCGAACTTGTACTCGGCGTTCTCACGCAGGTCGCCGTAGCTCCGCGCCTGCTCTATTTCCCTGCTGTTGGCCGGAATCTGGTTCTCCACAATGTCGCGCAGTTGTTCCTGGCGCTCCCTGTACGTGCGCCACGACGTGAACCTGGGCTTTGCCCGGACGGCTTTCACTTCGGCGGCTTCGCCGTCATCGCGCATCTTCTGCCGCAGGTCAGGATAAAGCACGACAAGCGCGGCCAGTATCCCGCGCGACGTCCCCTGGTCGAGATCGGCCGCCGTACGCACGCGCTCCAGGCTCAACACCCGCTCGTCAGGCTGCATCCCGTCGCAGACGCCCTTGAGCCACGTTGAATCCTGGAGCAGCTTCCTGATTCCATTCTGGTTCCTCAAACGTTCGCCGCCCTCCGGGGCGCCGACCGCCTGGACCAGGCGGAAGAAGAAATCGGCATGGCCGACGCCAACGCCGGTGAATACCTTCTCAAGGTTCCTGCAACTCCACGCCAGAACGTTCACCGGCACCGAACGCCCGGCAAACAACCTGCCGAGTTCGGCGATCACCTCGTTCTCAGCCCCCTGCTCAACCGTCAGGGCAATACACTCGGAAAGCGCGGGCAGCGTAAGATTGCCGAGAACCCGGAGCGCCAGCGCCCTGAAACCGGCCGGGTCGTCCGCGCTCAGAAACCGCAGGAACGGCCCGATCTCCCGCGCTGGAAGCCCGGTAACCGCGCCGATAAACTCCCGCTCCGCCCCGAGCGCGTCACGCACTTTGCCTGCGTTCCATCCGTCGGCCTGCCCCAGCATGGCCGACTCCGCAAGGACCGCGGCCCGCGCGGCAAGGTCCGGCCTGGTCTTCTCCATCGCCCATGCAACGTAAGACAGCTTCGACGCCAACACGCGCCTGGCTTCAACCCCGGGCGCGCCGCACGCCAGCGCCTCGGCGACTTTCGAGAGAACGGTTTCCGGATCGCTTTCGGCCGCAAGCCGCGCATACCACGAGGCATCGCAGGTCTGCTCCCTGTCCAGCAAACGCAGCGGCTCCGAACGGCGGGACGGAATCTCCACGAGCGGGTCCGATTTCAGCCCCTTCCTCGCCGCGTCCCAGAACGTCTTCCATCCCTCGGCGGGGATGATCTCTTCGGTGAGTATCTGCTGGATCCTGGAGACGTCCGAAGGGCCGAACGACTTCAGCACGGCCTTCACCAGACCGGCCGGATCGTCCGACACGGTCCGCCGTACTGATTCAGGGTCGCTCATGAACCTTGAAAGCAGGTGGCCATCCGGCAGCACTTCCAGCGAGGCCGCCACGTGCGAGAAACCCAGCGCGTGGTTCCGCTTGCGCCGGAAATCCACCGTCACCTTGCCGTAGAAAGCGTCAACCCCCGAAACCACCCCGCAACCCCACGTCTTGTCATGAACATGCAGCCCCTTCCGCACCGAATACAGCAGGCGCAGCCTGCGAAGGGATTCACCCGGATCAAGCGCAGCCACGGGAACGGCGGCGAGAAATGCCTTGCTGCGCTGGTCGGTCGAGGCAGCCGTGAGCATGGAAACGCATCTCTCACGGAATCCCGGCGCGCCGCCCTGCTCCGCCGCCGCCCATTCGAGGAACTCGAGAACGCCTTCGGGCTCACGCCTCTCCCGCAGCGTGTCTGCGAGCAGGTCCGTCCATGAAGCTCTCTGCCCTATTGAAGCGCAACCCTCTATCATTTTGGCCAGCCGCCCCACCGGAACCGGCTTCTCCCCGATCAGGGAAAGGAAGACATCCTCGGGGCCTTGTGCGGTTTTCGGGTTTCCGTCTGAGGAATGTTCCACTATATAGCTCCCGGTTATCAGATACGTCCGCCAAGTCAGAAAGGCGTGAAGGAATAACATGCCCGACCGTGTCCCCACAATAAAAACAACTCCGCTTCGCGTGGCCGGTCCGGAAGACGGCACAACTCTGCAGGACTTGCTTGCGGCCCGGCTCGAAGTGTCGCGCGGGCGCGCCAAGGCCATGCTCGATTGCCGAAACGTCCTCGTCAACGGGCGCCCTGTATGGATGGCGAAACACGTTCTTAGGAAGGGCGATGTCGTGACCCTTCCCGGCGCGGCCGCGGTGGCGGCAACTCCGCCATCCGCCCTCAAGGTGCAGGTGCTTCTCGAGGATCCGGCCTTCCTGGTGGTGTCGAAACCACCCGGCATCCTCTCCGACGGGCGCACGGGCGTTGAAGGGCTGCTCCGCGACCGCCGCGCGGAACCCGATCTCCGCGCGGCTCACAGGCTGGACCGCGACACGTCCGGCTGCCTGCTGCTCGCGAGAACTCCCGAGGCATTCGACCGGTTCGTGGAGCTGTTCCGCGAGCACCTAGTCTTCAAGCGCTACCACGCGCTGGTCAGCGGAATTCCGCTGCGCCGCGAAACCGAGATCCGCAGTCCCGTGGACGGGCTTCCGGCCCTGACGAAGATACGCGTGGTTGACTCGGCGAAGAGCACGGCGCACGTGCTGGCGGTCATCGTGACCGGGCGCACACACCAGATACGCAAACACCTGGCCGCCATACGCCACCCGGTCCTCGGCGACCGGTCGTACGGCCGGGACCGCGCATCGGAGCGCCGGGCGCCGCATGTGCCGCGCCAGATGCTGCACGCTTTCGAGATCGCGTTTCCCCACCCGCTGACCGCCGCAAAGGTCCGCGTCACCTGCCCGCTGCCGCGTGACTTCGCCGCCACCATGCGATCACTCGGGTTGACCTAGAACCCGGCCGGACAAGAGAAACCATCAGCGCCGCGGCAGGAAAGAATCTGATGCGCGTCTGCGCTGGCGGATCGGGAAGAGGGGGACTACACCTTGTGGCGGTAGGTGATACGGCCCTTCGTAAGATCGTAGGGCGAGATATCAACCGTAACCTTGTCGCCGGCGGTGATCTTGATGAAGTGCTTCCGCATCTTGCCCGAGATGTGGGCAAGTATCTCGTGCCCGTTTTCAAGGCGAACGTTGTACATCGTGGCGGGAAGAACCTTCACCACCACCCCGTTCACCTCTATTGAATCGCCTTTGGGCATTCCCTGATTCCTCCATCAACATCTCGCCGGCGGGGTGCACATTAGGAGACCGTACGCCGCATCGGCAAGCCAAATGTGGCGGATCAGGATCCGCCGGCCCCGATTCTCCCGAGAATAACCGATACAACTCCCTCGATCGTCATCGAAGTCGAGTCAATGCGGACGGCGCCATCCGCCTCCCGCAACGGGTCGGTCTTGCGCGTGCTGTCTATTGCGTCGCGCGCCGCAAGCGACCGGCCCACGGCCTCGCGCGCCGCCCCGCCCTCTTCGAGATGACGCCTCCTGGCGCGCTCTTCGGCCGATGCGTCGAGGTAGAACTTGTGCGGGGTCTCCGGAAACACCGCCGTTCCAATGTCGCGCCCTTCCATCACGAGCGGTCCGAACCGGGTCATGCCGCGCAGCCATGCGACAACCCGCCTGCGAACTCCCGGCTGCGCGGCAACCGGGCTCACCCACCGGTTGATCTCGTCGGTCCTGAGCTCGGAAACAGGCTCACACTCGCCAACCCTGAATCGCACAGCCCCGTCGCGGACAAAGAACGTGACCCCGGCCGCGTCGAGCATATCAGAAAGAG
>VGWI01000056.1 GCA_016873655.1 Lentisphaerota bacterium
CGCGGCGTTCCCCCCTCGGGGGGAACGCAACGGGACAGAGCAGAGGGTGGACAACCACACCAGAGGGGCTACTATCACCCACGGACTCTCCTAAAGAACTGTCCAGTCACGGGGGGAAGGTCACGGCGGCGCGCTTGTCGCGCTGACCTCGCATCTTGTTGCTGTACCAACCGTAGTACCGGACGAGTTGGAAGCTTTTGTCCGGGATGTGCTGCGTAATGGCGGCGATGAAGTCGCAGGGGGTGAAGACCTCAAAATTGCGCTGGATCTTGGGATTCATGGCGGAGCGGTAGATGATCGAGTCGCCTGCCTGATTGACCTGCATCTTCTCGACGGAGAAGGGGTTGCGAATGATGTACTGGGCGAGGCGCTCCAGATCCTCGCGCTCGTCAGGGAGTACCCGGCGACTGCGATGCACGTTGAACCCGGAATGCACCCAGCCGCGCAGCAGTTCGGCCCGCGCGGGCGGCAGGAGGCCCTTGTCCACGAGGAACGTGATGACCCTCGCCCGAAACAACTCCTCCAGGGGCTTGAGGCCGGCATCGGGCAGGACGTAGAACAGGCCCGAGCGTGCGAAGAGACCGTCGGCGACCAGGGCGTGGAGGTGGGGGTGGTAGTCCAGGTACTCGCCGAAGGTATGGATGGCCATGACGATGCCGGGCAGGCCGTCGGGAAGGTCGAGCGTGGTGCGCAGGTATTCGAGCAGGCATTCGTGCGCCAAGCGGCACAGGTCCTTAAGCAGGTCGCGGTTGAAGCGGAAGTACGGGCGGAGCATTTTCGGAATGCCGAAGGTGAAATGCCTGTGGGGCACGGGGAACATGATCGTCTCGGTGAGCAGCGCGCCGAAGATTTCGCAGCACTTCTGCAGCAAGGCATGCTCGTGTAGAGTGTCTGTCGCATGCTCTGTACATCCATCGCCAATCCACTATAGTTCCGCCCGCATACTGCCGAAGAAATAGTAGAGGTGGCCCGAGAACTGGTGTACCTGACCTCTGACTTCTGATCTCGGTCCCCGAGCAGCTTTGGGGGTCCAGTCGAGGGGCTGATTCACTGACCCACAGTCTCCCAGGAGTTCCTATGGATAACATGCTGCAGATCGAAGAGATCAAGAGGTATCGTGAGCACCTGGTCGAGATGGTTGGGATGAACGTGGACTATGAGGCAGCAGCGATGATCTGGATCAGGAACTATGCGAAGATGTGGCGACTGAGGCACCCGGTGCATGAAGCTGTGGTAGAAGTTGCGTAGGAAGAGTCTCGAAGCGACAGAACCGCAGAGGGGCAGAAGCAGGAAACGGATAGAAGCAGCCCACCGATGGCCGGGCCCACCCAGAGCTGACAGGTGGACCCAACCCGGCGCCCAATCACCCACTACACATGCTTCAACGGCATCTTCCCAATCGGGAACACATTGAACCCGATCTCATAAAGCTTCTGGTGATCCACGATCCCCCGCCCGTCAAACATGAATGCCGGCTTTTCCATTGCTGCGAAGATCTTCTTGTAGTCAAGCGACCGATAGAGCTCCCACTCGGTGACAACGGCGATCGCGTGCGCCCCGGCTGCAGCCTTGTATGGGTCCTCCTCAAAGGTAACTTTGTCAAGAACGTCCTTGAGGTCATGCCGCGCGTTGGGCAGCGCCTCGGGGTCGGTGACCACAACATGCGCACGCTCGTCGATGAGCTGACGAACCACATGGATTGCAGGTGACTCGCGTGTATCACCCGTATCTGCCTTGAAAGCGAAGCCAAACACGGCAATGCGCTTTCTGGCGACCGTGTTGAACATCATTCGACTCATGTTCTGAACGAACCGTCGCTCCTGGTATTCGTTTATGGCAACAACGCTTTCCCAATAGCGCGCAACCTCGGTAAGTCCATAGGTTTCACAGATATACACCAGATTGAGGATGTCTTTCTTGAAGCATGATCCGCCGAAGCCAACGCTTGCTTTAAGGAACCGGTTGCCGATGCGCGCGTCCATGCCGATAGCACGGGAAACTTCGTTGACATTAGCTTCGGTCTTTTCGCACAGGGCGCTGATGGTGTTGATGGAGGAGATGCGCTGGGCAAGGAAGGCGTTGGCAGCCAGTTTGGTGAGTTCTGCGCTCCAGACATTGCTGGTTACGATCTTGTCTTTGGGCACCCAGTGGGCATAGATGTCTACTATCTGGTCGCGGGCACGGATACCCTTGTCGTTCTCGCGCGAGCCGATCAGGACCCGGTCGGGCTCGTAGAGATCCTTGATGGCCGTGCCTTCGGCGAGAAACTCGGGATTGGAGAGCACCTCAAAGTGGATGCCCTTCTCATTGGCATTGAGGATGGTGGCCATGGCCTGCGCTGTGCGAACGGGCAGGGTGCTCTTCTCAATAATGATCTTGTCGGAGTCAGAAGCCTTGATGATGTCGCGCGCTGTCTTCTCCCAGTACTGCAGATCTGCGGCCTTGCCTGCGCCTTCCCCAAACGTTTTTGTGGGTGTGTTGACCGAGACAAAGATGACCTCGGACTCGCGGATGTTCTTGTCGATTTCGGTCGAGAAGAAGAGATTCTTGCCGCGTACCTGCTTCACCACGTCGAGCAGGCCCGGTTCATAGATGGGCAGCGTGTCGCTCTGCCAGGCAGCGATGCGGTCTTTGTTGATGTCAACCACGGTGACCTTGTACTCAGGGCACTTCAGCGCAATGACAGCCATGGTGGGGCCGCCTACGTATCCGGCACCGATGCAAAGGATGTTCTTCTTGAATTGAGTCTGGGTTGCCATGTGCAATGGTTCCTCTTCTGTGGTTGATCGCCCGGCAGGGCTGCCGTAGACGTGCGGCGGAGATCGCTGACCAGACAAAGGTGACGGACCCGGAAGGCGCGCCAATCACCCACAAACAGCCCCGCCACAACTGATTCGCGACCGAGGGAAGGCCCTGTCACGAATCCAGCAAAATACGAAAAAGCGCAGGACGAGGAAGAGGAGAAGTGGCATGGACTCCTCCCTCCTATCCCGAAACACAAGGAGTCCGCATCACTGCGGACTCCTTGTATGATACACGGTCACGGCGCACGGGGTTCAACCAGTCATACAACTGCGTCGAACAACTGATAAGAAATCGCTTTTCGGGCGGCGCGGGCACCTGCCCGCTGAGACCGGCCTGAAGGAGCGCTTTCATGGGCGGAACGGTAGCAAAGCCAGGGTGGAGGGGGCAAGACAAACGGCAATGCCATATGGCGGTCTGACGGTTGGCTCCGTATTGTCCCCACGTGTTACATCGAGCAGATTCTACCGTGGACGGTCCGTTTCCGGGTACGACTAGGCAGGCTCAGTCCTGCTCGAAGTAGCTCCTCAGCTTCAAGCACTTCTCGCGGGGAACCCTCATCCCGGCGCCCAGCGTCACGCGGCCGCCAACCCGCGCAATCCGGTCCAGCCATGTGACGTGCTGACCGTCCCGCGATTCGAGCCGTACCATCAGCGCCTCGGTCTTGTCCCCATCGCTGAGATCCGCAACGTTCATCTCGCCGTCGAGCAACTGGAACGAGGTGTGATCGCGGTCGTCCTTCGGGAAGTACGTCCACGCCTCGGCCACGGTGATGACGCCATACAGGTTGTGCTCCTTGACCGCCTGCCGCACGCCGGCAGTCAGGCGCTCTGGACTGGTCCCTGGCGGGATCGGGTTGATCGACGCTATGCCGTCGTCGGAGAAGAGGAACAGCATCTGGCCGTGGCTTCCGTCCTTCAGGAACACACCCTGGGCCTCGGCGTGAAGCCATTCGCCCCATGCAAGGAGGGATGCCGGCTTGTCGGCGGGGTTCCAGATAGGAGTGGCCTCGGGGAACATGGTCAGTCAGTCCAGGCAATCGCCTCTCACTTCGCCGGCCGCCACACTTCGAGCTTGGTCCGGTTCTCGGTGTCGGGTACGACCTTCAATGACGCCGTCCGGCACCCGCACGCCGCCAAGAGGCACACCAGAAGAACACCCCCTGCAATCCTCGCCATCATCTGTTGCCCCTCTCGCTGGCTCGAAACTGCCACGGTGCGATCGGATCCCTGTCCGCCCACAACCCACGCTTCGCCGCGCTGGCTTCTTCCTCGGCCGCGGCCAGTTCCTTTGACTTCGAAAACGCCTTGTAGTGCCAAGCCCACCCCTCCACGACCATCTCCCGGTTGATCCAGTTCGTGCCGCAGTACACGTCGCCCACCGTGCGGCCGTAGCGGTCGGTGTCCACGACCGCGACATTCACCGGCTTCCCGAACACCTTGCCCGACAGCGCCAGCTTCGCCTTCTCGCCGAACGCCTGTTTCTTCTCGGGCGCGTCAATGCCGGCCAGCCGGACCTTGTGTTGAACCTTGTCGGCGTCCAACACGGTCAGCGTGTCCCCGTCATGCACGCCGACAACCCGCCCCTCGATGGACTGCGCCCAGACGCAACCTGCGAGCAACGCGGACAGGGCAAACGGCAGGATGACGCGCGGCGTGTTCATCCGGTGTCTTCACTCCTCCCGCGCGTTCTCGATCCGCAGCACGCGGCCGGACCGCTTGGAGATGCACACGATGATGGCCGTGCCGCCCGTCGTCATCGGCGCCAGCCGCGACCCGCAGCGCACGTACCTGCAGTTCCGCGGCAAAGGACGTCCGCCGTAGCCCGGCCGGAAGAGCGCCAGCGCCGCATCGGACACCTCACACTCGATCATGTCCCGCGCCATCCGCGCCCGGGCAATCGTTGCGGCGCGAACGCGCGACACCCCCACCGCCCGCCGGCGGGGGCGGGACTTCGCCATGCTTCGCTTCCTGGAGAGGGTGGGGGTCAGCCCTTGAGACTGGAGTTTACAAGGGGTGAGTAGCTGTGGCGTATTGGAGCCATGGCAAGACAGTTGCGAGTTGAGCTTCCCGAGCTATCTACCACGTCACGTGCCGGATGGCAGGCGATTGGTGTACGGGGCGCGCTATGCGATGGCCGGTGCATAAACCCGGGAAACCGGCCGTCAATCCGCCCGCAAGCGGGTATATGGCGCCGACTATGGCATTCCCGGAACCGCAATCCCCGATCCCGCGATCAATCTCGCCGCTTCACCGAATGAAAACTTGATTTCCGTCCCGGCCAGGAAGAATCTCGCCTCTGAAAACGCATTTTTCGACAGTCTCGTTCGGGATGAGGGAGAATACAAAATGGTATCTGTGACGTGTCCCAGGTGCGGTCAGCAAACAGCACGTGGAGTGATTCACGTGTGGCAGATTCTTGTCTCGATTTGCCTCTTCCCTCTTGGGCTTCTTGCTCTGCTTGCGGGTCGCAAAGATCCAGTATGCCGACATTGCAGACACACCTGGCATCCACAGCAACAGGGGGTGCGCCGGCCCGTCTTCGGATGTCTCTCGATAGCCTCCCCTTTCCTGGGATTCGCGTTGGCAATCGGCTACGGCCTGTTTAATCACTGTTTTGGTGTTGATTCGGAGGGATGGGCGTTCTTGGTTGGGATCATGCTTTTCGTGCCTGCCGCGTTCCTGTGCTCGATTGTCTGCGGCACCATAGGGCTTTGCCGTCGAGAGCGACAACGCGCACTATCGATCGCCGGCATCGTTGTTGGGGCTTCGCCTTTGCTCTTTGTGATGCTCAGCATTCTGGCCGACTGAGAAAGGGAATGGTATGCATCAGGTGCTCCGTCCATGAAACGGGAGCGTCCAAGAGAAACGACACCGGACACGGGGGGACGATGAACATCAAGACAGCAACAGGATTCGCGATCCTTGGGATCGGCATCAACCTTTTCGCCGGATTGGGGCTACATCTCATGCAACTCGGTCATACCGGCGGGGCAACTGATGTTCCGGCATCCTACTACATTGGGCGGGCTCTTGCCTTCGTCGCGTTTGCAGGAATGGACACCGGTCTGCTTGTGTTTCTGGTTACCCTCTACAGGAGGCAGTAGTCGGTGGGTCAGGAAACAAAAAGGGTCTCGCGGATTCTTGGGCTGCGCGATGAGGCACCCCAGGGTGCGTCGGAGCAACGGACGCGGTTGCGCCTCGCGGCGGGCAGGCCATTCATGCGGCTGGTAATGGGCTGGGGCGCGTTCCTGCTCGCGCATGCGCTCGCCACGGTGATTGCCGGAACCATGGTGAAGCACGAGACGCCTGTGGCGGATGTCCTGGAGATTCTCATCACTCTTGACGCCATCTTCATCCTTGGATCGTTGTCTTTGGTCGTATCTGGCACTTGGGGCTTGGCGAAGCGAATCCACTCTAAACCGCTGCGCATCAGC
Organism: Lentisphaerota bacterium; assembly: GCA_016873655.1. Lineage (GTDB taxonomy): Bacteria > Verrucomicrobiota > Kiritimatiellia > UBA8416 > VGWI01 > VGWI01. The sequence goes on from VGWI01000056.1 coordinate 6,239, forward strand.
ACACTGGTGGCTGGGCTCGCCGCACAGATCTGCGTGGGGACATTCCTGTTCATCCACATCGGCGTGTTGCTCTTTGTTTTCTCGTCTGGCTGGAGGTTGCAGTGGTGAGGAAGCGGAACGAAGCCATGAGGGCAATGAGAGAGGAACCCGTGATGGCGGAAACCCCTGACAGCATGAAGCCCGCGTCAGGCAAGGCGAGACATCGTCCACGCCTGCCATTCTGGCTGGCGGACATGCTGGCCGAGATTGCGGGATCGCCCCCTGACACGTTCTGGACGCGCTTGGGCGGTGGCGTTGTCGCGCCTCTTGTTTTGGCACTGCTTTCCCTGCACCCGTTTCTGACGCGGACGGTCCGAATGTACAGCAAGGCGAATCCGGTCGAACCCGCGGTGACGGGAACCGGAAGCGTTGCTGTACTGCTGGGTCTGGCAATCCTCTGCGGCGCGGCGTTCATGCATTTCCATTTCGCGTGGCCGCACCGGAACCAGATGGTTGCGGGTCTGGGCAAATTGCTCACATTCATCACGGGAACGGTGTTCGGCGTGATCTTCTTCTGGAGAATGGTCACAACATGAGGTTGTCATCATGAATATCAAGCGGGCGACGTCGGTTGCAATCGTCGGTGTTGCCATCAGCATGGTTGCGGGCATCTCGCTGCATCTGCTGCCCGTCACCCACGGTGCGCCTTACCGGCTGCCACAGTTGATCTCCGTCGTCTCGTTTCTGTCGCTGCACATCGGTTTGCTCGTATTCCTGATCGTCTTGTACCGGAGGCAGTAGCCATGCCAACTCCAGCGGAGAATGTCTCCCAGATCCTGGGCTTGAAGGGACCGTCCGCTGGCTGTCGAGAGCCGCGCAGGCGGTGGACGGTTGCGCTCGTGCTGGCGCTGGTCGCCGTCGGGCAGATCGCCCTGGCCATCGGTATGTGCCGGGTATTGGATGCACACGACCAGAGCAGCACATTGTTGCGCGGCACCCTGACGGTGCTCCTGCTGTTCTGCTACGGCTTTACGGCAGTGGGTGCAGCCGTCATGGTGATACTCGTTTATGGCGTGCTTGAACTCGTCAAGTGGAAGACACATTGCATGGGATGCGTGTCGCACGGCGCGCTCCTCCGGCGCGCGGTGCTGATCCCCCTGCTCGCATTCACAGTCCTTTACTTCGGAGCGGCGTTATGCGTAATCATCCCATGCTATATCATGCATCTCCTGGACCTATGATGACCGGTGCAGAGATGCCCACCCACAAGAATGGCCGAACCATCGGCGGCATACGTCGCTTCGCGCCGCTGGTGCGCCGTGACGTTCGGCCACGCGGAGAGCAACGGATGAACGGACCGACGACAGAGGCTGAGCCGACCGGAAAGAAGTACGGGTGCATCTCGGTTGCAGCCCCGTTTGCGGGCGTCGCGTTGGTTATTGGCTTTGGCATCTATCAACAACAGTTCGGTGCCGACACAACAGGCTGGGCTGCGCTTGCTGCCGCTGTCTTTGTGGCACCGTGCGTGATTCTTGGCGGAACCGCTGCCGCGATCATCAGTTTCCGGCGAAGAGAGCGCCCCTTGATCTTGGCGGTGGTCGGATTACTCCTAAGCTTGGGGCCAATCCTGTGGTTGATCATCGCATGGATTTGGACAGCATGGGAGGGTCCCCCATGACGGAAGACGATGTGACCTCGCGGGATACGGAGAGCAAATGGGATCGAATCGCGAACGCCTGCGAAGATGCCGTGGAGGAACTCAACCTGTCGCCGCGATCATCAACGCCGGGCGGCGTCTTTGGCTGTTTCATTGGGCCGATCCTGGTGGCAGTAGCGGGACTGCATGCAGTGGTCTTGCGCAAGGTGGCGATCTACAATCCGTTCTTCAAGATTCCGGGACGCCCGACGCTCATCGCGACGGGTGCGGCAGCCGTGGCGGCAGGGCTCGCCCTTGTGGCCGTGGGACTGTTCATCCACTTCCGGTCTTACTGGTATCAGCGTGACGCGGCTGTCGGCGCCGTGGGCATGGTCGCATCCTCTCTGATAACCATTTTGCTTGCGGCGCTCTCGGGAGTGCTGCTGATCTGCAGGCATTGGGGCCCTTGAGACTGGAGTTTACGAGTGGTGACTAGCTGTGCGATGTTGTGGGCACGGCAAGGCATCTGCGAGTAGAGTTTCCCGGAGCGATCTACCACGTCACGCTCCCAGGGTCAGACCTACACGCTCCCAGGGTCAGACCTAGAAGCTAGAATATAGATGTTGACAAGGACAGGGGCGGATCGCCATCTGACCGTGCATGCGAGCGTGCTGGCACAGAAGAGGATGGACCGCTTCACGCTCCGGGGCCGATTGAAGGTGAACATCCAGCCGCCTTCGCCATCTGGCTTCGGCGCTCCACGGTGGATGCTCTATTGCATGGTCCACAACATGGAGAAGATCGTGAACTTCGGAGAGAGCTATGCGCTGGCGGGTGCATAAACCCGGGAAACCGGCCGGCAACCCGCCCGCAAGCGGGTATATGGCGCCGACTATGGCATTCCCGGAACCGCAATCCCCGATCCCGCGATCAATCTCGCCGCTTCTCGCCATTGATTCCCAACGGCGCTGTCGCGCTCAAGTCTACCGGCATCAGATGATCCTTGCGGGCGATGAAAAGGCCATGCGGGACAAACACGGCAATCCCGAGCGCATCGGCCGCACGGCGGAAGAAGTCAAGACGGCGGTCCTCAAAACGCTTGCCAAGGCAGCAGATCGGGGTTGCCCCCGTTAATGGTGTTGAACCGAACCTGTTCGTTGGCCGGAAGAGGAAAGATGGTGGCGAGACGCGGGATCGAACCGCGGACACACGGATTTTCAGTCCGTTGCTCTACCAGCTGAGCTATCTCGCCACGACTGAACGGCGTTCAGGCGGGGAATGAATACCGGATGAATGTGCCGGTGTCAATGCCGTGGTTTGCCGCGAGTTCATGGCAAGGAGACGCAGAGAAAACACGGCGGTTGTATTGGCGGGGGCCAGGCGGTAGTCTTGGGCGCGGTTTTCGTCCGTCCGGACCGTGTGCCGGCGGTGGTGAACTGGAGGAGCGGTTGATGACTTGCACGAGAAGGCTCGCGGCGATACTGGCCGCGGTGGCGTTTGCTTCCAGCCTGCGCGCCGGGGAGCCCAGGCTTGTTGACGGCGTGGCTGCGTACGTGAACGAGCATGTGATCACCATCGGCGATGTTCAGACCATGATGGACCCTGTCCGACGCCAGCTTGTTGCGCGCTACACGGGCGACGACCTGGTAAGGCGGCTGCGCGCCGCCTACGATGACGCCCTGCAGGCGATAGTAGAGCGCTACCTTGTCCTCGATGCCTACGAGAAGATGGACAAGAAACTCCCGGACTGGTTTGTCGACGAACGGATAAGGTCGGTGATTGACGAGCAGTTCGGCGGAGACAGGTCGAAGCTGATGGACCAGCTTGCGAAAGAATCCATGTCTTTCGAAGACTGGCGGAAAGAGGTCGGCAACCATGTTGCGATCACTTACATGCGCCAGATGAACGTTGACGAGAAAATCAGTATCTCGCCGATGGCGGTGCGGGATGAGTACGAGAAGCGGAAGGACGAATTTACTGAACCCGCGAAGATCAAGCTAAGTCTCATCGCGATGGACAGGGCAAAGGGCGGCGACGTCTCGGCCGCGCGCGCGATGGCCGATGACGTAAGACGCAGGGCGGCCGGAGGAGAGGACTTTGCCGCGCTGGCAAAGAAGCATTCATCCGATACCAGCGCCGAGAGCGGCGGCGACTGGGGTTGGGTGGAGCCGCGCGTGCTGCGCGCCGATCTGGCGAAGGTTGCGGGGGCGCTGGGGCCGGGCGAGACAAGCGAGGTCATCGACACTGGCGACCAGTACTACATCCTGAGAGTCGATGGAAGGCGCGAGGCGTCCGCGCGTCCGTTCGCCGATGTGCAGCCCGAGATCGAACGCTCACTTCGCGCGCAGGAGGGGCGCCGTCTGATGGAGGCGTGGATTGCCCGCCTTCGAGCCAGGTCCTACGTCCGGATCCTTAACGTAACGTCGGACGAGCCCGCGCCTGCCGCCGAATCCGAGCCATGACATTCACGAGGCCGAGCGAGGTCCGGCGGCTGCTGGACGGCATGGGTATCGTTCCAAGCCGCGCACTGGGGCAGAACTTCCTCATAGACGGCAACATAGCGCGGATCATTGTCGAATCGGCGCATCTCTCCGGGTCCGACCATGTACTCGAGGTGGGCCCCGGGCTCGGGGCGCTTACCGAGCTTATTGCCGGATCGTGCGCGGGGATGGTGGTGATAGAGAAGGATGACCGGCTGGCGCGGCATCTCTCCGAGACGTTTTCCGGGGACCCGCGCATCGAGGTCGTTGCCGGCGACGCGCTGCTTGTCGGAATCGAGCGTTTTCTCGGGCGCTGCGATGTTTTTGTATCCAACCTGCCCTACCGGTCAGGAAGCCGGATACTTGTTGAGCTTGCAAGGTCCGATCACAGGCCCAGGCGCATGGTGGTAACCGTGCAGAAAGAGGTGGCGGAGCGGCTGGCGGCGGCGCCTGGCACCGGCGACTACGGACTTCTGGGCGTATGGGTTCAGGCGGACTACGTCGTGAGTGTGCAGAAGATCGTCAGTCCGAGCTGTTTCTGGCCCAAGCCCGAGGTCGAGTCCGCGGTTGTGGCGATGGAGCGCAAACCGCAGGCGATGTCCGGCTGCTGGAGGGAAGAGTTTTACCGGCTGACGAAGCATGTGTTTGAGTACCGCCGGAAGCAATTGGGCGGACTTGCGCGGAAGAAAGGAAGCGCCGTGTTGCCGGCTGACTGGGTGGAGCGGCTCCAGGCGGCTGGGATTGCGCCGGCGGCGAGAGCCGGCGAAGTGGCGGTTGACCACTGGGTGGAACTGGCGCGCTCCTTTGCTGGGCTCGGGCTCCCTCACTCGCCCCAATCGTAATCGTAATCCACCATCGTCCCATCAGGCGGATGCAGGCGCAGCGCTCTCAGAACATCTGCTTGTTGCTGCGGAACGCGGAGGAATCCAGGCCGTCGCGCAAGGCAACGTCTTTGCCCTCGGCGCACCACAGGAACCCGCGGCGCATCAGCTCACGGGCTTCGGGTATGTCAAAGACGTCGGCATGGTGGCCCAGCGAGGTATAGAAGACGCGGCCGTGTCCCCACCGCTTTGTCCATGCGACAGGCATGTCAACCGGCCCGTTCGGGGAATGGTACCATGTCGCCGTCGGGAATCTTGTGACAGCCAGCACTTCGATCGCGGGGTCCACATGCAGGTAGTACTGTTCGCTCTTGAGGGAGAAGTCGCGTATTCCCTCGGTTATCGGCGATGATCCGCGGGTCATTTCCACGCGGTACTCGACGTCCGCGCCGCCGGGGTGTGAGACCCAGTTGCCGCCGGTCATGAACTGCCACTGCACGTTTTCACGGAAAGCGTCGCACATTCCGCCGTGGCAGCCGGCGATGCCCACTCCGTTCGCGACGGCCTCGGTTATGCCGGCGCACTGCTCGTTGGATATCTTTGACATTGTCCAGACCGGCACAACCAGGTGGAGTTCCTTCAACCTTGCCTGATCAGCGAGGCAGTCGAGGGTGGGGGTCACCTGCACCTCAAAGCCTTCCTTTTCCAGCATGTCCTGGAAAACGGCGGCGACTTTCGACGGTTCGTGTCCGTCCCAACCTCCCCAGGTGATCAACGCCTTCCTTGCGGTCATGGCGAGCGGCTCCTGTTCTCCGGCCAGATGGCGGCCGGTGCAACTCCGGGTGCGTGTACCACAGCGCGGCGCGCAGGGCAATATCTCCCCGGCACGTTGTCCAATCACTTGAAGACTGGGGCGGAATATGATCGAATGCGCGTCACCGCGTGCGGGGCATTGGGTCCGGTGCGGTCAAGCCGAAAACAGTGATAAAGGTATGATATACAGGAACTTCGGAACGACCGGAATCAGGGTCTCAGCCATTGGCTTCGGCGGCATGCGGTTTCAGAAGATAGACGAACCGGACGCGTGCGTTTCGATGATGCTCAAGGCGCACGGCTACGGGATCAACTATTTCGATACGGCGCCCGGTTATTTCTCCGGCAAGTCGGAGGAGCGGTTCGGGCTCGGGTTCCGGGAAATGGCGCGCCGCAGCGGGCGCGAGTCGTTCATAGCCTCCACCAAGTCAAACAAGGCGGAGCCTGCCGAGGTAAGAAAGGATATCGAGGAGTCGCTGCAGAGAATGGGCTTGGACTACGTGGACGTGTTCCATGTCTGGTGGGTCGTGAAGCCGGGATGGTACTACGACAGAAAGGCGAAGGGCGCCCTGCGCGAATTCACGCGCCTGAAGGAAGAGGGGCTGGTCAGGCATATCGCTCTCTCGTCCCACATGAGCGGGGACGAGGTGGACGGCGTTCTCGCAGACTACCCGTTCGACAGCGTGCTTCTCGGCTACTCAGCGATGAACGCGGCGTTCCGCGACGCCGCCCTTGACTCGGCAGCAAGGCGCGGCAAGGCAGTGGTAGCGATGAACCCGCTGGGCGGCGGGATAATTCCCGAGAATGCGGGCCGGTTCGAGTTCCTCAGGACGCAGGAAGGCGAGAGTGTTGTCGAGGCCGCGATCAGGTACCTGCTTAACGACGGCAGGATCACGGTCGTGCTCGTCGGGTTCGGGAACGAAGCGCACATTGACGAGTCGGCCAGGGCTGTTGAGGGGTTCCAACCGATCCCCGCAGCGCGGATCGCCGAGATGCGCAGACAGCTTGCCGGCGGGTTTGACAACATGTGCACCGGTTGCGGGTACTGCATGCCTTGCCCTGTGGGGCTTCACGTGCCGAAGCTGATGCAGAGTTACAACGCATACCTCTTCAAGAATTCCCCGGCCTCCCTGACTGGCGCCATGAAATACGGGTACGGCGTCCTCGACGCGCCGCTTGCAGACTGCACACGGTGCGGGCTCTGCGCGGACCGCTGCACGCAGAGGCTTCCCATACCTGACAGGATCGCGGAGATGCGCGGCATTGTCGCGGAAGAAGATGCAAGAACGGAGACCAGGAACGATGACGACGATTGACCGACGCATCGCCGGTTTCATGCCGGCAGTCGCGGCGTGTGCCGCGTGCCTCCTTGCCGGATGCGCGGCCGTCTGCAGCAAGGAGCCCTTCGGCGGACCGCCGCTGCGATTGGAACCGGCCGAGTGGGACGGAACATGGGCTGTTGCCGAGACGGCCGTTTCCGCCAGGGTGAAAGATTCCGACGGCGGCGTGCTTCGGATCTCGTGGATCGAGGACAGCGATGGGGCGTTCAGGCTGAAAACAGGCGAGGTCCACGTGCGAGACGGGGAAGACTTACTTTTCCTGGCGCTCAAGAACGACGTGGGCGATGATGACCGGTACTACTTCGCCCGCGCGAAGAAGGGCGGCGATATCCTCACGGTCTGGCTGCCCTTGTTCCAGGCATTCCGGGACGATATCGTCTCGGGACGCCTGCCCGGCGAAACGAACGGCGCGTATACCGTCACCCTCGGGACCATCGGGACAAACGAGCTTCATCGCATCGCCTCGCGCGATGGCAGATGGATGTTCGCATGGGACGAGCCGGTTACGTTCCGAAGGCTGGCGGGGAAGTAACGCGTATTCCGTTCATGCCCGCGGCCGCTGCGGCGCCGGACATGCAACGGGCGAACTCTGGAGAACTGAAGCATGAGAGCAAGACAGGGTCATCTCCTTTCCGAATGGCGAGCGCTTGCCGCGCACGCGAGAGAAATGAAGTCGGCAAGCTTGCGGGGGCTTTTCGGGTCCGATCATGGCAGGGCCGGAAGAATGAGTCTCGAGGCCGCCGGCCTGTATCTCGACTACTCCAAGCACATTGCAACCGATGAGACGCTGCGGCTCCTCTGGGCGCTTGCCGAGGCGAGGGGACTGAGGAGCGAGACGGCGCGGATGTTCGGGGGAGAGAAGATTAATGCCACGGAAAAGCGGCCGGTGCTGCACGTTGCCCTCCGGGAACGCCGGGATGTTGGCATCACCGTTGACGGCAAAGACGTCATGCCCGGGGTCAGGGGCGTGCTCGCGAAGATGGCGGCTTTCTCCGGGGCTGTGCGCTCCGGCGAATGGAAAGGCGCATCGGGCCGGCGCATAAGGAACGTGGTCAACATCGGCATAGGCGGGTCAGACCTGGGGCCGGCGATGGCATACGAGGCGCTGAAACCGTTCTCTGACCGGTCCCTGACCGTGCGATTCGTTTCGAACGTCGACGGAACGCATATCAGCGAGGCGATCCGCGATCTCGACCCGGCCGAGACCCTGTTTGTGGTGGCATCGAAGACGTTCACGACCCAGGAAACGATGACCAACGCGGAAACGGCGCGGGACTGGGTTCTCCGCGCGTTTGCGGACAGAAAGGCGGTTGCGCGTCACTTCGTGGCGGTTTCCACGAACGCGAAGGAAGTGGCGGCGTTCGGCATAGACGCCTCGAACATGTTCGAATTCTGGGATTGGGTGGGCGGGCGCTATTCGATGTGTTCAGCGATCGGCCTGCCGGTGATGATCGCGATCGGGGCGGATAACTTCGGCATGATGCTCGACGGCTTCCACGCGATGGACCGCCATTTTGCGGAAGCGCCTCTTGAACGCAACATGCCGGTGATCCTCGGCATGCTCGGAGTCTGGTACAGCAACTTCCTTGGCGCGGAGACCCATGCCGTGCTTGCCTACGACCAGTACCTGGCCCGTTTCGCCGCGCATCTCCAGCAGGTTGACATGGAGAGCAACGGCAAGCAGACATCTCGCGACGGCAGACGCGTAAAATGGAACACGGGGCCCGTGGTGTGGGGTGAGCCGGGGACGAACGGCCAGCACGCCTTCTACCAGCTCATTCACCAGGGGACCCGGCTGGTGCCCGCGGATTTCATAGGGTTCTGCAGGTCCCGGAACCCCGTCGGGGACCATCATGACAAGCTAATGTCCAACTTCTTCGCTCAGACCGAAGCGCTCGCCTTCGGCAAGACAAAGGAGGAAGTGGTTGCCGAAGGCGTGAGGAGAAAGGACGCTCCCCACAGGGTATTCGACGGCAACAGGCCCACCTCGACCATCCTGGCCGACGAACTCACCCCGTTCACCCTCGGTGCGCTTGTCGCGCTGTACGAGCACAAGGTCTTTGTCCAGGGCGTCATCTGGAACATCTTTTCATTCGACCAGTGGGGAGTTCAACTGGGCAAGACGCTGGCGGGGCGGATACTGAAGGAACTGCAGTCCGGCGATATCGTCCTCGATCATGACGGCAGCACCGCGGCTCTGCTGCGCCGGTATCTGGAGCGGCGCAGGAAAGCCCCGGGCTGACCCGGTTCAGCGGAAACGCCAGAACGGGTTGTTCTTGCGGTCTGAGTTTATCTCTGTGCGCTCAGGCGGACGGTCTTCCTCGTACGGCGGCGGGCTGATCACCACTTCGCCGCCGCCCTGTGCGCCGTACATCGCGTTCATCTGCTCGTGGATCACCGCCATCCGGTACTCGTTGCCGGCCGAGATGAAAACGAAGAATGCGATGGCGATCATCACCCAGTTCTGCGGCGCCACGAGGCCGGGGACCCCGAAGAACCCGGAAAGGCCGAAGATAACCGCCAATGCGCGCCCGAGTCGTGCGGCTATGAAGGTGGCGCGCACCCGGCCCATTCTGCGGGCGAGAAAAGCCCTGAGCACGCGTCCGCCGTCCATGGGGAAGGCGGGAATCAGGTTGAACCCGGCAAGAATCAGGTTCACGGCTCCCATGTATGTCAGGAAGTCTATCCCGCCCGGCAGTATCCCCGGCGTCGGGAGAAAATGCCCGGCGGTCAGCAGCAGGATGCCCAGGAGTATGCTTACGCCCGGGCCTGCGATTGACATCAGGAATTCGTCGCCCGGGCGAGTCGGTATGTTGTCCATCTGCGCCGCCCCTCCGAGAAACAGCAGTGTTATGGACCTGACCCTGCAGCCCTTGCGGATCGCGACAAGCGAATGACCCAGTTCGTGAAGCACTATGCTGGCGGCGAAGCCCGCCTCCATGAGTGTTCCGGCTATCACCCCGAACCTGTTGATGAAGTACAGGAGGGTGAATACCAGTGAAACATGGAGACGAATCGGTATTCCCCACACCCTGGCAACCTGATAGCTAAGAAGTCCCATCCGAAGCATCCTTTCAGTTCAGGCACGTACATATACCAGAGGCGCGCCTTCGAGCCAAACTCATTGACGGCCGCACCGTTCCACGGACAGGGCGCTCCTGAAGTCTTGCCGGAGTGCCGGAACAGGCCTTTTCGGCTTGGAGAATGGGGCATGCGTCGGCTAACCTGCCGACATTCAGGAGGCAAGCCGTGAAGCTCTCGGTCGTGATGCCCGTTTACAACGAGGAAAAGACGCTCCGCGAAATCGTGCGGAAGGTGATGTCGGTCGACGCCGGCATCGAGAAGGAACTCCTGATGGTGGACGACTGCTCGGCCGACGGATCGCTTCAGATCATGCGGCAGATCGCCGCCGAGGATCCGCGCTGCCGGGCTTTGGGGCAC
>VGWI01000057.1 GCA_016873655.1 Lentisphaerota bacterium
TTTCCGCAGGACCCCACTTCACGATGCTAAAACCTGCCGCCGTGGAATTCCGTGTGGGCCCGACCGGAACCGTAACCCTTGTCCCCCCGTTCGAGGCTGGAACCGGGACCGTCTTTAACGTCTCAATCGAACCCGCCCCCTGAAGAAGTCGGGGCGCGACGTTCGATTCCGCTGAAACACCCTGACATACTTCGACGGGCCGGGCGTTGCGTCTTCCTGCTTTCGTCGCAACCTTTTTCTTTCTTGCCGAGGACCGAGGATCCTGGGCACAAGGTGTACGGCTCGCTGTTGGGTAGCTGCACAGGAGTCGGCGCAAGGAGATGGTTATGGCTTTGATTACTTGTCCTGAATGCGGGAAGGATGTTTCCACGCTGGCGACCGGTTGCCCATCGTGCGGTGCGCCGATTCACGCACTGATGCAGGAAGGCAATGCTGTGACACATGCGAACGTCTGCCCAATGTGCGGTAAGGCCCTGCCGCCCAGGGCGACGCTCTGTATGGACTGCAACGTCAATGTGAAGACCGGGAAGCGGCTGGAACCGCCGTCGTTCGTTCAGGCAAAGCGCTCATCTGTCACCAGTGTGCGAGTATTTGTGCTGCTGGTGTTACTGGTCGCAATCGGGTACTGGCACCGCAGGGGCATCAGTGACCTGCTGATAGAGCAGGGAATAGTGCCGATCCGTGAGGACAACGTGGAGAACCCGCCTCAGGAGCCCGGGTTTTCGGATGAAAAGCCGGCTGCACCTGCATCCGTTCGGGAAGGAGCGAATTACACTTCATCCAGACAGCCTGCAGCCCTTCCGCAACCCAACAGTAGCGTCCACTCGGTTGCAGGCCAGCCAACACGGGTGTCTGCTAGGCCTGTGAGCCCTGCGTCAGAAGCAAGTCCATCCAAACAGCAAGAGCAGAGAATCAGTCTCTCGTGTCCGCTCTGCAGGAGCGAAGGTCGTTTGCCGGAGCCGGGTTCGCAGCGGTGGACCTACCAATGCCCTCTTTGCTTCGGCAAAGGAGGTCGCGAACTGGTTGTGGAGACCGGGCGAGCTGTCTGTCGCAGTTGCGGCGGGATGGGCAGGATTGCGCGCATGGACAATTTCAAGAGAGAGAAAAACCGGTACCTTGCTGATCCTTGCAGCGCCTGCCGAGGTACCGGTCTGAGGTAGAAGAATGACGGTGCTGGGCCTTTTGGCGCGACAGTGTCTGAGGTTGGCGCGGTAGAAGCGCGTATCACGCTGACGCCATGTCGGCGGGAAGGGACGGTGCAGCGATGACAAGGCGACATGTGCTGTGTGCGGCTTTGCTGGGAGGGTGCATCCTTGCGGCGGCGTGCCGCCGTTCGGACGTGCGCACGGCGGTGATTGATGTCCCCGGGATGTCTGACGCGACGAGTGTCCGCATCGTCACGAACGCCGCCCTGGACGAGGTGGTCGGGCAGTACGACGGCATTCAGAACCAGTACGAAGTGGATTTGACCAGGAAACTCGTTCTCTACCACGAAAGCCGGCGACTGTTGTCGCCGGAATACCAGCGGCGCGTGGAGGCGCGGATTCTGGAAGTGGGATTCAGCGCCCGCGTCCTGAAGGTCCAGCTCAATCCGCCTCCCGTCGTGCTGACCGACGACGGCCCCATTCAGATGTGGCCGGACCGATTCACTGCCATGATTTCGGTGCCGGATATGACCTCGAATACCGACGCGAACATCGTGGTTGACGCCATTGCTTTTGCGCGGATCGGGGGAGACGACCCGCGCGTTGCGGCGAACGAAAAGGCGCGCCGGCTTGTGGTCAGGTACGAGAGTCTTCACCTGTCCATCAAGAGCCTGGAACACGCTGTGGCGTGTGCCGGTTTTGAGGCCAACAACACCCCTGCGCGCCTTGGACGGGACGACTCGATCCCCGACGGATGGACGCACGTTCAACTGTAGCCGGGTGGCGGCCACGGCCGTCCTGCTGCTCTTCACCCTCCAGCGCAACCGGCGCGAGTCATGTTCAGTGTTTGGGCGGTAGCTCCGATGTCGGCGGCGGGAAGAGCTGGAAGAGTCGCCAGCCGTTCCAGTCGCCGTCGTAAAGGGCGCCATCAACTCCGTAACGGTGAATATCCGGGTACTTCCTGTGGACGCTTTCAAGGGCTGCACGCCCGGCAGGCCGCGGCACCAGAAGGAACAGCGCGTGGCCGGCGTAGTCGGCCATGACCTGCCGGACATCGAGGTCGAGCGATTGCACGAACACTGGCGAGTGGCTGCCGCGAAGAAGGCGGAATCCGTCGTATCCGCAGACAATGACCGTTGCGTGCGGGGATCGGGCGGCAACATGGCGTTCCACGCGGGCTGCGGTGTTGGCGGGCTGCGGAAGCGGCGGTGTCGCCCGCGGCGAAAAAAAGGAGAAGCATGCGATGCATGCCCCCGTCGCGACTGTGAGCGGGGCCGCCGCCTGGCGCGGCAGCCTGCTGTGGGCCAGCGCGGCGACAGCCGCCACCGACAGCGCCGGCGCGACGGCGCCGAAGGAACCGCCGGCGGGGATGAGGCCGGCGAAGTTCAGGGCCAGGCCTGCGACATGCACGGCGCATGCGGATGCTCCGAGCAGCGCGGCGGACCTGGAGCCCGCAAGCCCGGCAAGTACGACGGTGAACAACGCCAATGCGCCCGGCGCCCAGAACGAGAGCGGCAGGCCAGCCGGGTCCAGGACCGGGGCAGCAGCCGACGCGGCCTGCGCGAGCGGACGCAGGAAGTAGAACGCATCGCCCATTACCAGCCAGCAGAGCAGCATCCAGAGTCCGGCCGCGTACACGAGGGGGAGGACACCGAGGATGAGCACGGCTTCCTTCTGAGCATTCCGCGTACGCGAGGCGAGGGTGTCCAGGACGAGAAAGACGAGAATGCACAGCGCCCACGCGGCTGAGTCCGGGCTTGTAAGGAACATTCCTGCAGTGCCGGCGCCGAGTCGGACCAGCGCAGCCACTTCCCGGTTTTCGAGCCAGCGGTAGAGCCCGCGCGCAGTCAGGAGACACAGGAACCACGCCAGCGTGGACGGCGAGCCGTCGGAAGCGGCGGAATGGACCTGCGGGAGAGCGAGCCAGCCAAGCCCCGTGGCAACCCCCAGCCAGCCTGATCCGCCTGCCGATCTTATGAGTGACGCGAGCATGACGGCGGCTGCCGCGCCGAAGACCGCGCTCAGCAGGCGTGATGAACCGGCTGCAAGTCCGTCGGGCAGAAACGCGGCGGCGGGGAGGCGGACAAGCACCGGCAGCGGCGGCCAGAGCACCGACCCCACCAGCGCCTGTCTTCCCGCCGTCTCGTTCGCCAGAAACAGGCGGCCAATGCCGTCGGCAACAACGCAATCGCCCGAGATGGGGACGTTGAAGATCTGTCCCGCCGAGAACAGCGCCAGAGTGAGAACCAGGATTCCAGCAACTGTCGGCAGGACGGCGTTTCTTCCCGTGCCGGTCATGGCGCGCCTCCCTTGCGGTGCGAGAAGAGGCCGTGGCGTGTCTTTTCCCAGTGGAACGGGTTGGAAAGAAACTGGAAAGCCGCGCGCCAGGCGCTGACGCTCATCAGAACCCAGTAAGCCGGCGCGAGAAGCGCGTACTTCACGAGGTCGTAGTGTCCGCGCCTGTAGCACCCCACCGCGCCGGTGTAGGAAAAGACGAAGTTGCCGGCGAACAGGCACAGGGCGCCGGCGGCGAACACCCAGCCGGGAAAGAGCGCGGTAAGCGCCTGGACCCGGAACGTGAACCAGCACAGAGCCATGATCCAGAAGACCGGGTTGATGAGAGACGAGAACACGACTCCGGAGACGAGCAGGTGGAAATGGACGAAGTTGACGGGCCCGAGGTCGCGCAGGAGTCGCAGCGGGTTCCGCATGTGAACGAAGAAGGTCTGGATGTAGCCCTTCAGCCAGCGCGATCTCTGCCTGATCCAGAACGGCAGGCTGCTGCAGGCCTCTTCCCATGTCGTCGCGTTCATCATGGATGAGCGGTAGCCGGCCCTGTATATGCGCACCCCAAGATCGCAGTCCTCCGTCACGTTATAGGCGTCCCACCCGTGCAGCTCGCGGAGCACGGAGGTGCGGAAATGGTTCGATGTTCCGCCGAGCGGGATGACGGCCCCGAGCGCCGAGAGGCCCGGCAGAGAGAGATCGAACCACGAGGAATACTCCGCGGTGAACCAGCGGGTGAGCAGGTTCTGGCGCGGGTTATAGAAGTTGAGGCGGGACTGCAGGCACACGACTGAATCGTCCGAGCGAGCGAACGCGGCGACGGCCTTGCGGAGCTGGTCCGGCTCCGGGCGGTCCTCGGCGTCGTATATGACCAGCAGGTCCCCCCGCGCCCGGGCGAGTCCCACATTGCAGGCCTTCGGTTTCGTGCGGGGGAACGACGGCGGGACAAGCGTTATCCGGAAGCCGGGCGGCATGACGACCGCGTCGAACGCGGCGCGCGTTTCCGGATCGTCATCCTCCAGCAGGAACTGGACATCCTTCCTGTCCGCCGGGTAGTCGAGTTCCTGCAGCGCCTTGATCATCTGAGGCACGGTCTCCGGCTCGCGGTACATCGGGATCAGCAGGGAATAGACCGGCATTTCCGTGTCGCGCTGGGCGGCGAGTTCCTCCGGCGTGACCCTGATGCCGGCGCGCGCCGCGACTGACAGCCTGATGAGCAGAAGCTTGTAGACCGTGACGACGAGGTAGAAGACGGTTGCCGCGGCGACGGCGGCGCGCGCGGTTTGCCAGGGGGCGGCGATGGCCGTGCCTGCGACCGCCGCCGCGACGGCGGTTACTGCAAACCACTGGGGGCGGGTAACCGGCTGCTTTGCGCTCAAGTCGGGGCGGACCCTGCTCAGCTCCAGCGGGTCTGGCGCGAGGCGGTTGTTCTCTTCGTGTTGAGCGTTGTTCATCGTGCCGTTGACTGTGCCTTCGGGCTGGCGGTTTGAGTCAGAGAACGTGCCAGCATTGCCGCCGACAGGTCCATGCCGGCGGGTGAGAGCCTGGTCCCGTCCGGCACGAACCCGTCTTCCGGCTTTTCCAGTGCGGTGTTGAAAGCCGTGTAAAGGTCCGCCACGGGAATCCCGCGTGTCGCGGCGACGCGGTGGACTGCCTCGGCGTAGTCCCGTGCCAGCCCCGGGTTGAAAGTGAACGGGGGCGGGGTGGCCAGTACCACCCGCACGCCGTGTGCGTCTGCCAGGAGATCGCACAGGACGGCCGTCATGCGCTCGAAGAGCGGCGCCGGCACGGCGGCTTCGGCATCGCGCAGCCCAAGGCTTACGACCACCGCGTCGTAAGATGAGAGCCCCTTCGGAATCGCCGTGAAGCGGAGTATCCGTCCTGCCTGGTCCGGCGCCGACGTCCCCGGCGGGATGGCCGCATGGAGTAAGGTTGCCCTGTCCCTGCCCCTGCTTTCCAGTGCCGCGCCCAGCGCCGGGATCAGGCGCTTGTCGGCTTCCTCGGCCGTTGCGAGTGTGTCGTCATGTATGATCAGGCGCGCCGGGAATGCGCGGCCGGCCTGCCGGCGGGGCGGGGCTCCGGGTATTTCCTCCGCAGCCATGACCATCTGCCGTCCGTCCCGGGAGAGCAGTTTGTCGCCCGATGCCGAGAGAGGCGCAATGCTGAACGGCGGCGTCAACACATCCGTTGAACCGGCCCCGATCACCGTGTCGCCGACGGATACTTTCCACGTGAACGAGGCAACGTCGCCGGCACGTTCCCTGAAGAGCGGTATCTGCCGCGAGTAAGCGGTAAGGGCCAGGTCTTTCTCGATCCTCGTGATTCCCCCGCGCCGGGCCGTTATGTCCAGGACCAGGCGCAAGTTCACGTCCTGCGGGCCTGATCCCGAAACAAGCAGGACGGGCTCAAGAACGTCGCGGGTGTAGCAGGCGGCCGGAAGCGAGGACAGGGCGAACGAGGCGGCGTGTTCGACCGGCTGGCACCAGCGCAGGTCCAGATACGTCGAGGAGCGGAGAGCACGGCCCGGTTCGGGTTCGAGAAAGTCGAGATGCACCTGGAACAGGCCGCGTGACGCGTAGGTATGGTCAAGTGCCGGAAGCGGCGAAGACATGTCCGGGAAGCGCGGTTTGCCGGTGTCGCCGAACGATACACGGGCGGTGCCGTACTGGCGCCGCCCCGGTTCGAAGACGGCCAGGCTGAAGGACACGGGCGTGAAGACTGCGTCGGAACCGCGAAACGAGAAAGGGATTTCCGGGTGGGCTCTGATTTCAGGAATCGGATCAACGTCCGGCAGGTCCATCTGTGTCCATTCCGCTTCCAGTCCCGTGAGCAGGTATTCGGGCAGAATACGTTCCATCGAGGGCGGCTCGGGCAGGGAGTCAGTACCGCCGGGTGTCGGTCGGCTCCATCCGACGCGGGTATCGGTTTCCAGTCCGCCGTAAACGAAGAGGGTCAGGTCATGGAAGCCTGCCTGCAGGAAGAGCGCCTCACCGGCATGCCACGCAGTTCCATCCGCATAGCGGTCGGTGCACTCAGCCGCCGGCCGGTCACCTATGAACAGGAATGCCGGGTTTGAACCGGCCAGCGCAAACCTGTACATGCCGGAGACCGGGCAACGAACGCGGCAATGCGCCTGGATGATCGCCGAACTGCGATCGCGCGCCGCCGTATCCGGGAGAGCCATTCCCGAGATGTCGCTCTGTGCGAAAAGGCCGATTTCGCGGCGGCCGTTGTCGAGGAGGTAGCGTAGTTTTTCCCACGTGTTGGGGTCGCTCCGGCCGGCGGTCGAATATGCGCGGACCAGGACAGGATTCGTGGCCGGCGCGTTGCCCGGGGCGGGCGGCAGCGCCGGCGAACCCGCGTACAGGTGGATGCGTGATGAGGTGTCGGTCGGTGGTCTGACGCCGGGAGGACGCCCGGGCGAGTCCGCGTCCCGCCGGTAGTAGGACCGGTAGTCGGGCCTTCTTCTCGGTTTGGGCCGTTCTCCGAGCGCAACGACCACCCACAGGTCATCATCGTCCTCGTGAACAACGGCCGCGGGCAGCCATCGTCTCTCCCGGTCCTGGGCCGCGAATGGTGTTGAGCATGTGGCGCCGGCCCATTCCGGAACGCGGACCAGGACAGAGTCGCATGGATCATCCGGAACCGCGAAGGTGATCCTGAACAGGGCATTGGTGATACTCCACGGACTGTCATCCGCCCGCGAACACGGTACGGCGATGGCCAGAACGGCCATCGCCGCCGCTATACAACCGGGCAAGGGTAGGCTGGCTGCGGTTTCAGTCCTCATTATTTCAGGCGCGCGTGGAGCACGATTCAAGCCAATGAAACGGTTCACGAGCGCCGGTTCAGGTTGACCTGAAAGGGCCTCGGACACAAGAAAACCCGGTTGCGGCCCCAGTGTGCCGCGCAATGCACGGGGGAACGCAGCGCGGCAAGGGCCTATTCTGAAAGCCCGCGGCGCCGTGGCAAATGCGGCGGCGGCCGCGCAGATGCCCGCAAAACGCCGTCCGACTGTGCACAGTGCAAAGCACTTCTGTGGTCTGCGGAACGCAGTTGCCGGGGCCGTCGAGGGTGGCGGCTGGAGGCTGTTCGTGCTCAGTAAGCCTTGATATTCAACATTATGGAGAATGGCAGGTTCGGGATGAATTGGTGGCATGGTCCGTGCGTTGCCTCTACAACACAACACGGCTTCTACAACACGGTTTGGGGGTTACCCGGCGGGCTGACCGGGATTTATCTGTTTGTATTGGGTTGTGTGCAGACCCTATTCTGCCGCAGTCGGGGTGGGGCAAGGGTTCCGGGTGACCCGGGGCTGACGAGGTGCAGGCCGAATGCCGGTTCCTGACGGACTTGAAGAGGGGTTTGCTGGCGCGCGCAGGCGCGGTTTGCGCGGCGACGGTTTCACCCTTGTTGAACTGCTCATCGTCATTGGCATCATCGGTGTTTTGCTGGCCATTCTTTACCCGGCGCTTCGCGGCTCGCTGATCCGTGCGCGCCAGGCCTCCTGCACGAGCGCGCTTCACCAGTTCGGGCTTGGCATTATTCAGTACCGCGACGATCACAGCGGGAACATGCCTCCATGGCTGTCGTCGCTGTATCCCGACTACGTTTCCGCGCGGTCCATCTACATCTGTCCGTCCGACAAGTCGCGCGGCCACGAAGGGTGCAAGCCGGACAGCAGCGAATACAACATCGGCGGGCAGTTTGCCGAGGCGGACGACAATGAGAGCAACTCGTCAACCAGTCGCGTGAGCGAGGTGGAGTACTGCAGCTATCTCTATGAGTTCTGCGATGCGGAGTGCGATAGGGACGCCACGGGCGACAAATGGTGGGAGAACTATCTTATCGGACAGGCAGGCGCGACGGCCACGAGCGACGAGGTGGACGAGGACGGCAACGGTGTCTGCGAGTGGAATGAAGTGAAGGAGTATCAGCTCCGGAACGGCGACAGATCGCACCCCGGCGCCTACAACGAGACCGCTTTCCCCATGGTGCGCTGCTATCACCACATGGTCGAGAGCGAGGTGCGCTCCAAGGATTTCGATGCCACTGGCCATGTCATCGGCTCGAAGCGGGACAGGCTGACTTTGAACCTGGCCTATTCGGGGAATGTATTTCCGGGCCCGATCAAGTGGGAAGAAAAACAGTAGGCCGGGAAGGCGCCGGCCGCCGGGGGAGTGCGAATGAAAAGCTCATCGGTCTGTCTGACCATGGCCGGGTTGGTCTTTCTGTTGTCCGGGTGCGCGACGACCGGGCCGCGGCTTGAGCGTGGTCCGGGCTGGCCGCTCGCCGAGGCGCAGGTGCTCTACGACCGCGGTCAGTACACGCAGGCGATGATCGAATGCATAGATGTTGCGAAGCGGAAACCGGACGCGCCCGGGCTGGAGGAGATGCAGAACAGGATAGCCGAGGCGCTGAACGAGCAGCGGCGCAGGGAGGCAATCGAGCGCAACCGGCTGGCATCTCTCAAGATGGAGACAGAGACCGCTTCGCTGATGACCGTTCCGCACACTTACGGGATCACGCGGTTCGTCACGGGTCAGACCGGCAGTCTCCGTACGCCGCAGGCGGGCGTGCAGAAGACGCTGGAGCGGAAGGTCACCCTGCACCTGGAGAACGCCAACCTGAGCCAGTTCATCCTCACGGTCGGCGAGGCCGAGAAGATAAACATCATAGCCGACAGCGACCTCGCGGGATCGTCCGGCGCGATGACCCTGCATGCCGAGGACACGCCGCTCATCGAGATCCTGAACTACGTCTCACGCAACCTGAACGTATCGTTCTACATCGGCGACAACGTTCTATGGGTGCTGCCGGGCAGGTCCGCGGAATCCGGGGTGCCGCTGGAGACGCGCATGTACCGCCTGCGGAAAGGCATCGCCGGCGAGGAAGCGGCGAACCCGGAGGAAGGGCTCGACATCGTGCGGGTTGTGAAGCGGTTTGTTCCGCAGGCGCAGGGGGCGGACCTCGTGTTCAACGGCAAGAGTCACACACTGATCGCCCGCAATACGCGGGAAAATCTTGCCCTGATCGAGGACATCATCGAGGCGCTTGACGTCTGTCCGCCCCAGGTCCTGATCGAGGCCCGCTTCATCACCACGGGGATAAACGATCTTGGCGAGCTCGGCATCGACTGGGTGCTCAACAGCCCCGTCGCGGTGACGACGAAGAAGGTATGGGAAGGCGGGGCCGCGGCGAGCGCGAACGAGACGGAGATCGCCGCCGGCGCCGGGATCGGGTTCACCAAGTTCCCGAACTCCGGGCAGGGCCTGAACCTGTCGTACCAGGGCATTCTCACCGATCCCATGTTCAGGGCGACCCTGCATGCCCTTGAGATATCGGGGAAGTCGAGGACCCTCTCGGTTCCGCGCGTTACGACGGTGAACAACAAGCAGGCGCGGATCAGGATAGGACGCGACTTCCGGTATTTCGAGGAATACGACGTGGAGTCAACCCCCTCCACGACCTCCAACACGACGGTTTACCGGAACGTGCTGGTGCCTGTGGGGCGGCCGCAGGTCGAGGAGCTCGGGATTGAGCTGGGTGTCACCCCGAGCGTCGGGGCGGACCTGGGCTCGATCAATCTGCTCATGAAGCCGAGCATCAAGGACTTCGTGCGTTACGAGTACTACGAGACCGCCGGCGTGAACGACAACAACAACCCGACCGCCACGAACGCGACGTCGCTGATCAAGCTTCCCATCTTTTCCACGAGCGAACTGGAGACGGAGCTGATTGTCCAGAGCGGCCAGACGGTTGTCATGGGCGGCCTCATCAGCACGAGCGAAACGCGGTCCAGGGACGGGGTGCCGATCATCTCGCGCATTCCGATAGTCGGCCGGCTGTTCGAGCATGATATCGTCGAGGAGCGGAGGGAAAACCTGCTGATCTTCGTTACCGCCACGCTGTTGTCCGAGTGGGGCGAGAGCCTCATCCCGGTGCCGGCCGCGGGCGGCGAGGCGACGCCGGCGGTTGAGGAACCGGCGGCGCCTGCTGTGGAAGGCGAGGCGGAAGCGGGCTGAGAATCGGCGGAACCTGGGAAAGGGATACCATCCTTGCAGCGTGGAACGTTCATAGGGCTGGACATAGGGCGGTCATCCGCCAAGGCGGCGTGGATACGCGCGCGCGGCGACCGTCCTGCCGTCGTCCGTTGCGAGCATGTCCGTCTGCCGGCCGACGCGCGTGAAAGCCGCGAAGTCCTGAAGTCCTGGGTCCGGAAATGCGGACTCGCCAACGCGCCCGTCGTCATCGGCCTGCCAGGGCAGCATTGCGTTTTCCAGCCGGTGAGCATTGCAGCCGCGGACACGCGTGCGATGGACCAGGTTGCCTCCATGGAGGTCCTGCAGTTCAACGAGATGGCGCAGGAAACGATGGCGTATGCGTGGGCGCCGTGCGTTCAGCAGGAGCGGGAGAGACGCCTGCTGCTGGCGATGGCGCGGATGTCGCTGGTCAACGGGCTCCTTGCCGCGGCGCGGGAGACGGGTGTGAGGGTTGTCGACGCGGTGCCGGTCCCGGCCGCGGTGTATAGCTGGGCGGTTGCGCACGAACCGGCCCATGCCGAACCCTACATGTATGTGAACATAGGCCACTCGACCACCGAGGCTGCGTTCGGGGCCGGCGGGGGCATCCTGTTCGCCCGCGCGTTCGGCAGCGGCGGCCAGATGTTCACGGACGCGTACGGGCGCGCGATGGGCATCCAGTCCGCGCTGGCGGACGCGGCGAAGATCAAGGACGGTTCCCTTTCCGGGCAGGGGCCGGGCTCGGCGGCGCTGCGCGCGGCTGTTGACGTGTGGCTCTCCGAGTTGCGGGCGTGCATATCGGTTTACCGCAGCGTGTATGCCGACAAGGCCATGCAGCCTGCCAGAATCGTGCTGTCCGGCCGCGGAGCGCAACTGCACGGCTTGCGTGAGCACCTTGCCTCGCAACTCGGGATCGAGGTCGTCGAACAGGGCGGGGCGCCGGCCGGCTCGGAGTCGCCCAGTCTCTACTCCGTGGCCTGCGGGCTTGCCTGGTGCGGGCTTTCGGAATCGTCCTCGCGGCTCAGCCTGCTTCCGCCGTCGGTCCGGGATGAATTGATGTTCCGGCGCCAGAAACCGTTCTGGTTCGGCGCCGGGGTGGCGGCCTCGCTGATCCTGGGCGTGAGCCTTGCAGGCGGTTACCTTGACTTCAAACGGAAGGAAACACTGCTCGAAGAGAAGAAGACGAGTCTCTCGCGGCGGCAGGCCCTTGTCTCGGAGATCGAGAACATCGAGAACGGGACGGCTGCGATGTTCTCGATGGCCGGGCCGGTGGAAGCGCTGGTGCGCAACGGGCCGCTGATGCGAGACCTCATCACCGCGCTCTCCGAGAGCCTGTCGCAGGACGACTGGATAACGCTCGTTTGCGATTCCGAGTCCTACTTCGCGTACCAGCCGCCGGGCGCCGATGCCGGCGCCAAAGGGATGCGCGATCTCAGGCGCCGCGACACGCGGCGTGCCAACCCGGCGGTGCCGGAAGACAACTTCGAGAGGGTGGTGATCGAGGGGTACACGGGATCGCGCAGCCTCTCGAGGGTCAAGGCGCTGATAGCGGAACTGACGGGGCGCGAGTTTGTCGCCTCCGCCGATCTGCTCGGCGACGACCAGCTTGTGGGCGGGGCCGACGGCTCGCCGGAGTCGGTGCAGAGATTCGTAATAGACGCAAGGATGAAGCGGAAATGAAAGGTTTGCGGCTGGAGAACCTTTCGGAGCGGCAGCAGGTGCTGGCGGTCATTCTCGGCGCCGGCATCCTGATCTTCGCGCTCTGGTTCTTCCTTCTTCTTCCCCTGAACACCAAGCGGCACCGGCTGGAGCGGGACATCGGGGAGATGGCCGACTACCTCGCGAAGAAGAACTACCTGCTGCCGGAGGAGGCTCTGCTCGGACGCAAGGAAGACGCGTACAGGCATAACCGCGCCGTCCATGGCGCATGGGATGAGCTTTCGGAGCGCATGGCCACGTTTGCCGGCCAGGAGAAACTGCAGTCCCCGGACATCGGCCACATTGACTTCAAGGTGGCGCTGTTCCAGGTTCGCCAGCGGCTCATGGCGAAGTCGCGCGCGCTCGGGACGGAGCTTCCTTACGGACTGGGCATGAACGACGAAGTAAAGAGCAACGAGGATTCGCGTCGCCTGATGCTGCAACTGCGGGCCGTCGAAAAACTTGTCGGGCTGACGCTCGACATAGGCATAGCCAGGCTGCGCAACATCGAGCCGCTGAAGCCGGTTGAGCATGCGACCGGGCAGAAGAACCTCGTCTATATGGAGGAGTACCCGGTGCGCCTGGATTTCCGCGGCGACCTGGAAAGTCTCTTCAGGCTGTTCGGAGCCGTCTCCGAGCCCGACCGCGTGTTCGTGTTCCGGCAACTGCGCGTGCATGCCGCGCCCGGCGGAGACGGCGCGTTCGATGTGAGTGCGGTGCTCAGCGCGCTGTTGTTCGTGCGCGATCCGGACGAGGTGATTCCCCCGCCGCAGGAAGTAAAATGGGTTCCGCCGAAGGGATACTAGGAATATGGACGCGTTCTGGAAATGGCTGATGAGGACGAACGCGCGGGCGGTTCTCCTTGCCGCGCTCCTGGCGCTTCTTGCCGTCCTGGCATTCTGGATGTGGATGCTCTCGAAACCGGTCGAGATATCCACTTTCAAGGCTTCGGCGTCGTCGCGCCCGCGCGTGCGCGGTCCGATGACCGTTCTCGCCTACATGAACGAGCAGGCGGCGGCAAACAAGGCGCCGGAGCGCAACCCGTTTGTCGCGGCGCGTTCCCACTCTGTGCGTCCGCCGATCGGCGATCCGTTCGCAGGCGCGCCGCAGCAGCCTCGTGTCGCCGCGGGAACCGCGACGGCGGTGAAACCGGCGGAAGCGCCGGTGAAGCCGCCGTCCGTGAAGAGAATCAAGCTCACCTACCGCGGCATCATCAAGTCGTCTGACGGCCGGCTCATGGTGCTGATCGAGGATTCGGAGAGCAAGGGCGCCTCCTTCCATGACGCGGCCGGCAGCGTATTCGGCATGAGTGTGTCCTCGGCGATGGCGGAGACGCTCGATCTTCTCGGCGCCGACGGCGCGGCGTTGACATTGAAACGAGGCGAAACGGTGGAAATTGATGCTCCCTGAACAAACAAACAATGCGGCGCAGTCCGGGGAGAAGCGTCTCTTCTCCGACCACCTGATGATGGAACTCGGGCATGCCCTGATCGAGAAAAGGCTGCTGTCGCGCGAGAGCCTCGACGACATCAATTCGCGCCGCGCCCTTACAGGCGATCCGCTGGACAGGTTGCTTATCCGTGAAGGCGTTGTGGAGGAGCCGGACCTGCTTCGTGTTCTGGCCGGGCTCTGCAACATGCCTTTCCTCCATATAGCCGACATCTCGATCGGCCGTGAGGCCGTGAAGGCGGTGCCTGCCCGTGTGGCGCTGCGTTACAACGTGATGCCGCTGGATCTCGAAGGCGGTGTTCTGAGACTCGCGGCATGCGCGGTGCCGACGCCGGCAACCGCCGACGCGCTGCGCATGGTGCTCAACTGCGCGCTCGACTGGGTGCTCTGCACCGAGGGCGACATCAACCGCTCGATCAAGCATTTCTACGGGCTCGGCGCCGAAACGATAGACAGCATGGACGCGATGCCGAAGACGGAGATCGAGCTGCCCGGCGGCGCGGATGTGTCGGACGGGTCCACCGACGAAGGCGTCATCAGGTTCGTGCACCAGATCATCGCCGAGGCGATCGGGATGAACGCCACCGACGTTCACATCGAGCCGTTCGAGGAAGACCTTCGCCTGCGGTACCGCGTAGACGGCGTTCTTCAGGTGATCCCGATGCCGCACGGCGTGAACCGGATCAGGAAGGCCATCGCGTCGTGCGTCAAGATCATGGCCGAGATGGACATCGCCGAGCGGCGCAAGCCGCATGACGGCCGCATCAAGGTGCGGTCCGGGACGGAGGAGTTCGATCTGCGCGTTTCGATCCTGCCCACACGGTACGGCGAGACGGTGAACATGCGCATCCTGAACAGGAAGACGATGTTCATCGATCTGGAACACCTTGGGCTCAGCGCCCGGCAGGCGCCGGCGATTGAGTATCTCTCCGAACTGCCTCACGGCGTGGTTCTTCTGACCGGCCCGACCGGGAGCGGGAAAACGACGACGCTCTACGCGCTTCTCTCCCGCGTAAGCAACACGGAGTGCAAGATCATTACCGTGGAGGACCCGATCGAGTACCAGCTCCAGGGCATCACGCAGATACAGGTCCATTCCCAGATCGGGCTGACATTCGCCTCCGTGCTGCGCTCGATCCTGCGGCACGACCCGGACATCATCCTGATCGGGGAAATCCGCGACATGGAGACCGCGGATATCGCGGTGCGGGCGTCGCTCACGGGGCACCTGGTATTCAGCACGCTGCATACGAACGACGCGCCCAGCGCCGTGACGCGCCTGATAGACATGGGCGTGGAGCCGTACCTCGTATCGTCCTGCCTGGAGGGCGTGATCGCGCAACGGCTTGTGCGGCGCGTCTGCAACGATTGCCGCGAGGAGATGACGCCGGACGAGGTTATACTCGAAGAGATACGCTCGATGTACCCGAAAGAATCCGAGGGCGCTAAGTACTACAAGGGACACGGGTGTCCGAGCTGCGGGTTCACGGGCTATCGCGGGCGTATCGCGCTTTTCGAAATGATGCTGATGAACGACCGGCTCCGCGGTCTCATCGTGCGCCAGCGGCCGTCGAACGAGATAAAGCATGCCGCGGTGGAGCAGGGCCTTGTGACGCTGCGGCAGGACGGCTGGTCGCGTGTGCTCTCGGGCATGACTACGGTCGAGGAGGTGGTGCGCGTCGCCCGGAAGAGCGAGCCGCCGTCGGGGGCGCCGGCGGAATGACCCCGCGACACGGGCGCCGGGACAGCGGCTTCACGCTCGTCGAGACGCTGTTCGTCATCGCGATTGCCGTGATCCTGCTGGCCGTGGGGCTTGCCGCGCACCGCGGCGCTCAGCGCGCGGCAAGGAAAGGGAAGGCGAGGGCCGACCTGGAAATGCTGCGCGGATGTGTGGATGCGTACGTCCGGCGCGAAGGCGGTTTGCCGCCTGATGTCACGAATGCGCTGCGCGAATGTGCAGCCGGGATCAGGATCAATGCGCGCGGGCGGCCGCAGGATCCATGGAACAATGAATACTGCTATGTCACCAACGGGCCGCGGGCGTTTCTGCTGTTTTCCGCCGGCGCGGACGGGCAGACGAATTCCGCCGACGACGTGCGTCTCGGGCAGGACTGATTCGTCCGCCGCTTTCACCCTGATCGAGGCCGTGCTGAGCATGGGGATAATGCTGCTGCTGGCCGGCGTCCTTGTGACGGCCGTGCGCGGGGCTGTCCGCTCGGCGCGGGGCAGGCGCGCCGAGACGGAGGCGCAGGCGATTGTCCGGGCGCTGAAGAGCTACCGTGCGGCTTACGGGTTGTGGCCCGGCCAGACGAACGCCTGCGACGTTACGCTCGACGGCGACCGGCACGGCCTTTTCCTCGCCGGCCTCACGAACGGGCCGAGGGGAGAGGTGTTCCTCGTTCTGCCGACCCGTGCAGGGGAGGGAGGAAGGGTCATCACGGATCCGTGGGACAGGCCGTACCTGGTGGCGATGGACTGGGAAGGCGACGGGTGCACAGCGTTCACAGGGACGTCCCGGTGCGTTCCCCCGGTTGTCATCTGTACAAACGTAGCCGACACCGCGGCGGTGATGAGTTGGGGGTCGAATCCATCCGACCGGAGATGCTGGGTGCAGTCATGGCGGCGCTGACATCCTGCCGGAAGCACGGGTTCTCGCTGCTCGAGATGCTGGCGGTTGTGGGCGCCGTCGCAATCCTGCTCAGCATGGTTGTGGTCATTACGGCGAACAGGGACAACCCGGAGATTGCCAGGGCCGCGATGCGTGACCTGCGTTCCTCGCTCGCGGCCGTG
>VGWI01000058.1 GCA_016873655.1 Lentisphaerota bacterium
CGCTCTCGTCTTTGCCCACGCCGCGGCGCAGGTGAAGAAGATGCTCGAAACGGCGAAAATACTCGGCGCGGAAAACTATGTGTTCTGGGGCGGACGGGAAGGCTACGAAACACTCCTGAACACCGATATGAAACGCGAACTGGATCACCTCGCCCGGTTCCTCCACATGGCCGTGGACTACGCCCTCGAAATCGGTTTCAACGGCCAGTTCCTCATCGAACCGAAGCCGAAGGAGCCGACAAAACACCAATACGACTTCGACGCGGCAACCGTTATCTCGTTCCTAAAGACACACGGCCTGCGCAAGCACTTCAAGCTGAACATCGAAGCCAACCACGCCACGCTGGCGGCCCACTCGTTCGAGCACGATCTCGCAGTGGCTTCCATGCACGGAATGCTGGGAAGCGTTGACGCCAACCGCGGCGACATGCTCCTCGGGTGGGATACCGACCAGTTCCCGTCAGACATATACTCCGCCACCCTTTCCATGCTGGTCATTCTTGAACAGGGCGGTCTGGCGCCGGGCGGACTCAACTTCGACGCCAAGGTAAGGCGCGGCTCAATCGAGCTTGCCGACATCTTCATCGCGCACATAGGCGCGATGGACGCGTTCGCCAAGGGGCTGAAAGTGGCCGCCGCAATCAACCGCGACGGCGTGCTGTCGGACGTTCTGAAAAACAGGTATTCTTCCTACAGCTCCGGAATCGGCCGCGACATCGAGAAGGGCCGCGTCGGACTCCGTCAGCTCGAACGCTACGCGATGCAGAAGGGCGAGCCGGGACTGGTGAGCGGCGGCCAGGAACGCATCGAGAACGTGATCAATCAGTACATCTTCGCCTGACGGCGCGTGATGGCTTCAGTATGAGTGGTCGGCGTCGGGAAACACCCCGCCAGCCACCTCGTCACGGTAGGACGCGACCGCCCGCTTCATCTCGGAACCGAGATCCGCGTAGCGCTTGGCGAACTTTGGCGACTTGCCCGCATACAGCCCCAGCAGGTCGTGCGTAACCAGAACCTGCCCGTCACAGTGCGGGCCGGCGCCGATCCCGATCGTGGGAATGCCGACGCCGGCGGTGATCCTGCGCCCGAGTTCGACCGGCATGCATTCCAGAACCACCGCGAATGCCCCGGCATCTTCCAGAGCCCTCGCATCATCCACGAGCTTCGCCGCTGTCTCGGTCTCCCGGCCCTGAACGCGATAGGAGCCGAACTCGCGTATGCTTTGCGGAGTGAGGCCGATATGCCCGAGAACGGGTATGCCGTTCGCGGTGATCGCCTTGATCGCCGGCACACGCAGGGCTCCACCCTCCAGCTTCACCGCGTCCGCGCCGGCGGACTTGATGAAACGGCCGGCGTTGCGAACCGCCTGTTCGACGGATTCCTGGTAGGACATGAAGGGCATGTCGGCCACCACAAGGGCGCTCCGCACGCCGCGCGCCACCGCGGCGGTGTGGTGCAGCATCTCCCTCATCGTGACCGGCAGCGTGGTCTGGTAGCCAAGCGCCGTCATGGCAAGGGAATCGCCGACAAGAACGAGGTGTATGCCGGCCTCGTCAAGCACACGCGCAACGGAGTAGTCATGCGCCGTGAGGCACACTATCCTCTCGGCGCCCTTGCATCCGCGAATCCGAACCGCTGTCCATTTCTCGCCCATGCCGGAGCCCTCTCACGCCCGCCTTGCGGCAGAAAGCGAAACATGTTGTCTTCCCCGCGTAAAGGTAAAAGGCCGCGGCAGGCTTCCACAGGCAACGGCTTCTGTGGCATGATCCGCGCCTCTATGATGAAGATCGCGCGCCGCTCACCTTGTCTTCGCTTCCGGTTCGGCCCCACGGTCGCGGCGGCTGCGTGCGCCGTCTGCCTCATGAACGCCGGACCGGCAGACGCTCTGGGCGCCGGCACCAACTCCGCCCCGCACTGGGCGGCGCCCGTCAGGACGGACGGCGTACCCAACCTTCACAAGGTGAGCGACACCCTGTACCGCAGCGCTCAGCCTGACGCCGCCGGAATGCTGCAGTTGCGCCGGATGGGGATCAAAACCGTCATCAACCTTCGATCCATGCACGATGACCGGGACGAAGCATCGGGATCAGGCCTGACGCTGGAAGATATCCCCATGACGGCATGGCGGCCACGTCACGAGGATGCCGTCAGGTTCCTCAAGGTCGTTACCGACCCGGACAGGACTCCGGTACTCGTCCACTGTATGCACGGCTCCGACAGAACAGGCGCAATGTGCGCCCTGTACCGGGTGGCCGTCCAGGGATGGAGCCGGGAGGAAGCCGTCAGGGAGATGTGCTCGGAATTGTTCGGGTTCCATTCGGTCTTCGGCGGCCTGCGGGAATGGCTCATGGAGCTCGATATCGCGGGGATCATGGAACAAGTGTCCGCCCCGCCGCTCGCCAGCAATGCCCCGGAACGCTCCACGGCGGCGGCCGGCGAGCAACGGCCGCCACAGGAGCGGGAGCAGGCGGAGTAGCAGGCCATGGTGTTCAGCTCCCCCATCTTCCTGTTCCTCTTCCTGCCGGCCGTGCTGCTTGGCGTGCGCGTCCTCCCCCGCCGCGCGCACAACGCCTTTCTTCTGGCGATGAGCCTTCTGTTCTACGCGTTCGGAGAAACCTTCCACGCGGGCATCATGCTGGCTTCCATCCTCGTGAACTACCTTGTCGCTCTCGGGATGGAACGGTGGCGCGGGACTCCGACCGCGCGCACGGCCCTCATTGCGGCCGTCATCTTCAACCTGGGCCTTCTGTGTATCTTCAAGTACGCAAACTTCCTGGTGGATAACGTGAATATCCTCGTCGGCATGGCCGGCGGCCGGCCGATCGAACTCCGCCCGGTACACCTGCCCATCGGCATATCGTTCTTCACTTTCCAGGCGCTCTCCTACGCCGTGGACGTCTATCGCGGCCGGGTCCCGGCGTCGAAAAACGTCCTGCATGTCGGCCTCTATGTATCGCTGTTCCCGCAGTTGATAGCAGGACCGATTGTGCGCTACCGGGATATTGCGGCGGAGATTCTGCGGCGCGCAGTGAGCCGCGCCGACTTCGCAGCCGGCATCAGGCGCTTCATCGCGGGCCTTGGAAAGAAGGTGCTCATCGCCAACGTCGTCGCATGGCCGGCGGACCGCATCTTCGACCTGCCCGCCGCCGATCTCTCCGCTGCGTCTGCATGGCTGGGCATCGTGTGCTACGCCATCCAGATCTACTTCGATTTCTCCGGCTACTCGGACATGGCGATCGGATTGGGCCGCATGCTCGGATTCCATTTCCACGAGAATTTCGACTACCCGTACATATCGAGATCGCTGACGGAGTTCTGGCGACGATGGCATATATCCCTCTCCACCTGGTTCCGCGACTATCTCTACATCCCACTGGGCGGAAACCGGATCTCGGCGCCGCGGACATGCATGAACCTGTTCGTCGTGTTCTTCCTCTGCGGACTGTGGCACGGCAGCAGCTGGAACTTCGTTGTCTGGGGCCTGCTGCACGGTTCACTGCTCATCGTCGAGCGCGCGTTACCCGCGCTGCGCCAGGGCGACAGACTGCCCACGCTGCGCCGCATCTACGCCCTTCTCGCCGTCCTTGTCGCGTGGGTGTTCTTCCGGGCAACGTCCCTTGACCACGCAGGCAACTATCTCGCAGCCATGGCTGGCCTCGGCGCGGTTTCAACGCCGGCCGAATACCCCGTCATGTCGTTCATCACGCCCGAACTGGGCCTCGCGCTTGTGGCGGGCGTTGTCGGCGCGACACCGGTCCTGCCCCGGCTTCAGCGGCTTTGCGCACTTCGCGGCGGCGCCGTGGAAACCGTGTGGTGGCCGCTCGGAGGCGCAGCCGCAGGCGCGGCTGTCCTCCTGGCAAGCGTGATGAAACTGGCCGCGGGAACTCACAACCCGTTCATCTATTTCCGCTTTTGAGGAGAACGACCGATGTCGGTGGGAAACAGACAGGGAATCGTCAGGCGCATCGCGGACGTGGCCACCATAGCCACCTTCCTGGCTGTGGTGTTCGCGCCGGCCCTGTCCTGGTGGTCCGGGCTCGCGCCGGCGGCGCGAAGCACGGAGATGCGAGGCCTGCGACGCCTGCCGCGGCTGCCGCGCGACTCGTTCGGTATCACCGATTTTCCGTCCCAGTTTGAGGGCTACTTCGGCGACCGTTTCGGATTCCGCGTTCCCCTGATCCGCCTGCACAACCGTTTCTACATCTCCTGTCTGCGCATGTCGCCGCTGCCCACGGTGCTGATCGGGAACGACGGCTGGCTCTTCTACGGCAGAGGTGAGAACAGCGGTGACGGGAACCCGCTGGCGGACTTCCGCGGCGTGGATCTCCTTACCGCGGAACAGCTCGACACGTGGAAAAGTGTTCTGGAAACCCGCGCGGCGTGGATGAAGGAACAGGGCGCCGTCTACCTGTTCGTGGTCGCGCCGGACAAGACCTCCATCTACCCCGAGCACATGCCGGGAACCGTACAGCCGCTGCGGCGGCAGTCGCCGGCGGATCAACTGTTCGAACGCATGTCGGGTTCGAACGGCGTTCACATGCTTGATCTGCGCCCGGCACTGCTGGCGGCAAAGAACTGGACCCGACTCTACCACCGCACGGACACTCACTGGAACGACGCCGGGGCCAGATGCGGCTACGAGGAACTGGCGCGCAGGCTGAAGGAGCTCGTCCCGTCGGCACCACCCCCGTCAAGACATGGCATTGCCGTGGTAACCAACGACTGGTCCGACGGCGGGGACCTCGCCCGGATGCTGAACCTGCCTGACATGTTCCGAGAGCAGACTGTTACCGTCGCCGGAAGCCAGGCCAGGCGGGCTAGGCTGGATCCGGACACGAACGACATGGCGAAGGTGTCATCCGGCTCGATCAACGACCCGTCGCTGCCCACCGCAGTGGTTATCTGCGACTCTTTCACCGACGCCATGAAGCCGATGCTGGCCGAGCACTTCCGCAGAATCGTATTCCTCCACACTTCCAGACCGGACAGGCGGAGGATCGGACTGGAACGGCCGCATATCGTCATCCACATAGTCGCCGAGCGCTACCTGCGGCAGCCGCCGCCCCCGGAGAAAAACAGCAACACGACAGACGCTTGATTCCGCGCGGCTCAAAGACCGTGCATTCCCATCCTGACGCGGCTAACCTGAGCGACATGAATGCGCGGATGCGCAGGGCTTTCCTGTTGCCGGCCGGCATCGCGGTTGCCGCGTTAGTCGCGCTGAATCTCCTGGCGCTCAATCATGCGCGAGCAATGATGCGGTTCACGACCGGCGGCAAACGTACACCAGGACCGGAAGCTCTCTCGATCATGTCGAAAGCCACGGTCCTTGTAACTGGCGTGAATGTTCCGCGGCCGGGCGGAGGCAGACATCCCTCGGAACTGAGCCCGCGCGCGCGCGTCGTCAGAATCGCCGCCGGGGACGGCGACGCGCTGGAGGCATGGCATCACGACGCCGGGCGCGACACCCCGCTTGTGCTGCTGTTCCACGGCTACGCAACGGACAAAACCCTGTTGATCCCCGAGGCAAATGCATTCATCGAACTGGGGACATCGGTCCTGCTGGTGGACTTCCGCGGTTCGGGCGGATCTTCGGGATCAACCACCACGATCGGCGTTGAGGAGGCTGAGGATGTCGCCGCCTGCGTCCGGTACGCAAGAAACAGCCTCCCCTGCTCCGGCCTCGTGCTCTTCGGCCAGAGTATGGGCGCGGCGGCAATCCTGCGTGCTTTCGACAAGCACGGCGTTACGGCCGATGCCGTAGTACTTGAGGCTGTGTTCGACACCATGCTCAACACCGTCCGCAACCGGTTCCACGCAATGCACGTTCCATCGTTCCCGAGCGCGGAACTACTTGTCTTCTGGGGCGGAGCCATGCACGGGTTCAACGGATTCCGCCACAGGCCCGTTGACTGCGCCCGCGCATTGACCTGTCCTGCCCTCTTCATGCACGGGTCCGACGATCCAAGAGCAACTTTCGCGGAAGGGCGGCGCGTGTTCGAGGCGGCGTCGGGACCGAAGACGTTTGTACGGTTCGACTCGGTGGGCCACGAGGCGTACGTCACCCGGAACCCGGGGCAGTGGAACGATGCCGTCCGCGCCTTTCTTGTCTCATCACAGGTAATCGTGCCGACGGAATGTTGTGGCCGGCCAACCGGCCGCGACAGGCCGTCGGAAAATGCTTCCTTTCCACGCTCCCCGGCCATATCGTTTCCATGCATTTCAAACTCCGGCGCAGCGCAGCGCCACAACGCAGGAGGTAGTCATGAAAACGTCTCGTCTGCTGGCTGGGTTCCTCTGTCTCTTCCTCGCAGTTCCGCTGAGCACTGCCATTGCAGCCGGCAAGGGCAACCTGCGCTACACGATAACCGTCAGCAAGTTCGATAACGAAGCCGGGTGGCGCGGCCAGTGGGACATCGGCGACGGGTTCAAGACAATCCTCACCGCGGCCCTGAATGAGTCGAAGGAGTTCATCGTGCTCGGCGACCAGGAAATGCGCGCGGAAGCGATGGCCGAACAGGATTTCGCCGCAAGCGGACGCACTGCGGGCGGAAAGAAGACCCCGAAAATCGGACGCATGACACCGGCGCAGCTTCTCGTGCGCGGCTCCATCACCCATGTCCAGAACGATACCACGGGCGGCAGGGGCGGCCTGAACTTCAAGGGCGTCAGCCTTGGCGGATCGGGCGGAAAAGCCGAAATTAACATGACAATCTACCTCGTCGATTCCGAGAACGGTCAGGTTAAGGCTTCAACGAAGGTGGTCGGCTCCTCGGCACGCCGGGGCCTGTCCGTCGGGTACCACGGCGGCCTGCTGGGTGGACTGACCGGCGATTTCGCCGGGATGAAGAACGACAACGTCGGCAAGGCCTGCGAGGACGCCGTCGGAAAGGCTGTCGAGTTCCTCACCGGGCAGCTCGAAACGATTCCATGGGAGGGCAGCGTGGTCCTCGTCAAGGACGGCAGCGTCGTCATCAACCGCGGATCGCGCGAGGGCGTGGCGGCAGGCGCGACCTTCGATGTCGGCTCAGCCGAGCAGCTTGTTGACCCGGATACCGGCGAAGTACTCGACAGCGACCTCAAGAAGGTCGCCACGGTGCAAGTCACCGAAGTGAAGGAGAAAATCTCCTACTGCAAGGTCACCGAAAGCAGCGGACAGATAGAGAAGGGCATGAGCATATTCCCGAAGTAGAAGCCCCTCAGGGTCACCTGGAAACTGGCATTTGACTGTCCCTGCCACCTTCTCCCATATCTTCGTGCATTCGACGGAATAGGAGCAGGGGACGTTCCTGCCAACGAACAAACGTATGCGGTGTCAATATCCCGCTAATCACTTGCTTGCCAGCATATTACCAAGAACGTCCCCTATGCCTATTCTCCCCCTGCAATGTTTATTGTGAAGGGCTGACCCCAATGCGTCCAACACCACCGAAACGATGCTCCCGCCCCATATGGCTGGCAAGCGCAAACACG
This sequence comes from Lentisphaerota bacterium, assembly GCA_016873655.1. Classification (GTDB taxonomy): domain Bacteria; phylum Verrucomicrobiota; class Kiritimatiellia; order UBA8416; family VGWI01; genus VGWI01. The sequence continues at coordinate 7,474 of VGWI01000058.1, forward strand.
GAGTGAGTTTTCGTCTGAACGCTTCGCACGCCGTGAGCGGGCATAGGGGTCAGCCCTTTTCAATACACCTTACCGCAGATTCGATTCTGTTGCTTGGTTTGAGAACACCTTGTCGCCTCAAGCGTCTGCCCTATTTCCTTCACCTGCTTGCGCAGCAGTCGATCGGCCTCAAGTCTCAATGCCAGGCGCTTGAGTTGGTTGCATACTGCCGATCCACTGCCGATCCCCAGGTACCTCGCCGCATCGCGCTGGCTAAGTCCCGCATAGCGGATCAGGAAGCGGGCGGCAACAGACCTGAGAACACTGCGACGCGTACGTCGCATGAATGCTCGTTCATCAACGCCAAGCGTTTCCGCAACACAGCGCAACACCGTCTCCGGCGAGAGCGGCTCGGTGTTATGCCGGAATGATACGTCTTCGGGTCTGGCATGGGTTTCTACCCGTTTCTGGTAGAGTTCGTCAATCCACGCTCGAAAACCGGCACTGCCGATACTGCGTGGCGACTCCCTCAGCGCCAACTTGAAATCTTCGTCGGATTCCGCAAGACCACTCTCAACGAACTCGCGATACGCCCGCTGCCTACCGCTCTGCCCGGAACCGCGTCGAGGGGTCATTTGTTCGAGAAGGGGGCCGTACTCAACGAAGTCGAACCCTTTGCAGTCGCCGATGTAACTCGGGTAACTGCTCCACCGATGCGCTCTCAGGTCCTTGATACGTTCTTCGATCGGTTTGTGTCGCTGACTGCTGACCTGTACCGGATTCAGATGCACGTAACGCGAGAGCGAACGGAGATAGTCGTCACCCTCGACCAGTCTGGCTTTGTATCGTCCGTCGAGCAAGTGGCCGTGCCGGCCGTGGCGCAGGTTGTAGTAGATCGTGTAGGCCGTCGAGAGCGACTGCATGAACTTCGAGCAGTTCGCCTCCGGTGTCTCGAGAACCAGATGGAAGTGGTTCGTCATGCAGACGAACAGGTACAACCTGACGTTGAATTGCTCGACCCGCTCGCCCAGTCGCTCCAGAAAACGTTCGTAATCGGCATCGTCCCGGAACAATCGCTTCTCGAATGGCCAACTGGCGCCGCCAACGGCGGCATCCCCAACCATCCGGCTTGTGACGTGGTATATCGCCCCGGGAAACTCCACTCGCAGGTGTCTTGCCATGCCCGGAATATGGCATGCCTATTCTCCCCCTGCAATGTTTATTGTGAAGGGCTGACCCCAATGCGTCCCAATGCGTCCCGACGCCGTTGACGCTGAAGCCCTTCGTCCGCCCGTCGAGATAGTTCTCGGTGACGTTCGTGACGCCGGCGCGGACGGTTGTGGAGATGCGGCCGCCATCGGAATACGTGTAGAAGGTCTCTATGCCGGTCTCGTCCTTGCTGTAGACCATCCGGCCGGCGAGATCGTAGGCGTTGGTTGTGTACAGTGCCAAGCCCCCGCCGCGGGGCGAAGCTACACACAATCGGCGTTTTCGGTAGCCTCGTTTTCGAACTCCCAGAACTCTGATGGCGTGAGAATCCTGATCCCTTCGTAGTGTTTGAGATCGGTCAGATCCTTGTCGCCCGTAACAATGGCGTCACACTCGGCCGTTCGGGCGGTTGCCAAGATGGTGTCGTCATCCGGGTCGCGGCACACCGGGACCGGCAGTGGAGCTGGATCGATCAGACGTGTCCGCGTCCGTAGAAGCCGAACGGCGGCATGCGCCTCAGCCCGAGTGAATCCGAACTTCCTGGTCAGAACGTCCAGCAGTTCACCCAGAATGAACTTGGACAGAATGACCTCGTGACGAACGATGCAGTACTCGAGAAGCTCATTGCAGTTGCCGTGAGCGATGAATGCCGCCACAAGGACATTAGTGTCCAGTGCGATTCTCATGACACGCGGTCGAAGACGTCCTGGTCCGTGTAGATTCCACGCCGTGCCGCCTTGGGCACCAAGGCCTTGCGCAGGGCGCGGAACTGCCGGATGAAGAGGTAGTCGCGGACCGACTCACGCACAATGTCGCTACGGGACACTCCTTCCTCGTCTGAAACCCGGTCCAGTTCCTTCCGTACGTCCTGAGGAATGCTCACTGTGATGGTGCTTCTCATGGCCCCTTCCCATTCTTGTTACTGTAATTGATTGTCTTACAGTACCGCGCTCCCGTCAAGGACCATTTCGGCGACCCTCAGGGGCGCAGTTCTGTCCAAAATCCGGATTTGGACAGCATTGATCGCCATCCTCATGCTCAAGTACCTTCAGGTGCGCTCCAGCAAATGGGGGGGGCAATCAACCTTTTTCCCTGCAATGGAAACACGGAGGCGGCTAGAATCCTGCATGGCAAGTTCTACAGCCACAATGCCTGAAGCCTGTTCCAGCGCCGCAGAAGACGGCCTGCTGCCGCCCGGATCCAGGCTCAGCATCATCATGCCCGCCCACAACCTCGGGCCGGCGCTTGCCGCCAATGTCCGCAGCGTGCGCGCGGTGTTCAGAAACCTGGTCGCCTTCGAAATAGTCGTCGTGGACGACGGCAGCCTCGACAACACCGGCCCGGAGCTCGACGCCGTGGCGCGCGAGTTCCCTGACGTGATGGCCGTGCACCTGCAGGAGAACCGGGGCAAAGGGGTGGCGCTGTTCCGCGGGTTCGAGGCCGCGACGGGCACGCATGTTCTCATGCTGGACGCGGACCTCGACCTGCCGCCGGACCAGGCCCCGGCCCTGCTCAAGATCATGTCTGGGACGGGAGCCGACATCGTAATCGGCTCGAAGAGACATCCGGAGTCGGTCCTGAAATACCCGTGGCACCGCAGGATCACGAGCGCCGTCTACTATGCGATGGTGAAGACACTCCTCGGTCTGCCGGTGAGCGATACCCAGACAGGCCTGAAACTGTTCCGGCGCGAAGTGCTGGAACACGTCATACCGCGCATGCTCGTCAAGCGGTTTGCGTTCGACCTCGAACTGCTCACCATCGCGCACCTGCGCGGGTACAGGATCGCCGAGGCGCCGGTGCGGATCAACTTCCACGCATCCCTGGGCTGTCTCAGGCCTCTGACGATCCACCAGGTTATGGTTGATACGCTGGCCATCTTCTACCGCTCCAGGATTCTGCGCTACTACCAGTCGCTCGGAGACCGCAGCCAACCGGCCGACCCGCCGCTGGTTTCGGTGATTGTTGCATGCCCGGCGCCGTCGCCGTATCTGGACGAGTGCCTCGCCGGCCTCTCGGCGCAGCGGTACAGGAACTTCGAAGTGATCCTGTTGCCGGACGCGCCGTCCGGCCGCGCATGGGAGCCTTGCGTTCACGAAGTGCCAACCGGCCGGATAAGGCCAGCGGAGAAACGCAACATAGGCATTGAGAAGGCACAGGGCGGCATAGTCGCCTTCCTCGACGACGACACCTGGCCGGTGGACGAGTGGCTGGACAGGGCCGTGAGCCATTTCTCCGATCCGGCCGTTGCCGCGGTGGGCGGCCCCGCCGTGACCCCGCCGGGCGAGCCATACCTCGCCTCCCTCGGCGGGCGCGTGTTCTCCAATCTCCTCGTCTCCGGGCCGCACCGGTTCCGCTACGCGCCTGGCCGCGAGAGGGCGGTGGACGATTTCCCGAGCTGCAACCTGCTTGTGCGCACGGACGTGCTCCGCCGCCTGGGCGGATTCCGGACCGAGTTCTGGCCGGGTGAAGACACCTACCTATGCATGCAGATCACAAAGGAACTCGGCGCGAAGATCCTCTATGACCCGTGGGTGCAGGTGTTCCATCACCGCCGCCGTCTCTTCCTGCCGCATCTGCGGCAGGTCGCGCGGTACGCCCTGCACCGCGGCCACTTCGCGCGGCGGTTTCCGGCAACGTCGCGGCGGCTGTCATACATGCTGCCATCCCTGCTCGCCTTCGGACTGGTCGGCGGCGGCGCCGTCGCCGCGCTCGTCCCGCCGCTGTCCCGGCCGTACCTTGCCTGTGCCGGGCTCTACGCCGCGATCACGCTCGCCGCCGCTTTCCCGTGGGAACAGTTCCTGGTCACGATGCGGGTGAACCCGGTTTCATGGCTTCTTGTCTGGGCGGGCATAGTCCTCACACATGTGGTTTACGGAGCCAGGTTCGCCGCGGGTTTGCTCATGCCGCGCATGCCGGGCGAGGTCAGGCGCTTCGACCACCCGTCGGAAGAGAAATGAACTAGCGATGGAGCCGTTCTTGTGAAAGTGATGATCGCATACCCGCCTATCCCGTCGCGGAAAGGCGTGCCGCTCCTCTCCCAGAACCGCCAGTTCCAGTGGTTCAACCGCCCGACATTCGTCTACCCCATGGTGCCGGCCTACGCGGCGACCATGGCCCGGAATGCGGGGCACGACGTGCTGTGGGCCGACGGCATCGCCCAGCGCCAGACTCCGCGCGAGTTCGCCGACGGGTTCAGGCGCTTCGCGCCCGACATCGTCCTGATGGAAACCAAGACGCCCGTCGTCAAGGCGACCTGGCGTGCCGTCTCCGAACTGAAAGCCTTGCGACCCGACTGCATGGTCGCGCTGTGCGGCGATCATGTAACCGCGCTGCCGTCGGAAAGCATGGAGAACTGCCCGGCGGACTTCATCATCACCGGCGGCGACTACGACTTCACGCTGGGAGATCTGCTGCCGCTCATTCAGTCTCACGGCCGCGCACTCGATGGCGCCGCGAACCCGCCTGCAGGCATCTTCTACCGTCGCGCGGACGGCGAAGTCGCCGGCACGGGCGCTTTCCGGCTGACGCGCGACCTGAACACGCTTCCGGTACTGGACCGCGATCTGACGCGATGGGAACTGTACAGCCGTGAAAACGGCAATTTCCGCGACACGCCCGGCACATACACAATGGTCGGCCGCGACTGCTGGTGGGGCAAGTGCGCCTTCTGTTCGTGGACCACGATCTACAACCGCTGGCGAGCGCGCACCCCGGAAAGCCTTCTGGACGAGATAGGGGTTCTCATCGGGAAATACCCGCTCCGCGAAATATTCGACGACACCGGCTGCTTCCCGGCAGGCAAATGGCTGCGCACGTTTTGCGAGGGCATGATCTCGCGCGGCTATAACAAACGCGTAACTTTCGGGTGCAACATGATTCCCGGCGTGCTGACGCAGGAACTGTACGACCTCATGGGCGCGGCCAATTTCCGCTTCGTGTTGTTCGGGCTGGAGTCAGCCAGCCAATCCACTCTCGAGCGCGTGAAGAAGTGCGGGAAGGCGAAGGATATCGAGGAATCCATGCGCATGGCCAAACGCGCCGGGTTGCGTCCGCACGTGACCTGCATGGTCGGGTACCCGTGGGAAACCGAGGCCGAAGCGCGCGAAACAGTCGCCATGACCCGGCGCATGTTCGCGGAAGGCTCGATAGATACTCTGCAGGCGACGGTCGTCATCCCCTACCCCGGCACGCCGCTCTTCCGCGAGTGCAGGGAGAACGGCTGGCTGAAGACGGAGGACTGGGACCGCTACGACATGCGCGAGCCGGTGATGAAGACATCCATGCCAGACGAAGTGGTAATGGAGCTCACTCGCGGCATCTACAGTTCATTCCTCACGCCTTCGTTCGTGTGGCGGAAGCTGCGCGAGATACGCTCGCTGCGCGACGTGTCGTTCCTGTTCCGCGCCGCCGTCCGGGTCCTCGGCCACCTGCTCGACTTCAGGGGCGGCAAGACGAAACACCGGCCCTGACGACGCGGATGGCCCCGCCGTGCCGGAGACACGCGCCCGGTCAGCGGCATGTCACGGCTGCAAGGCAGTTGAGGTGTCAGCCGTACTTGGCTCTGAGCGCCCGGTTCTGCCTGGCGCTGCGCACCGCGAGGTCAATGATGTGTATCGGCCGGCGCGCCCATTCCGGGGTGATGACCAGGCGTTCGCCCTTCGTCAGGTGCGCGGCGATGTTCTGGTAGAACTTCTCGCCCTGCCCCTTTGTGTTGCCGCCGCGGTCGGTGATGGTCCTGCTGCCGTCACGGGTGATGACCTCGAAGGTGCCGTGGTCCATCACGTAGCTTCCCTTTGTGCCCGTTATCTCCATGATCCCGCGCTTCGGATTGCTGTCCAGGGCGCTGAGAGTGAGATTGAGCCAGGCGCCGTTGCGGAAGCGAACCATTGCACAGGCCTCGTCTTCATTGGTGTCCTGCTTCCACTTTGTCTGCGGCCCCCAGTAGCCGGTGTGAGCAAAGCCGGTCACTTCGACAACCTTCGAATCAATCAACTGCAGCGAGTACTCCAGCAGGTGCGCGCCCCAGTCGTAGAGAATCCCGCCGGAGATGGAGCGGCTACTGCGCCACCAGTCGAGCGGTTTGCCGTGCCCGCCCATGTGCGCCTCAATGCGGTACACCTCGCCTATGGCCTTCTCGTCGCGGATACGTTTGAGGCCTTCGAGAATGCACCCGTCCCAATGGCGGTTGTGATAGGTCGAGACCATCAGGTTCCGCTTGCGGGCAGTCGTGATCATCGCATCGCACTCGGCCGTTGTTATGGCGAACGGCTTCTCGCACACCACGTGGCGCCCGGCCTTCAGGCACTGAACGGCCAGCTTGGAATGACTGTTGTGCGGCGTTGCGATGACCACCAGATCGGTGGCGGACTTCTTCAGCATCTTGTCGAGAGCTGCGTACGTCTCGATGCCGGGAAACTCCTCCCGCGCCTTGGCCAGGCATTCCGGGGCCAGGTCAACCACCGATGTCGGCGTCATGCCCGCATCACGCATTTCCGACAGGTGTTTCCGCCCCATGCCGAACGACGGCCCGTAGCCGACAATGCCCACCTTGATATCCGACGCCTTCTTGTACCGTGTGATCGCCATGTTCCCTGCGCCTCCGCCGCGAAACGTACTCAGACACAATGGATTCGCCAGCCGCCTGCAAAGTACCCGCTCAAGCTACTGACGCCGAAGACCGGATGCAATGACGATCAGCGGATGGGGAGTCGGCGGGCGGGTTCCTGCGATGGCCTGCCGCCTTCGTACGTGTCACGGTCAATCCCGAGCATGCTGAGGAAGAAGCTCGCGAAGAGCAGTTCGATCCCGACAACGAGCATGGTGGTGTAAACAATCGCCATCCTCATGCCTGTCGGCACGTCAACGTTGCCGAATCCCGACTCGCGCCATGCCAGCAGAAAGCGGAGATCGCCCCAGAGGCCGACTGCAATCAGAACGGCAGCCGCCGCAAGCCCGTGTTCAAGTTTCAGACGCGAAATCAGCCGCACGAAACATGACGAGTGAACGTTGAGATTCTCCGTGTGGGTAAAGACCTTGACGAACAGGCCGGTGAACACCAGGTACGCCCCGAGCAGGACCAGCGCCATGCCGAGCAACATGGTGTGTATGTCAAAGTGCACCCCGCCGAACGTAACCGGCCCCGGCAGGAGCGCGGCGATAATCGCTCCGCCCGTCGCGCCGCACAGAAAGCCGGGAAGCAGGAAAAGCCAGTTCGGCGCCATCATCAGCATGTAGCGAAGATGCCGCCAACCGTCGCGGAACGTGCGCAGGTGTGGCGGCCTGCCCCGCTGGTCGCGGTGAAGCGTAATCGGGATCTCCGTGACCTTCAGCCCCGCCGTCGTGGCCTTTATCACCATCTCGCTGGCCAGTTCCATCCCGGCCGTGCGCAGGTCCAGCTTCGGCAGGGCATCCTTTCTGAACGCGCGCATGCCGCAGTGCGCGTCGGAAATACGGGCCCCGAACAACAGCCGCAGAACGCCGCTCAACACCGGGTTGCCCACTCGCCTGTGAAGCCACGGCATCGCGCCTGGCTCAATGCTGCCGCGCAGGCGCGAACCCATTACCATGTCGCTGCCGCGCCTTATGCCCTCACGAAACTTCGGAAGCTCGCGAAAATCGTAGGACAGGTCCGCGTCGCCCATCAGGATCCATTCACCGCGCGCAGCTTCGAAACCTGCGCGGAGCGCGCAGCCGTACCCGCGCCGCGGGCAGTTGACAACGCGCGCGCCGGCCGTTTCCGCGATGGCGACGGACCCGTCGTCGGACCCGTTGTCGCTGACAATCACCTCGCCGCGGATTCCGGCCGCGCGTATGCCGTCCTGCGCCGCCTCTATGCAGGCGCGCAACGTGGCGGCTTCATTGAGGCACGGGATCACCACGCTCGCTTCCGGAGCCTGCGTTTCCATGTTGGCTTCCATCCGGGACCTCATCCGCCCGCCGGGGCGGTCAGTCGAAGAAATAGTAGTTCGGCCGCGCCATCTGCCTCAAGTGCGAGTCCACCTGCCCCATCACGGCGCCAGCCTGGTCCGGCCGCACAACGCGCCTTATCTCCTCCACGGGCTCATACGACCTCCGTCCTTCGATATAGGCTTTCAGGTCGCCGTGCGTGAAACCGCGGTGTCTGCTGTGGATCATGCCGTCGCAGATCTTCTGCATGCCCGGTGTCTTGAACTGGCTGAACAGCCCGTGCACGTAGTTGTAGGTGAAGTAGTGCAGCGAATTGACCTGCACCTGCAGATGGAACGAGAACGCAAGGATCGCCGCCATTGCGGCGGCGGCCGCGGCGACGGGGAACTCGCGGATATGACGCCTGAGCCACGCCATGACCTCGAGGAACGCGACGGACCCTATGACGAGTATGTGCAACTGGTAACGCGGGCCGTAACACCACGACCCGTTCCACGTTATGTAGCAGGCGGCAGGGATGAGATTGACCAGGAACATGCCGGCCAGGAAAACCGCCTCGGTCCTGAACTTTCTGAAGAACGTCGGGATGCCGGCCAACGCGAAAAGGAACACCG
>VGWI01000059.1 GCA_016873655.1 Lentisphaerota bacterium
TTCGTCTCGGAAATTGGTAGCGGGGGTTGGATTTGAACCAACGACCTTCAGGTTATGAGCCTGACGAGCTACCGGGCTGCTCCACCCCGCAGTTAATTCAGTTGTCATGAGTCCTGGAGCTTCTGCCGGTGCTGACTCTCGCACCGCTCGTCACTGACGAGCTATCCGCCTTCGCGCAAGGCTACGGCGGACACGCCGGGCTGCTCCACCCCGCAATCAAGTTGAGTTGTCAAATGTCCTCTCGCGAAGACGGAGTGATGCTAGACGCACTGACGCTTCGCGGCAAGGAAAAACCTCCGACGGGTGTTCTTCAGCGCTGGATACGGGCAGAGCCGCCCTTGGCGAAGGCGCGTACCTGGTCCACGGTTGACATGGTGGTGTCGCCCGGGAACGTGGTAAGCAGCGCGCCGTGCGCCCAGCCGAGATTGACCGCCTGCTGCGGATCCTCGCCGCTGAGGAGTCCGTAGAAGAGGCCAGACGCGAACCCGTCACCGCCGCCTACGCGGTCATGCACATCAAGTTCCGCGGTCGGGGAGACGTACGTCTTCCCGTCTATCCACGCAACCGAGCCCCAGCTATGCCTGTTGGTTGAATGCACTTCGCGGAGCGTGGTTGCAACGATTTTGACGCGCGGGTACTTCGCGACGACGGTTCCGATCATTCCGATGAACGCGGCCGGGTCCAGCTTGGACTTCGCCGCCACTTCCGGGCCGGCGAGGCCGAGGCCCTTCTGGAGATCCTCCTCGTTGCCGACGAGGACATCAACATGTTCGACTATGCGGCCGAGTGTCTCGACAGCGTGTTCGGCGCCGCCGAATACTTTCCAGAGTTTCTCGCGGAAGTTGAGATCGAACGAAATGACTGCGCCTGCATTGCGGGCCGCCTTCATGCCTTCGATGATTACCTCCGGAGTGGTCGGGGAGAGCGCGGCGAAGATTCCGCCGCTATGGAACCAGCGCACGCCGCCGGCGAATATCCTTGCCCAGTCGAAATCGCCCGGCTTGAGCTGAGCGGCCGCCTCGTTCGAGCGGTTGTAGAACACCACCGGGGCGCGCACGCCGAAGCCCTGGTCGCTGAGGACGGCGGCCATGTTCGGGCCGTTAACGCCGTTATGCGCAAACCGCTTGTAGAACGGGCGCACGCCCATGGCGCGCACGCGTTCGGCGATGAGGTCGCCGATCGGGTAATCAACCATGGCCGTCACGATGCCGGTACGAAGGCAGAAGCAGTCGGACAGGTTGGCCGCGCAGTTGAATTCGCCGCCGCTGACGTGGATGCGGCATTCCGTGGCCTTGCGGAACGGGATGATGCCGGGGTCGAGGCGGTGGACGAGCGCGCCGAGCGATACGAAATCGAGTTCCCCGTCCTGCCTGATGTTCAGACCGTATTTCATGTGCGACTCCATTGCGCGGTGAATGTGCGATGCATGACGCCCCGCGACGGCGGGCGGCGGCAGTCCGGTCGCGCTTTCCGAACTGCACGTGAGGAGATAGCCAAGGGGGGCCGCGGATTCAAGAAAAGAAGGGATGAGGACGCAGGTCGGAAGTCGGAGGTCGGATGACAGAGGCCCGAAGACGGAAGGCGAGGCCATCGGTGGAGACGCAATTGCCACTCGGCAGCCCAAGCGTCATACATGGGCGGTCTTCTGATGAGGATTCCCCATCCGGATTTGCCCGGTACGTGAGGAATGGCCCCACCGATGAACGCTGATGGACGGAGTGAGAATGCCTGGAACCTGAGACTTGAGAGAGGCTATGGTCCTCCGTCCCAGGGGAACTGGTAGCCAGAAGTGCTTACGACATCTTTCGCGGGCGTACGGTCCGTAACGGCCTTTACCGCATCCGTCAAGTGGTCGGCGTTCAGGCCGAAAGCATCGGCTGCTTTGTCCCCGTACAGTTTGCCGATGTACTTGCCGGCGCCGAGCTTCGCCATTTCGAGCGCAGCCTCATCACCGCGGTTCTGGCCTATTAAATATCCTATTTTTGCAGCTGTGTAGGCATCGCCCCAGCCCGGAATGAATGGAATAAGTTTATCCCCAACGTACATTGGTGTCTCGATTAAGCCACGCTCTTCCGGCGAGAGGTTGTCCCACCACTCCTGGTTCATGTCTGTCCATGTCTTGTCATCTGGCCGGCGTTCCAACTGGAGCGTGCCGGCCGCAAGCGGACAGACTATTTCCCAACCAGTCGGGTCAACGAGGGTGATCGGCTGGTTGTCAACGTAGGCGTAAAGATTGAGGCCGGCCGCCAGCCCGGCCGGGTCCTTCGACATCCACCGGCCGCTTTTAGCGTCATACTGGCGATCGCCGAACTGCACCCAGCCGGTGGCCTGGTCATGGAGCCCTCCGGCAAAACCGAATGGCTGGAAGCCGGGATTGGTATCCCGAAGGACCCGGCCGAATTCGTCGTAGTCCATGCGTTGGACTATGGCGCCTGTGTTCGCGTTGACCACCAGTCTTGGGCTCCCGATCCGGTCACGCACGATGCGGTACGGGACGCCGTCGCGCAGGAAGTACTCGGGCGTGTTGACGGAAAGGCCGTGCACGAACACGGTGCTGGTGCCGCCGGCGGTGTGAAGCGTCGGCCGCAGGCGCGACAGGTAGAGGAACCGGTCAGTTTCCGCGCCGTTAACGGTGCGCATCACTCTGCACCCGCCCGGATCGAGGACGTAGAGCACTTCGTCGCCGTTGGGCAGGGACGCGCTGCGAAGCCTTCCCCTGCCGTCGAAAGCGAGGCCGTAGGTTCCGGAGACCGACGAAACCAGCCCGGTAAGCTGGCCTGTGGCGTTATAGCGGTACTCGCGCGTGTCCGTGCCGCAGGTGGACTGGATCAAGCGGTCCTGGTCATCGTAGGAGGCAACCCAGGCCTCGGCGTGGACGACGCCCGACGTCCGGTTTCCATTGCTGTCATACACGTAGGTGTTCGTTGCAGCCCCGCTTCCATGGCGGCAGATGACCATGCTCAGCCTGTCTCGCAGGTCGTAGCTGTAGGTCCAGAGATTGGTTTCTCCCAGCACTATGTCCAACCGTTGCGTGACCGATCCACTCGCGTCGTACCAGTACTCGTCCCTCAAGATTTCTTCGCTGCCGACCCTTGCCACGTGGCTCGCGAGTTCAGCGAAGGCGCTGTACCCGAACTCCTCGGAGCAGGCGCCGAGGACGGCAGAGGTGACGCCGCCGGTCACCAGGTCCCGTGTGAAGCCGCACAGCCCGGCCTGCAGCAGCAACCCGTCCGAGTCCCTCCCATAGTCCACCGGGGCCCCGGTGTTGACGACTACGGATTCCACCTCGATGTGCTCGTCGTACACGACTTCCACTGAGCCGCTTACCGTGCCTGACCAGCGGGTGCGGTAGGGCAGACTGCCGTCGTAGTCCCATGCCATCGCGACGCCGCTGGTCGCCGTGATGGATGATAGCGTGCCGGATGACGGGTTGTAGGTTATTTCGAACGTGTCGTCCGGCGTGTTGTGAAGAACGACGCGTCCGACCTCATCGAAACTGTTGGAAACGGCGCGCCCGTCGGGACGGACACTCCGCAGAAGTTGGCGTTCCGCGTTGTAGTCGGTATCGAACGGCGCAGTTGCGCCTGGCGCCGGAGGGGGCGAATAGCGGGTGGCATTGTCCACGCGGTTGTAGGCGAAAGTGTGGGCCGGTCGCCCCGGCGGTTTCACCGACACGATGTTGCCGTGTTCGTCCCAGACGTACTCGGCCCTGTCGCCGTTCGGATATGTAACGGCCCCACGGCGGGCTGCGGGGTCGTTTTCAAACCGCAGTACGCGCCCCAGGGCATTGGTGAGACTGATCAGGCGTCCCGAGGCGTCGTAGGCGAATCTCATTGCACGGGTATCCGGCCCGTCCCCGATACGCACGACGGCCATACGGCCACGGTCATCCTCGGTGAAGTTGACCGCCGCCAGACCTGGACGCTCGATGCGGGCGGGCCGGCCGCCTGGTGTCAGGGTCGTTGTGACGCTTCGCCCGGAGGGCGCGGTGCTGACGAATGTGCGTTGTGCCATATCGGCCACCGTACTGTACGTGCGTCCGGAAAGGGCAACCGTATTGGTCATCCCCGCCAGGTTCCGCCAGTCGTTGCTTATAACAACGGCACTGCGGCTTTCCGTCCTGGTCACCGTCAAGCCGGACGGATACACGCGCCGCGAATTGACCGCGTACGGGTTCTGCATCCCGAAGCGCGGGTCGGGGCCAAGTGTGGTCTCAGTAAGGGTTCCGTCCAGCGATACCCGTTGCGTGCGGCCGTCGGGGTAGCTGGTCACGACGTCCCGGACCGCACCGCAACAGGGCGTCTCGTAGGTCGTGCGCCGCCGGCCGTCATCGAGGAACTCCGTGGCGATGTGAGTCACCCGCCCGTAGACTGAAGTGCCATAGATTTCGTACCCGGCCATGCCGTGACCCGTACGGCCGAACCGGCGCCCGCCTCCCTCGGCGTCGGCGATTCTCACAACGCGGCCATTTTCGTCATATTCGATGTCTTCGGGGAAGCCGCGGGGTGTGGTGATCCGGGTCAGCAGTCCATTGCTCGTGTACTGGAAGGCGTGCACATCGCCCCACGGGCTTTCGACCGAGGCCAGCAGCCCGCTGGTCACGTTCAGCACCGTGGTTTCGCCGTAGGGGCCAACGATGGCGGTGGGCACACCTGCACTGTCGCGGGTTATGGTGGTGGTGTTGCCGTCTATGTCGGTCAGGGAGGCAAGAAGGCCGTCTGCGGAATAGCCAAGATCCAGAAGGGTGGCTCCGGTGAGCGCGTTGAACGTGCGGACGTGCCGCCCCGCGTTGTTGAACTGGTGGAGGAGCGCACCATCCTGCGACGGCACGATGGTCTCGGTGAGCGTGAACCCGCTGAACGCCGGGGCGATCTTCCGGATACGGTTGTTCATTGCGTCCGCGACATAGATTGCCGATCCGTCAGGCGCAACGGCCACGCTGCACGGCCAATTCAAAATGCCTTCGAAAGCCAGGCCGCCATCGCCTTCAAATCCGGCTGCATTGCCACCCGCGACAGTGGTGATGATGCCGCCGCTGACCTTGCGAATGCGGTTGTTCCCATTGTCCGAGATATAGAGCGCGCCGTCCGGGGACACGGCAACATCGCCAGGATAGCTGAGCAGGGCGTTGGTGGCTGAGCCACCGTCCCCGCCAAAGCCTGAGGCATCGCCGCCCGCGACGGTGGTGATGATGCCGTCCACGCCGATGCGCCGAATTCGGTGATTGAAGGAATCCGCGAAGTACACGGCGCCGTCATCGGCAATGTCGATCCCCAACGGCGTGCCGAGAAAAGCATCCACCGCGGGACCGCCGTCGCCCCAGAACAGAGGGATGTCAAGCTGCCCCGCCACCAGGTAGAGGTATCCATCCGGGGCCACCCTGACAATGATATTGAGCAAGTAGTCCGAGATGTAGACCGTTCCGTCTTTCGTTACAGCGACTCCGCTGGGGCCCCGCAGTTCGGCTTCGGTAGCCGGAACGCTACCCAACGACAAAGGGGGAATAGTTTGAGTTCCGCCCCCGGCAAACCGGGTAAGCACCCCATTCCTGATGCGCCAGACTGTGCTCACGCTCTGATCGACAACGTAAATTGCCCCGTCCGGACCAACGGCAAGGTCCGTGGGTGAACTCATAAAACGCGAATTCGTGGCCGGTCCGCCTTCGACCACGCTGCCCCACATCGGACCGCCGGCGATCGTACTGATTGTCCCATCGGGCGCGACCCTGCGCACGGCGTAGTACTGGCTGAAGTAAACGGACCCGTCCGATACGCATGCCACGGCGACAGGAGTGTTGACTGCCGCACGGTTTGCCTGGTCGCCATCGCCATAGAAGTAGAACTCCGTCTCCCCTGTGCCGGCGAAGGTGTTGATGGTCAGTTCGTCGGCGCGGCTTCGCAGCACGCTTCCGTCGCCGCCGATCATCTCGCGACCCGAAGAATTGTAGAAATGGTGGGCGCTGAGGGTCCACCCCCCCAAGTCATAGCCGTGGGGGTATCCCTTGCCCAGAGACACTCTCCATCTGCGAGCGAGGGATAGCGGGTCGCGCGCCCGTATGTTGCCTGGCACCCGGCTGCCGCTCGCCGACCCAAAGCTGCGCCCGCTCGAGACAGGCAACGCGTAGTAGGCGTCGTAGAAGTAATCGACACAAATGTCCGCGCCGACGGTTCCGCTCACTTCGCGGCCATAGGCATCCAGCCCGTCCCACACGAACTCCCAGTTCACGTTCTCGTCGCGCGAGAGCCGCTGGAGGAATCTGCGGCCGGCAATGTCCACGGTGATCTCCTTGAAGAGGAGACTGGCCGGCGGGGGATTGGTGTCATTGATTACGATGCGTGTACGGTCGCGACCCGCCTGGCGCGCGCTGGAATAATTCAACGTGTAGGGCGTGCCCAGGATGGGGATTCTTTCGCGGAAGGACTGGCTGTTCATTTCCACAGCGCCGCCGGCCGCCATCATGCAACTTTCATCGTCGCCGGTCTCCCGTTCGATGTCAGGCTCGGGAGGCTCCCTGGCGTCTTCGGCCGGAACGGTGCCGTAGTTGCAGTCGTAGGTGCTGAAGTGGCGGATGGGCACTCGCCAGAGCCGGTTGGTGCAGTCGGGGTAGGTTTCGGCCAGTTTGATACGTTCCGCCAATGTGATTCCGTAGGCGGATTCCAACGTCGCCGGGTCCTGGGGTGTTCCTGACGGGTCGATCGCTATCTCGGCTGCCCCTTCGATATCCTTCCCGACCAGGTCAATCGAGAGTCCGTCCTCGGAGGGCACCCAGGCGCCCGCGTCACGGTCGTAGTAGCCCATGGGCACGGGTGTGCCCGCAGGCATGCCGAGAAAGTTGTCGAGGTAGAAGAAGACGGGCTCGCTGAAAAGCACATCACGGCCGGCCTCCTTGCGTTGGGCTTCATCGGCGCCGAGTTCAACGGCGTAGGTATAGGCCACGGTCCCAGGGAGGTCGCCGGGCATGGCTGCGGGGCCGTTACTCCCGACGGTGTACTCCGTGAAACGGATTGTGAGGTTGTCCACCGCCTGCGTCTGGCCGTCGTAGGTGATGATCGAGGCGGACACGGAACCGGGAAGGATCACCCCTGCGCGGCGGGAGCCGTCGCCATCGGCCACTTCGGCGCCGAAAGCGGCCTGCATGCCGCCGCCCCCGCCGAGGGCGACCACCGTCGCGTTGGTGTCGGCCCTGCGCAGGACGACGTCCGGAACCGTGACGTAGTCGAGCCAGGGAATCTGGAGCGTGCGCTGCGCCGGCAGGTAGCCAAAACGTTGAAAGGTCAGGTTCAGTGAGCCGCCGCCATTGACGGCGATGTCGTAAGCTCCCTGCTCGCGCGTGAAAGTCTGTCCGAACTCGGGACAGCCGGCCACTGTCACGGTAACATGGGAGAGTCCCGCTCCATCCTCGTCGAAGACACTCCCCTTGAGGACTGCCATTCGGAGATCGTCCATTTTATCCGCATCAACACCGGTCTGGATGGGAGCATCCCCTGAGAAGAGGAATCGCGATTGACCGGAAAGCAGCGGCGCCTCGCCCGCGACGGGCTGAGGCGCCTGATCGGCAGGATCCTGGGGAGTGGTGTTCAGCAAGGCAGATAGCGGCGCCTCGGACCAGTCGTCGTACGCATTGAATGCGTACAGTTGGAACCTGTGCACCCGGCCGGTCTCCAGGCCGGAAACGCGCACAGTTCGGGAAGTGGGACTCAATTCTGCAAGCAATACGCCGTCGTCCATCAGTGCGTAGCGGACCAGCGGCCACGCACTGGTGGTCGGGTGAATCCATGTGAAGATTGCCTCGTCTGGACCGGCCAACGAACATTCCAGCATGGCGCCTGCCTGCCAGACCGGCTGATTTGAACCCGGCCACATACCGGCAGAGAAGAAAGCGGTCACGTCCGGCGACGAGACGTCGAAGGTTATCTGAGTGGTGCACGAGTATTTCTCCTGCGCCATGCGCCAGGCGCCGGAAAGAAGGTTGGTCGAGACGCGCAATTCCATGCGCTTGAAGGGGCGTCCACTTACCTCGACAGCGAAGTTTCCGCCTGGCCCGAGCCCGATCTGTTCGATCTGTGGCGGCAGTACATCCCCAGAAGTCGCGGGCACCGCAGCCAGCAGGAAGGAAAATGCCGCCAGACAACAACTGACATGTGGGCCGTATGAATGATGCGTATTCATATCACCTCATCTTGACGGACACGTGTTATTGGCGTGAACACGAAATGTGGCTGATTGGGACGAAATGGCCTTCTGAATCGAACCGGGAGGCGGGTTCCGGACGAACCGGGTGCGAAGTGGGGAGTGCACCGCGGGAGCAATTCGCATGCAAGCCCTGGCCATGCACTGTGCACGGGCAGTTCATAGCAGAATGGGCCAGCGGGATGGAAGAGCGATTTCGTGCAATCACGGGGTTGTCAGGTTTCGGAGTGACAGGGAAGGGACGGAGTCAGGATTACTGGAACCTTGGGAGGAGCCGGGACCTGGAAATGGGACGGCTTGAGTCGGAGCGGCGCGTGTGGCACAGTGCCCATCCACGAATATGTGTGAGCCCCGAGGCGGGAGCGGCATGAAGAAGCCAAACATCATTTTCATACTTCTCGACGACATGGGGTGGCGCGACCTTTCATGTTACGGCAGCACCTTCTATGAGACGCCGAACATAGACCGGCTGAAGAGCGAGGGGATGCTGTTTACCGACGCATACGCCGCCTGTCCGGTCTGTTCACCGTCGCGCGCCAGCATCATGACCGGCAAGTATCCCGCGACGGTGGGGATCACCGACTGGATATGCGGCGGCCATTTTCACCCCGCGCGCGGACGGTTGGTGGATGTGCCGTACCTGAAGAACCTGCCCGAGTCGGAGGCGACATCGGCGTCGCTCCTGCGGGAAGCCGGATACTCCACGTGGCACGTGGGCAAGTGGCATCTCGGCACGGAGGGCACGGATCCGTGCAGGCACGGGTTTGACGTAAACATCGGCGGGTGCGAGGCGGGGAGCCCCGGGCGCGGCTACTTCAGTCCGTGGACGATTTCGGCCTTGAAGGATGCCTGTGTGCCGGACGGCACGTTTCTCACCGATCACCTGACAGACCGGGCGATGGACCTGGTAAGGAACCGCGGCGACAAGCCGTTCTTCCTGAACTTCTGGATGTATGCCGTACACACGCCGATAGACGCCAAGCCGGAGAAGATAAGAAAGTACGAGGAAAAGGCGAAGCGGCTCGGCCTCGACAAGGTGAAGTCTATCGAGGAAGGGGAACATTTTCCCTGCGAGCACAAGAAGCACTTGCGGGTTCAGCGACGGACCGTGCAGTCGGACCCCGTGTACGCAGCGCTGATAGAGAGTGTTGACGAGAATGTCGGCCGGCTGCTTGACCTGCTCGAAGCCGAAGGTATTGCCGACAACACAGTCATCTTCTTCACATCCGACAACGGCGGGCTTTCCAGCGCCGAAGGTTCGCCGACCTGCAACGCCCCGCTGGCGGAGGGGAAGGGGTGGATGTATGACGGCGGCACACGCGAGCCGCTGCTCGTACGGTGGCCGCGACGTATCGCGGCCGGGAGCGCCTGTTCCGTGCCCGTGACGAGTCCCGATTTCCTGCCCACGCTGCTTGAGATGGCGGGCGTTCCCGTTCCCGCGGGCCTGGGGTGCGAGGGCGTGAGCATTCTTCCGTTGCTCGAGGGGAAGAAAGCGCCCGAGCGAGAGGCGATATTCTGGCACTACCCGCACTACGGCAACCAGGGCGGGACCCCTGCCGCCGCCGTGAGGGCCGGCCGCTACAAGCTGATCCGCTTCTACGAAGATGAGCGGCTGGAGTTGTATGACCTTGAGAACGACATCGGCGAGGAGACGGACCTCGCCGCGGCGATGCCGGACGAGGTCCGCAGACTGGACTCGATGCTGTCGGCCTGGCTGGAGTCAGTTGAAGCGCGGATGCCGGTGGTGAATCCCTACTACGAGCCGACTGCAGGCAACAGAGCCGCGGTTGAGCCGCTGAAGAATGTCTCGCAGGAGACCTCCTGCAGGCTGCACGCGAGGAAAGTGTCGGTCTCACCGGGCTGGGACGTGATCGTCGCCGGCGGCGGGCCGGCGGGCTGTGCCGCGGCGGTTGCCGCGGCGCGGGAAGGCGCGAGGACGCTGCTGGTCGAAGGAACGTGGGCGCTGGGCGGGATGGGCACGTCCGGCCTTGTCCCGGCATTGTGCCCGTTCACCGACGGAAAAAGGATCATTTACGGCGGCATAGCGGAGCGTGTGCTCAAAGCGTGCAAGGCCGCGCTGCCGAATCATCCCCGGGACAGGAACGACTGGGTTCCCATCAACCCCGAAGCCCTGAAGCGTACGTACGACGCGCTGGTGCATCAGTACGGCGCCAGGGTTCTCTTCGGCGTGAACGTGGCGGGTGTCGAAACCGACGGGGCGGGGCGTGTTGCGCGCCTCATTGCGGCGAGCAAGGCAGGGCTGACGGCCTTCGAGGGAACGGCAATCGTTGACGCCACCGGCGACGGCGACGTGGCCGCGTGGGCCGGGGCGGGGTTTGAGAAGGGCAGTGCGGACGGCGACCTGCAGCCTGCCACGCATTGCTTCATTCTCGCCAATGTGGATCTGAATGAACTCGCAAAGGTCGGGCTCAGACAGGATCCGCTGAACCGGATACTCGAGTCCGGAAAGTACCCGCTGATCGTTGACCGTCACCTCTGCTACAGCGCGATAGGGCCGGGCACGGTCGGGTTCAATGCCGGGCATGTGTGGGGTGTGGACAACACAGAGCCGGAGTCGGTGACCATGGCGGCATTCAAGGGGCGCGAGATTGCGCTCCAATTCCGCAACGCGCTGGCGGAGGCGGTGCCGGCGGCGTTCAAGGACGCGTACCTCGTATCCACCGGCGCGATGGTCGGGGTGCGCGAGACGCGGCGCATAACCGGCGACTACGTGCTGGTGATGGATGACTTCGCGGGAAGGAAGTCCTTTGACGACGAGATATGCCGGAATGCGTACTTCATAGACGTGCATCCGGAAAAGCACGCTTCAGTTGCCGGTGTGGATCCCGGGAAGGTCGGATTCAGGCTCAATCCGGGCGAGTCGCACGGAGTTCCGTACCGGTGCCTCACCCCGAAAGGACTCGTGAACGTGCTTGTGGCCGGCCGCTGCATTTCGAGCGACAGGCCGGTGCAGGGCAGCGTGCGCGTGATGCCGGTGTGCCTGGCAACCGGCGAAGCCGCCGGGATTGCCGCCGCCCTGGCCGCCCGGTGCGGCGGCGACGTGCGCGGGTTCGACGTGCAGCGTCTGCGCATGCGGTTGCGTGAAGAGGGCGCATACTTGCCGTGAGTCGGCGCTGGAGCAGCTTGCGGAATGAGGGGTTGTCCATGGAGCTTTTGAGCGTATGGAAAGAATAAAGGATGTGCTTGCGCGCGAGCCCGGTGTTGAAGCCGGTGCTGTGCGGGTTGGGGGCTGGGTTCGGACCAGGCGCGATTCCAAGGCCGGTTTCTCGTTTGTCGAGATCAACGACGGCTCGTGTCTTGCGAGCCTGCAGGTGGTTGCCGGGCGCGACCTGCCGAACTACGAACGTGACGTTCTGTGCCTTTCGATGGGGTCGAGCGTTGCGGTTGACGGGGTTCTCGTGGCCTCTCCCGGCGCAGGGCAGAAGGTGGAACTGAGGGCCACGGCGATGGAGGTGATCGGCCGCGCGGACCCGGAGACGTATCCGCTGCAGAAGAAGGAAATCTCATACGAGCGCCTTCGCGAGATCGCGCATCTGCGGCCGAGGACAAACACGTTCGGAGCCGTGTTGAGGATTCGCGGCGAACTCGCGTATGCCGTGCACTCGTTCTTCAGGGAGCGCGGGTTCATCTGCCTGCATTCACCCATCATCACGACCAGCGACTGCGAGGGCGCCGGCGCGATGTTCAGGGTGACGACGATTGACCCTGGCGCCCCGCCCCGCAGGCCGGACGGCGCGGTGGACACGGCGCGCGATTTCTTCGGCGCCTCGGCGTACCTGACGGTCAGCGGCCAGCTCGAAGCCGAGGCGTGCGCCTGCGGGGTGGGGCGGGTTTACACCTTCGGCCCGACGTTCCGGGCGGAGAATTCGAACACATGGCGGCATTTGGCCGAATTCTGGATGGTCGAGCCGGAGATGGCATTCGCCGATCTTGATGCCGACGCGCAGCTTGCGGAGTCGTTCATACGCGCGCTTGCATGTCATGTCCTGGCGAACTGCGGGGCGGAGCTGGAGTTCTTCCGAAAGCGTGTTGACGACGGCGTGGTGAAGCGTCTTGAGTCGGCGGCGACGAAACCGTTCGATCGGATGACCTACACTGAAGCCGTTGAGCGCCTGAAGGCATCGGACCGCAAGTTTGAATACGCGCCGGAATGGGGCGGGGATCTGCAATCTGAGCATGAGCGGGTCCTGACCGAGATATGTGGAGGCGCGGTAGTCGTTACCGATTTCCCCGCCTCGATCAAGCCGTTCTACATGCGCAGGAGCGAGGACGGCCGGACTGTTGCGGCGATGGACGTGCTTGCTCCCGGGATCGGGGAGATCATCGGCGGCAGCCAGCGCGAGGAGCGCCTTGACGCACTGGAGCAGAACATGCGCGAGAGGGGCATGGACCCGGCGAACTACGGGTGGTTCCTCGACCTGCGCCGGTACGGCACGGTGCCCCATGCCGGGTTCGGGCTTGGCTTCGAGCGGATGGTGCAATTCTGCACCGGCATGAGGAACATCCGCGACGTGATTCCCTTCCCGCGGACTCCCGGCAACGCGGAGTTCTAGGGAGACCTGAAACTTGAGACCTGAAACCTGAGGGCGGAGGTCGGAGGACAGAGCTTGGGCGATGTCCATTTGCCCGTCCGCGGAGCGGCCGGGCCACCGGCGGAAGGTGAGCCGGCATGAAGGGACGCTTGTCCCGAGCGGTCCCGATGCCGGCTTGCGCGGGGAAGAAAGAATGGAACCGCCGATGAACGCTGATTGACGCGGATGGGGGTAGACGGAAGGCGGAAGAGGTTGGAGATCAGGCGACGCCGAGTATCCTTTGCAATTCCCCTGAATCGCGTAATTCCTTCACCAGCATGTGGCTCTCGCACCGGTGCGGGCACAGGGCAACTCCGGGGAGCCCCCGCAAGCGTTCCGCGTGAAGCCGGTCCAGGCGGTTCATGACGGGATAATGGATCTCGATATGCGGCGGGGCCGGCTGATTTCGGATGGGGTTACGGAGATCGAACAGCCGCCTGTCTGCCGTCGGGCAGGCGGCCACGGCGCGTGCGCGGTCGGCCCAGCGCCGATCACGGGCGAAGAAGCGGCGGGCGGGACCGATGAAGGTTTGCGGCGCGAATGCGGCGACCCGCGGGCGAGTTGAGACGAGGGACCCGAAAAGGATGGCGGCGTAGCCTCCCATCGAGTTGCCGGCGAAGAGGACGTCCTCAGCGCGCGATTCGGTGATGACGGAATCAAGAAGCGACACGGTCTCGGGAACGTCCGCGGTGACGCCTCTGAGACCTGAATGGTACCAGACCTGGTCGAGGTCGCGCAGGAACACGCGGCTGCAGCCGGCGCTGCCGGTCATCCGAAGGAATTCGAACGGCGGCATGAGCAGGCCGCCGGCGAAGCCGCCGAAGAAGACAAGCAGTTTGCCCGTGGCCGGTTTGAGGTCAACCGCAACCGAAGATGCCGGGTCTGTGACCGCGTCTTCGAATCCGGTTGCCAGGCATTCGGGCAGCGACATCTGTTTACGCCGTGAGACAGCGAAGGCGGGCTGCATGGCCCGCCTTTGCGCATGAAACGGGTTGTGTGTCTACTCCTGGAAGCGGATTGCTTCGCCTTCCACGCGGGTTGCCAGCCGCGTGAAGAGGATCCACCATTGCCAGTAGGCCTCAACGGTGACGTCTATGAGCGCATCCGCGCCGCGTTTGCGTGTTGCGTCGTCAATCGCCTGGCGGGTTGAGTTTGAGCCGGATATCGGCAGTACGCCCAGCAGAAGTATGAGGCTGTCCGTGCTCGATACGCGCCCGAGACGGGTGTACTTCCTGCCGTTGATCGGGGTGGTGGAATCGGACACTCCGCCCGGGAAATGAGCGCACCCGGCGGCCAGGCCAATCACCACGAGAGAGCAAGTAAGAGCTGCGCACGTGCGACGGAACGAACCCATGGCTGCCTCCTTCTTATTGATCGGAACACCCCGCAACACCGGGAGCGAAGCTACCAGACGCCTTCAATCACCGCAAGCAGGTACGAAGTGCTGGTTGCATTGCGTTGCAGCCCCTGTCGCCGCGGGCCGGCTTGACGGCGGGTTTTCTTTCCCGTAGTTTTCGCCGCGATCCGACGCCCATGCGGCGTCGGCCACCGTGCCCCGGTAGCTCAGTTGGACAGAGCAGCGGTTTCCTAATGCTGACAGGGCATTTCAGCCCATTTCATCCCGAATGATCCTCAGTCATCCTGAATCCGCTCATTTTCCGTCACCGGGTTACATCTTTGGGTTACATCCCCTGCGTACTCACCGCACCCATCGCTGAGGTAGGGATGCCTCAGCAAATGCGGTTGATTCCATAGGCCCGTGCACTATACCCTCTGGCTGATCTAACTCTGGTCTGACAGCGGATCTCGATCAGGGGCCAAGTCTGTCATCTCGTTAGGGGGTGTTGAATGGTCAAGACCATGCTCGGCACAGCAGTTCTGGTTCTGTGTACTCTACACCAAGGACGCGCTATTGAGCCGGAGCCAAATTGGTCCCTGCGCTTTGAGGAACTCAAGCAAGCCGAGAAGGCGGCTTTCAAAGCCCCAAGAGTCGGTGATCGTTTCACCTTGGGTCGCCGCATAGGTGGTGATGTTACAGGCACGATCACGTCCTTGACCGATGACACCGTCACTCTGGACGGCAGGAGGTACTCCGCCGCCCAACTCTTGCCAGACACGTGTGATCGACTTTTTGCCGAAGTCCATGCAACGAGAATCGCGGCAGAGCGTGCTCAAGTGGAGCGGTATGACTACAACTCACGCAAGCAATCTGAACTCCAGCGGGAACGTGCCGAAGCTCAACGGCTCGAAGCTGAACGAAGAGCCGCAGAAGCGGCAGCTCTCCTTCGGGTAGAGGAGCAGCGGCGATTGGAGGACCAGCGTGCCAGGGCGGAATCCGAACGGGCGCTAGTTGAGGCAAAGAATGAACAGCAGCGACAGGAACGAAACGCTGCAACTGGCCTCGTCGTTGTCGGAGTAGTGTTGTGCATCCTCGGCTTTTTCGTCTACATCCTGCCGTCCATCATCGCCTTCAACCGTGGCCATGCCAATGCAGGCGCAATATGCGCCCTCAATCTTCTTCTTGGTTGGTCGATATTGGGATGGGCCGCAAGTCTCGTATGGGCTTTGACTCAACAGTCTCCAGCCAATGTTACTGTTACTATCAATCGCGCGCCCCGACAATCCGCGCCGTTGGTGTCACGCCCCAAGAAGACCATCCTGATACGCCGCCCAAAATGATCGAACGCCCCGACCATAACCTATGACACTGCTGGAACAGATCAAAGACCTCAAGTCTGAAGATATCTTCATTGCTTCAGTCTTCTTTCTTTCCTCTGTCGCCCCAGGTTCCCTGATCATCTATCATTTCAAGCCGCAGTTGTTCCTTGACTGCAATGTGTTCAAACTTCTCATACTGGCAGTTGCCTTGACTCTACCATTCAGTCTGGTCAACTACTTCTTTGTGCAATTGTCACCTTGGTATCGCAAGAATGTTGTGCCCGCAGACAGTGAATCTGCATTCTTTCTTGGCATGACGGTAACCATGGGGGTCGTCTATGGTTCGTTTCTTGCGACATACTTATCGCATGGCAGTTTCCGGGACTGGATGTCTGGCGTTTTCCGGTTTGAGGCCACGGTTATGTCTGTCGTGGCATTCTCCATGGCAGAGCAAGCAATTGCGCCTCCGTCACTATCTCGGACCGGGGCCATTGTCCGTGTAACCTGTATCATCGCTGGCGCTTGGCTTGCTGGTGTCATACTGCTACTGCCACTCATGATGATAAAACATTCCGGCGAATTCCTCGGTTCACTAGTCTTGGCCATCCATCTCGGTTCAGGTCGACTAGTTGTCGTTTTGTCCGAAGTGGCCTGCAACAAAGGTACAGTTCTTTGGGTCG
>VGWI01000060.1 GCA_016873655.1 Lentisphaerota bacterium
GGGGGGAATGAGGGTATCGTGAAAATGAATCAGATGAATCCGAGCACCGGCTTCTGCCAGCCGCCGGTTTCGCGCATGATCCCCGAACGAACGTGATCCGCGAGCCCCGCATCCGAAAGCCTCTTCCCGGATTCCATCCAGGAGATCAGGTACTTCGAGAACAACCCCTGCCCGTCACCCTCAAAAGCCTCGTGCTGCGCCGCCGCCAGAACCCTCGTGCTCCCCTCGCCCTGCAGCGATCCGCCGACGTAGCAGCAGTCCAGCAGCAGGTCCGAGACGTATCCGGCCATCTCCGCGACATCAAGAACACCGTCCGACAGCAGTACATGCTCCTTTTCCCCGTGCCCGGCGAAGTAAACCACCGTCTCCGGATCCTTCATCGCCGCCACCACCGCCGCCCTCGTGACCTCGGAACCCGTGAGCAGCGTAACCGTGTGACCGGCCTTCATCAATTTCCCCGCCATGCGAGTCGCGTCACTCTCGGCGTGGTTCAGCACCGGATAACCCTCAACCTTGTCCAGCCCGATGCAGAGAAACGTGCCAGCCTGCGCCTGTATCGCCGCCGCAACCGCTATCACCAGACTGGCTATTGCTTTCTTCATGGCGACACGTACATACGCAATGTCCGTGCCACCAAAGACTCATGTATGATAACTCGTTCAGGACAAGATACTTCCGATTACAAAACAGCGGATCGGAGCCATTCTGAAGAGCGTCACGTAATGTTACAGCGTAACAAAAACGACCGCTTGATATTGCGTCACGTTTTGTTACGGCGCAGATGGCGATTGATGGTCTGGCGGGTGATTCCGAGCAGTTCGGCGGCGAGAGTCTGGTTGCCGGAGGTCCGGTTAAGGGCTTCCTGGATGAGAATATCCTCGGCTTCCTGAATGGTCGGCAGAGGACTGCCGGGTCTGAAAAGTTGAAGTCCGGCATCTGCGCCCTGCCGCCGGGCCTGGCGCACGTCAACCGGCGTGGCGGAAACAGCCCTCTTAAACGTGTCAAGGGACAGGATGCCGGAGCGATGGGTGCTGACCGCGTTGAAGACCATTGCTTCGAGTTCCCTGATGTTGCCCGGGAAGTCGTAGTTCCGCAGCAGGGGAACAAGCTCGCGGGGCGGGGTCGGCTTCTCCCTGTTGAGCGACTTCGCCGCCTTGTCGAGGAACCAGTCGAGAAGCAGCGGTATGTCGTCGAGCCGCTCGCGAAGCGCGGGAACATGGACGTGATGCGCGCGCAGCCTGTAGAAGAGATCGTCCCTGAAACTGTCAGACTGCTTCAGGGCCTCTATGGGCCTGTTCGTGGCGACCAGAACGCGGGCATTGGTGGCCTTGGGTATGTCGGAACCCAGTGGCAGGTATTCCCGCTCCTGGAGCAGCCGCAGCAGCTTGATCTGGGAGGACATGGTCATATCGCCGATCTCGTCCAGCAGCAGCGTCCCGCCCATGGCTTTCTCGATCAGACCCTTTCTCGAATCAGATGCGCCCGTAAAGGCGCCTTTCACGTGCCCGAACAGAGTGTCGGAGAACATGTTGTCATCGAGGCCGGCGACATTTACCGCGACAAACTCTCCCGGCACGCGGCTCAGCCTGTGAACCGCCCTGGCTATGAGTTCCTTGCCGACCCCTGTCTCGCCGGTTATCAGCACCGGCTGCCGGCTGTCGGCTATGGCTTCTATGTACTGGAAGATGGCCTGCATGGCCCGGTTGCCGGTGACAATGCCCTCAAACGCTTCGGGGTGCGCGGGGCCGGCGGCCAGTATCTGCCGGCGGAGCCTGGAGTTTTCCCGCCTCATCGCCCTCACCTCTATTGCGCGACGCAGGGAAAGAAGCAGTGTTTCCTCCTCGACAGGCTTTACGAGGTAATCGAATGCGCCGCTCTTCATGCACTCGACGGCGGTATTCACGTCGTCAAGCCCGGTGACGACAATGACGGGCACGTCCGGATGGCCGCGGGCGATTCGGGGAAGCAACTCGCGGCCGGAGATGTCCGGCATGTTGAGGTCGAGCAGGATCGTTTCGTGATCGGACCCGGCAAGGATCGACTCCACCTGCCTGCTGTCGGTGCAATGCACAAGGTGCGTGTATCCGCCGTGCCTGAGGGCATACCTGTAACTGCGCTGCATGTCCTCGTCGTCGTCAACAAGCAGAATCGGGTTCTCCGGGTTCAGCGCCGCGCTCACGTCTCCCCCTTCCGTTCTGCGGGAACCGCCGCCGGCAGCCACATCGTCGCCGCGGTGCCCATGCCCGGCCGTGACTGGAAGTCTAGGCAGCCGCCGTGCGCGGTGACGATGTTGTCGGATACGGACAGCCCCAGCCCGGTTCCGCCGGCATCATGCCGCGTGGTGAAGAAAGGATCCCGGATCCTTGCCAGCGTTTCCGGCGTCATGCCGCAGCCTTCGTCCTTCACCTCTATCCCGGCCCTGCCCGCCGCGCCGTCACGCACAGTCCGCACCGACACGGCCTTGTCGGGACCGCCCAGCGCCTGGCATGCGTTGGAGACCATGTTGACAACGACCTGCTCCAACCTCTGCCTGCTGCCCCGCACACGCGGCAGATCGGGATCTTCCAGCATTGTGAAGCGCGTCGTCGCCTTGCGAATGACCGGCGCGAGTATCTCGCACGCGCCGCGCATTACGGCGTTGAGATCAACATTGTCCGACATCCCCGACTTCTCGGCCCGGACATAGTCCTTCAGCTCGGAAACGGTCGTCTGTATCCGCTTCGCGCAACGCCGGATGACTTCTATCTGCTCAAGCGCCTCGGCCCGCATCTCGCCATATGCAGGCCGCGCGCAACCCTCTTCGCCTTCGCCGCCTGAGGAATCGCTCCTGTCCGGGATCAGTTCTGGCGCGAGCCGCGCCAGCGCGTTGGCGCTGAGCAGCAAAGCGTTGTTCGGGTTGCTCACTTCATGGGCCACGCCCGAAACAAGCGTCCCTATCGTCGCCAGTCTCTGGGCGCGGATAAGTTCCTCGCGCCTCGCGCGCGCCTCATCCTCGGCCCGCTTTCTTTCGGTGATGTCCATCACGATCACTATCGCACCGTCCGGGAAGGGCGAAATGGTGAGTTCCAGTATTCTGTCACCGGCGGCCACTTCGCCGAGGCGCCGGACTTCGCCCGATGCAATGCACGCGGCAAGCTCGGACGCCAACCGCCCGTCTTCAGCGCCGCCGGCGCGGCTGAACAGTTCAGACCCGAGATCGGGCAGGGGAATCGGCAATGCGCGCCTGGCGAGGCTGCTCTTCACCACGCGCCCTTCACGGTCAACAACCGTCATGGCTGCGGGATGATGCTGGAAGAGCGCGAAGTTGAACGCCTCCTTGCGGCTCAACTCCAGTTCGCTTGCGTTTGCCGGCTTGTCCATCGTTCGGTTCAAGGGAATGAAGCCGTACAGGGCTTTCGTCCGACTATACCCGCGCAAAGGCCGTGCGGCAAGCTGGGCGGCTAAAACAGGCTCACCGACTCCCGCCCGGTAGATTGGCAGACTCAACGCGCCCCCGGCGGAACCGGGGCGGCGCGCGTTCAGTCCGCCAGTCACGCGCCACTTCCTCACGCGTCAGCGCGCGGCCAGCCTGATCCTCTCCGCAACAGCATTGCCGAACTCGCTGCAGCGCACCTCCCGCGCGCCCTGCATCAGCCTGGCAAAGTCGTATGTCACGATCCCCTCACGGATCGCTCCCTCCATGCCCCGTATCACCAGGTCCGCCGCCTCGTTCCACCCCATGTGCCGCAACAACATCTCGCCGGAAAGGATCAGCGATCCGGGATTTACCTTGTCCTGGTTCGCATACTTCGGGGCTGTGCCGTGCGTGGCTTCAAACATCGCGGTGCAGGTGTCGTAGTTGATGTTCCCGCCCGGCGCAATACCGATGCCGCCGACGCACGCGGCCAGGGCGTCGGATATGTAGTCGCCGTTCAGGTTGGGCGTAGCTATCACGTCGTACTCGGCCGGCCTGGTGAGTATCTGCTGCAGGAACGCGTCGGCAATCATATCCTTCACCATCACCTCGCGGCCCGTGCGAGGGTTCCTGAACGAACACCAGGGGCCGCCGTCCACGAGCTTCGCGCCGAATTCGTCACGCGCCACGGCATAGCCCCAGTCGCGGAACGCGCCCTCTGTGAACTTCATGATGTTGCCCTTGTGGACAAGCGTCACAGACTTGCGGTCCTGGTCGATCGCGTACCTGATCGCGGCCCTGACAAGCCGGCCGGTGCCCTCGCTGGATATGGGCTTGATCCCTATCCCGCTGGTCTCGGGAAAACGAATCTTCTTCACCTTCATCTCGGTGCGCAGGAACTCGATTACCCGATTCGCCTCCGGCGTACCCGCCGCCCACTCGATCCCTGCGTAGATATCCTCGGAGTTCTCACGGAAAACAACCATGTCGGTCCGCTCCGGATGCTTGACCGGCGATGGCACGCCCTCGAACCACCTGACCGGGCGCAGGCATACGTAGAGGTCCAGTTGCTGCCTCAGCGCCACGTTCAAGGACCGTATCCCGCCGCCAACGGGTGTGGTCAAAGGCCCCTTGATGCCGACAATGTACTTCGCGGCCGCATCCACGGTCTCGCCAGGAAGCCACTGGTCCGGCCCGTACACGCTCAACGCCTTCTCTCCGGCGTATATTTCCATCCACGCAATCCTGCGGCGGCCGCCGTACGCCGCCTCCACCGCCGCGTTCCATACGACCATCGCCGCACGGGTGATGTCAGGCCCCGTCCCGTCTCCCTCGATAAAGGGAATGATCGGGTTGTCGGGCACGACTATTCTGCCATTGTCGCGCACTATCGCTTCGCCGTCGGCCGGAATCACTATCTTCTGGTAGCCCATCTCGCCGCCCCCCCTGCTTGAACCGGGAAAAGAGCCGCCGACACTACCACCCGCCGCCCCGCCCGTTCAACCCGGATCTTCCGCGCATGCCCGGCCGGGCCCGGCTCACTTCACGCCGGAGGCGATGGACCTGAGAAGCCCGCCCGCCAGGAGAATGTCCGCCTCCCGCGCGCTCAACTCGACGCGCAGATGGATGCTCGGGCCGCCCTCGGCCTCCATCACCGCCTTGCCGGTCTTCACCGCCTCGCGCAAGCCGTCTATACGCACCGCGGCGCCGGCCTCGACCCTGGAGCAGTCGTCGCCGTTCTCGAACGTGAACGGCACAATCCCGAAATTGATGAGGTTGGCCTTGTGAATCCGCTCGATGGACCGGGCAACAACCGCCTTCACCCCCAGATGCATCGGGCACATCGCCGCGTGTTCGCGGCTGGACCCCTGGCCATACGAGTCGCCGGCGACTATCACGTTGTGCACGCCCTTCGCCTTGTTCGCCGCGGCCCGCGCGGCAAAACCGGCGTCCACGCCCTCGAAGACAAAGGTTGAATACTTCTCTATGTTGGACCGGTACTTCAAACGCTGGCCGGCAGGCATGATGTGGTCAGTGGTTATCCTGTCGCCGACCTTTATCGCCACCTCCCCCTCAAGCGCCGCGGGCAGCGGCTCGCCGCCCGGAACGGTCCCTATGTTCGGCCCGCGCCGCACCGCCACCCCGCGCCCGTCAGCCGGCGGAAACACAAACATCGTATCGTCCACGTCGAATTCCGAGGGCGTTTTCACGGCCGGATACGGAAGCCCGCATCCGCGCGGATCAGCAAACTCGCCCTTGAGAGCCGCCACCGCCGCGGTCTCGGGACTCGTCAGGTACACCTTCGCGGAGGGTGTGCCGGACCGGCCCTCGAAGTTGCGGTTCGAGGTGCGGACCGATACCCCGTTCGTGCCGGGCGATGCGGAGTTGCCGATACAGAACCCGCACGCGTTCTCGTAAAGCCGCGCCCCCGCGCCAAGCAGCGCGCCGAGGCCGCCGGAGGACGCGAGCATCTGCAGCACCTGCCGCGATCCCGGCGCAAGCCCCAGGCTCACACCCGGCGCCACATGCCGGCCTTCAAGCACGCGCGCCACGGTCGCAAGGTCGCGGTAGGACGAGTTCGTGCAGGAACCGATGCAGACCTGGTGAACTTTGGTGCCGGCAATCGAGGAGACACTCACCACGTTGCCGGGCGAATGCGGCGCGGCCGCGAGCGGCTCAAGCTTCGACAAGTCTATCTCGAGCACCTTGTCGTAGCCGGCGCCCTCGTCGGCAAGCAGCTCCCGCCACACGCCGCCGCGGCCCTGCGCTTCGAGAAACCGCTTTGTCACGGCGTCGCTCGGGAAGACCGACGTGGTCACCCCGCACTCCGCGCCCATGTTCGTGATCGTCGCACGCTCGGGCACGTCCAGCGCCGCCACCCCCCGCCCGCCGTACTCGAGCACAACCCCCACGTTGCCGCGCGTGGAAAGGGTCTGGAGAACCTTGAGTATCACGTCCTTCGCGGACACCCATTCCGGCAGCTTCCCCTCAAGCCTGACCAGACACACGCGGGGCGCGGCAAGATGAAACGCCCCGCCGCCCATCGCGACGGCAACGTCCAGGCCGCCTGCGCCAATCGCCAGCATCCCGAGCCCGCCGCCGGTCGGGGTGTGCGAATCCGCACCCAGCAGCGTCTTGCCCGGCGCGCCAAACCGTTCGAGATGGAGCTGATGGCATATGCCGTTGCCGGGCATCGAAAACACCGCCCCGTACCGTGCGGCGGCGGTACGCAGGTACTCGTGGTCGTCGGCATTCTCCGGGCCGACCTGTATCGTGTTGTGGTCCACGTAGCTCAACGCCAGCTCGTTGCGCACGCGGTCCAACCCCATGCTCTCGAACTGAAGAAAAGCCATCGTGCCGGTCGCGTCCTGAGTGAGCGTCTGGTCTATCCGGATCGCTATCTCGCGACCGGCAACAAGCTCCCCCTCGATGAGATGATCGGTCAGTATCTTCTGCGTAATGTTCATTTTCATCGCCCATTCTCCGTTCTCTGCGCCCCGCCGGCAGCGACACTCATGCGTGAACGCCGGCGGGATCGGTTATGACCGTGTCCTCCGCCAGCGGCTGAAGGCCGGGATGATCTATCGTGAAATGCAGACCGCGGCTTTCGTGCCGCTGCATCGCGCACCGGACGATGAGTTCACCCACCGCCGCTATGTTTCTCAACTCGAGGACGTCCGGGGTGACAAGGTAGTCGAGGTAGTACTGCCTCACCTCATCCCGCAACATGCGCAAACGCCGCGCGGCGCGCTCGAGCCGCTTGTCGGAGCGGACAATGCCGACGTAGTCCCACATCAGCGTCCGCACCTCGTTCCAGTTGTGCTCGACCACGACCGCCTCGTCACTGTGAACCGCCGCGCCCGGCTCCCAGTCGGGAATCGCAGGCCGCGCGTAGGCGGAGGCGGGCGGCATGCCGTGCAGGGCGTCGCCCATCGCCCCCGCGCATACCAGCGCCTCAAGCAGCGAATTGCTCGCCAGCCGGTTCGCGCCGTGCAAACCGGTGCAGGCCGCTTCCCCGCAGGCGAAAAGGCCGGGGAGCGCGGTGCTGCCGTCCACGCCGGCGTCTATCCCGCCGCAGAAGTAGTGGGCGGCGGGAACCACGGGGATCGGCTGCGTGGCCATGTCAATCCCGTACGAAAGGCAGGTGTCATATATGTTCGGGAACCTTGACCGCAGGTAGCTCTCGCCCTTGTGGCGGATGTCCAGGAACACGCACTCCACGCCGCGCTCTTTCATTTCCCTGTCTATGGCGCGGGCAACAATGTCCCTGGGGGCAAGATCCGCCATCTCGTGATAACCGGCCATGAAGGCACGGCCTTGCTCGTCAACAAGCCGCCCACCCTCGCCGCGCACGGCCTCGCTTATGAGAAATGACTTGGCTCTCGGATGATAGAGACACGTCGGGTGGAACTGGATGAATTCCATGTTGCGGACCGGCACGCCGGCGCGCCAGGCAATCGCAATCCCGTCGCCGGTGGCAATGTCGGGGTTGGAGGTGTAAAGGTAGACTTTCCCCCCGCCGCCGGTGCAGATGAGCACGTAGGGACTCCGCACCGCGAATATCTCGCCGGACGCCTCATCCAGCATGTATGCGCCCACGCAGCGGTTTCTCTGCTCGCAGCCGAGCCAGCCGGTCGTGATCAGGTCAATCGCTATCGCGTATTCCATCACGCGCACACCGCGTTCCAGCACACGCTTGAGAAGAAGCTCCTCGATCTGGCGGCCGGTTATGTCGCCGGCATGCAGCACGCGGCGCCTGCTGTGCCCGCCTTCGCGCCCGAGATCATACCCGCCTCCGTCGGATTCCGGTTTCTCGGCGAACTTGAGCCCGAGCTGCTCCAGTTCGGCCACACGGGCCGGCCCGCCGGCCAGGACCGCCCTCACAACGTCTTCCCGGCATAGCCCGGCCCCCGCGGTCATGGTGTCGCGCACATGTTCCTCAAGCGTGTCGTCGGACGCCACAACACACGCAATCCCGCCCTGCGCATGGTTGGTGTTGCTGTCAGCGCGGCGCTTCTTGGTCGCGATCAGAACACTGCCGCGGCCGGCAAGGTGCAGCCCCGACATCAGGCCGGCTATCCCGCTGCCGATAATGAAGTAGTCACAGTCAATGGTGCGCATCGTCCGGGCATCTTCGACCCCGCACGCCGGCATTGTCAAGCAGCCCATCTGCAGGCAAAAGGCCCGGTAGCGCGGTTGCCGCCGCCCCCGCGCTTCTTGGCCCTTGACCTCCCGCGCCACGGTTCCCGACAATCGGGCGTGCAACGCTCTTCCTCACACAACGCCGCTTCGCGCAGCCGGCGCAGTGCGCGTCTGCTCTGTTGCCCCGACGCCGCCTCGGCATGGGAATCGGTGATACGCCCCTGGCTGCTGAAACACGCTGCGTTGCGCCCCGGCGCCCGGCCGGCAACGGTGCTCGCGCCAAGACCGAACCTGCTCGGGGAGATCAGGTCTCGCATCGTGGCCGAGAACATGCCTTGCGCCGGCGTCAGGTTCCTCACCCAGATCAGGCACTGGGAAATGCTCCGCAAGCATACGGGCGTCGGACGCGAACCGGCGCGCCGCGAAGACCTGCACCTGTTTCTCTCGGCCGCTGCCTCGGGCGGCGGCAGCCCGGTCGCGGAGGCCGTAGAACGCGAACCGGCGTCGCTGATGAGGGCGCTGGACCGTCTGGCGGCGGCGGGGCTTGACGCAAGGGCTCTGCATGACCCGGTTGCCGTGTCCCTGGAAAAACGGCTTGCCGCCTCGGTGAGCCAGGCCGGCCTGGCCACGGCGCAGGAGATTGACCGGGAAATGCTGCGGCGCGCGCCAGGCAGCACGCCGCTGCACGGCGCACTGCTCATGGTCGGGTTCGGACCCGCGCACTGGCCGCTCTGGAACCACCTCCGCGCAGCCGCGTTCTGTTCGGAAGATGCAACCGTGTGCGTCATGGCGCCAGGCGCTGAAATGGATCCGGGCGAGGAGTCGTGGATCGCGTCGTGGGAAGAGCTGTGCGGAGAGATGGAGCCGGTGCCGGCTTCAGCCGGCGGGGATGATTCGCCGTTCCTGCCGCTTGCGGATGCCATCGAAACAGGCTCACAACACCCGTGCCGGACGGCAAACTTCAGGCTGACAGGCGATGAGATCGAGGAGGCGGCCGCCATAGTCTGCCAGACCGCCGAATGGCTTGCCGCTTGCCCGGACGCAAGAATAGGCGTTCTCTTCCCCGGACGCTGTCCGGCTGCCCGCCACACGTCAGCCCTCCTTTCCGCCGCCGGGATCGAGCACTGCGACGAGATAGGCGCCCCGGCCCCGCCCACACCCCGGGCCGAACGCTGGATGGCATGGCTCGCTTTCCACGCCCGGCCGGATGCAGCCGTCCTTCTCGATATGCTCGACCGGTTCCCCGATCTCTCCCCGCCTTCCCCGCCGTGGGGCAACAAGGACCTGCGCCGCATCCTGGAACACGCCCATCAGCAGGCGCCCACCGATGACCTGCGTGTGCTCGGAGCTCTCGCAGGCGCGGATATTTGCTCCGCCTTCGACGTGCTGCCCGAGTCCGCGCCTTTCGCCGCGCTCCTCGAAAGAACGGACGGATGGTTCAACTCAAGGCCCGTCCTCGCGGACATGGAAACACGTTCAACCATTAGACTCCGCGCCGGCATCTCAAACGGGCTGGCCGCCGATGTCTCCCGCACGGCGTTTGTCAGGTGGCTTTCGGAAAGCGCCCTGCACACCGCGAAGAGCGCCGGAACGGCCGGCGGCCACCTTCACTCGCACGTGCATCTGTGCGAGTATGACGGCGCGGAGTGGCGTTCTTTCACCCATGTTGTTCTCGCCTGCCTGGAAAACGACCGCTGGCCGCCGGCGCACTCGACCGACGCATACCTGCCCCCCGAACTGCTCCGGGAACTCAACACCGCCGCGCTCCGGCAGGGGCGGCATGGCGACGGCCAGCGCGTAATGCAGGAAGGACGGGGATGGATAGTCGGGCCCGAGGAGCGGGGCCGATACGCAAGACGCCAGTTCTGCGCGCTTGTCAGGTCTCCGTCGCGGGGCCTCTGCTTCTCCGCCGCCTGCGCGCCCGGCTCCGAAGGCGCGCTTTCTTCAACGCCGGGCGAACTTCTCCTGCGGGCATGGGCAGCGGCGCGCGGAGAGACTCTTGACGACAAGCACGCCGCCGCCCTGCACGCGGAAACGCTGCTATGGCTGAATGCCTCGGCACACCCGCCGCATCTTGGCCGTACGGACGCTTCCAGCCCGGGCCGTTTCCCCGATCCGTCGGAAACGCTCAAGGCATTCGAGGCAAGACGAGACCCGGATTCCGGCTTCGGTATCTACGAGTTCGGCCTGGCCTCACCCGAACAGGGCATAATTCTCGCATGCACGGCATGGGAGCACGCCGTTGAAAACCCTGAACTTGAATGGCTCAAGGCTTTTCTTGGCGTCGAGAAGAAGAAGGCGGGATTCGACGAGTTGCAGACGGGCATGATCATCGGCATCCTGGCGCATGGGTTGCTCAAGAGCGCATTCGGCGGCAATTCCGGGAACGCGTCGGATTTCCGTCCGCTTCCCGGCGCTGCCGAAGTACAAACACGCATGGATGCAGCCGCCCGAACGACAGAAACGCTCCTGTCCGAATCATTCCGCGCTGCCGGCTATGCGGTTCCGTTCTGGATAGTCAGCCTCCACCAGCGGGCCATGCGGGCGGCAACGGATATGGCCGGCGCACTCCTGGAGCTCGCAGGAACAGAGTATGGAGAAATCCGCTCCGAATGGACCTTGCCGCAACCGGCCTTCTCCGTGTGCAACGGGAACAGCCTGCCGGTCAAGGGCCGCACGGACGCCGTGCTGCGTCACAACAACTCAGGCAGCCTGCTCGTCGTTGACTTCAAGACCGGAACCCCGCCGACGATGAAAAACCCTCAACTCGCAAAGGGCAAAGGCATCCAGATCCTGCTGTACGGACTCGCCCTGCTTGAGCCGGAAGGCAAGCCCGTCACGGTGGCGGCACTGAGCCCCTGTTCCAACAAGCCCGGCATGAACGATACCGCAAACGCGCTCTCAGATGACGGAGTAAGGGCA
Organism: Lentisphaerota bacterium; assembly: GCA_016873655.1. Taxonomy (GTDB): domain Bacteria; phylum Verrucomicrobiota; class Kiritimatiellia; order UBA8416; family VGWI01; genus VGWI01. The sequence continues at coordinate 11,459 of VGWI01000060.1, forward strand.
ATGCTGAACGAGCTCTGCCGGATGCACGCCACATCCGTCTTCGGCGCCCGCGGCGACCCGCGCAACGAATACGCCTTTGCCGGCCCCTACCCAATCGCCCACCTGCGCGTCCCCCCGCACATTCTGGCTGAGAAAGCCGATTCCTGACCCCGCCATCACTCTCGCCAGTTGCCTTCGGCTGGGTGAGGGGCTAGACTCGCCGCCCGTTGTTTCGGAGTAACGGGGGATTCACTGACAATGGACCTGCAGAATCTGTTCGCGGAAAGAATCGGCGGAGCGTCGTTCGGCACCACTACCGAGATCTACAAGTTCGAGAAGATCAAGCGCGCCAAACGCGCGGCGAAGCTGGCGAAACCGGACCTGGAACTGCTCGATTTCGGCGTCGGCGAACCGGACCAGATGGCGCCGAAGGCCATCCGCGATGCGATGAAACTGGCGGTGGACGACCCGGCCAACCGCGGCTACTCGGACAACGGCATCCCTGAATTCAAGGCCGCCGCCGCGAAGTATATGGAGGCGTTCTTCGGCGTGCGCGGACTTGACCCCGAAACGGAGATCAACCACAGCATCGGCTCGAAGCCGGCGCTGGCAATGCTGCCGCTGTGCTTCGTCAATCCCGGCGAAGCAGTGCTGACCACCGTTCCCGGATACCCCGTGATGGCAACACACGCCCGCTACCTCGGCGGGGAGGTGGTCAAACTCCCGCTCTTGCGCGAGAACGGGTTCTATCCCGACCTCGGCAAGGTGCCGGCTGACGTTCTGCGCCGCACAAAACTGCTGTACGTGAACTATCCGAACAACCCGACCGGCGCGCCGCCTTCGGAGGAAGTGTTCGACGGCCTGATCGCCTTCGCGCAGAAACACAATATCCTGATTGTCCAGGACGCCGCCTACGCGACGCTGGTCTACGGCCGGCCGCGCTGCTCGATCCTGTCGCGCCCGGGCGGCAAGGAAGCGGCGATCGAACTGCACTCGCTCAGCAAGAGCTACAACATGACCGGCTGGCGCCTCGGATTCGTCGCCGGCAGCAAGCGCGTCGTTCAGGCCTACGCCGAGGTGAAGGACAACATTGACTCCGGCCAGTTCAAGGCGATCCAGATCGCCGCCTGCGCCGGGATCGCCGACGTGCGTCTGTCCGAGGAAATCCGCGCCCACTACGAGCGCCGCCTGCGCGGCATGGTCGCGGCGCTGCGCGAGGTCGGGTTCGACGCCGCGATGCCGGGCGGAACGTTCTACCTCTACGTCCCGGCCCCGACGGGCGCGGGCGAAACGAAGTTCGCCACGGCGGAGGACGCGTCGCAATTCCTCATCAGGAACGCGCTGATCTCCACCGTGCCGTGGGACGACGCCGGACGTTTCCTGCGCTTCTCGGCCACCTTCGAGTCGGCCGGCGACAATGACGACGACCGCGTGGTAGCGGAGATGAAGAAACGCCTCGCGGCGCTCAAGCTGCGCTGGGACAGGTGACAAACGGCTGCTTGTGCCGGCGCCGGCCTGCGACGGACTTCATGCGGTTGGCGCAAGGCGGATGCCGCGGGTCGCCGCCTGGAACTCTGCGATCCGCCGCCCGACGACAACGCCACTTTTACGGCCGAGCTCCTGCCCGGCAGTTCCAGCCTGAGAGCCTGCTCCGGCCCGCATGCGCCCGGCCCGTAATGGACCGCCCCGTCAACCGTAACAACTCGGACATCTGATCCTCCCCCGCGCGGCCAATGCCGCTCCGTGGCTCAATCCGCTATCTTGGGCCCAAGCGCCGCAGCCACTTCCTTGAGCTGGGCCCGGATCGGTATGTTCTGCGGACACTTCTTTTCGCACTCGCCGCAACCCACGCAGGCGTCGGCGCGCTTCCCCTTTGTCCACTCGTTGCCGATCGACCCGTAGCGGCTGACTGCCGAGGAGGTCATGCCGTATATCCTGTGGTGGATCATGCTCTCGAAACAGACCGGTATATTCACACCGTGCGGGCACGGCATGCAGTAGCCGCAACCCGTGCAGTACAGCTCCGCCAGCCGCCTGCGACTCTCGGACAGGTCCCTGATCGCCTTCGTCTCCCGCGGCGACAGCGGGTCCGGGTCGGACGCGATCGCCGCGTTCATCTCCACCTGATCCATCGCGCTCATTCCCGAAAGCGCACACGACACGTCCGGGTTGGCCAGCACAAACCGCAGGGCCGTCTCCGGGGTGGACCGTTCGCCCGGCAGGCCGCTCTCAATGAAGTCCGCCGGCGCGCCCAGCCGTCCGCCGCCGACCGGCCCCATCACGACCACTCCCAGCCCCTTCTCCCGCGCGTAGGCGATCATCTCCTCGTTGGCGCGGTCTATCACGTTGTACTGACAGAGCACAGACGAGAACACGCCGGTGTCTACGATCATCTTCATCACGTGCGGCTTGTCGTGGAAGGAGAACGACAGGTGCCTGACCAGTCCTTCGTCCCGGGCGCGCTCCATTTCATCGAGCAGCCCGTACGCGAGCACCTTCTCCTGCCATTTATTCTCACTGACACCGTGGAAGTGATAGAAGTCCACGCGGTCCGTATCGAGCTTCCGCAACTGCTCGTCCAGCTTCACCCGGAAGTCGTCCCTGTCCTTCAGGCTCCAGATCGGCGACTTGGTGGACAGGCAAACGCGGTCGCGCCATCCTTTCAGCGCTCGTCCGACAACCCGCTCGCTTTCGCCGTCGCAGTACATGTAGGCGGTGTCGACGTAGTTGACGCCCAGCTCGAACGCGCGGTGCAGCATCGCGATCGAGAGATCCTCGTCCAGCCCATCCCCGTCCTTCCTCTTCGGCAGCCGCATCGCGCCGAACCCGAGGGCGCTGATCCGGAAACCGGTCCTGCCCATGTCCCTGTACTGCATCACTGTAACCTCCAGGCACAACTGCCGCGTCTTGAGCCCGCCTTAACCGCCGGTCCCGCAGCCAGGGTCAGGCTGCGTCAGAGACTGGCCAGGAAGAGTCCCGCGTAGAGGAACCCCTGCCTGAACCTGCTCACGGCAAATGATTCGTTCGGCGCGTGTATCCGGTCAGCGGCCGAGCCGAACCCGACCAGGACCGGCTCCGCGCCCGACGCCTGCGCAAGGGCGGAGACTATGGGTATCGAAGCCCCTTCCCACAGGTGCGCGGCGGGCTTGTCGCTCAACTGGTCAAGAACAAGCCGCGCCCTGCGCGCGACGGGCGATTCCGGATCCAGCCTGAAGCCCGGCCCGCCAACTCCGGATTCGGGAAACGAAATGCTCAGCCCGGACGGCACACGCGCCCGCAGATGGTCCAGCAGGCAGGTGAGGCACCGTTCTGGATCCTGCCCCGCCGCGAGACGCCCGGTTATCTTCGCCGAAGCCCGTGCCGGTATGATGGTTTTCGAACCCTCCCCGCCGTATCCGCTGTGGATGCCGTTGATGTCTATGGAAGGACGGAACCCGAGCCGCTCCGCCGGCGTGAAGCCCGGCTCCCCGGCAACAGGTGGAACACCGGTCTCCTTCTCATACTCGGCCGGGTCAACCGGATGACTGTTCGCCAGCTCGCGCTCCTTCACGGTCGGGTCGGATATGTCGTCGCAGAACCCCGCCACCGCTATGCGCCCGTCCGGCGTGTGAAGCGAGGCGACCAGTTCAGCGATGGCCTGCGCCGGGTTCGGCGCCACGCCGCCATGCAGCCCGGAGTGCAGGTCGTGCGCCGGGCCGAGAACTTCGACGGACGCATGAACGATCCCGCGCAGCCCCATGATCAGCGTGGGCGCGCCGCCGGCGACAGTGTCGGTGTCGCAGACCATCAGAATGTCGGCGCGGATCAGGTCGCGCCAGGAATCGAGGCAATCGAGCACCGCGGAACTGCCCTTCTCTTCCTCGCCCTCGATCAGCACCCTTACCGTCGGACGCAGCGCCCCTGCCCGCGCAAGGGTTTCGACCGCCTTGAGGACATACATGACCTGGCCCTTGTTGTCCTGCGCGCCCCTGGCATAGACCCTGCCGCCGCGCAGTTCCGGGGCGAACGGCGGGGACGCCCACGCGTCATGCGGATCCACCGGCTGCACGTCGTAGTGGCCGTACAAGAGCACGGTCGGCGCGCCGGGCGCGCCCTTGAGTTCGCCGTGCACCGCCGGCAGGCCCCGCGTCTCGAGCAGGCGCGATTCGAAGCCCATGCCGGCGAGGTGAGCGCACAACCACTCAGCGCAGGCGCGGCAATCCGCCGAACGTTCGGGCTGGGAACTGATGCTGGGAAACCGCAGGAACTCGAACCACTCCGAGAGGAAACGGTCGAACCCGCCGTCGAACGCCAACTCGAACTCGGGAAGGGTTCTCACGCGAATGTCCTGCTGTTCCAGCCCCAGTTCTCGGCCGGGACATCAGAAAACGTCACGTACACACGGTCCGGCTCTATGCCGAGCCGCGACTTCAGTATCTCACAGATCGCGCGGGTGATGCTCGTGTTCACCTGCCGGTTGAACCCGCCTATCCCGCGCACGTCCACGAACGCCGCCGGCCCGCTCTCGCCGCCGAGAAGCGCCTGA
>VGWI01000061.1 GCA_016873655.1 Lentisphaerota bacterium
GCTTCCTTCAGCACCCCAATGATCTGCTCTTCACTGAACCGCTTGCCTCGCATCGTGCCCTCCTTCGGCTACTCTAGCCACCAGAGGACTCTCTTTCAAACTGGTCCAGTTTCAGGGGAGAAGGTCAATTCGGCGGCACGGTTGAACGATGTGATGCGCCACTGGGCATCCACAGTGAAAACGCCATCGGAGATACTCTCCAGAATGCCATCTGCACCCGCGATGCGATGACTCTTGCCCTTGATCGGTTTGGCCATGCATTCTCCCTTTGAAAACAAAGGGGATTCTGAATCCCCGGCAGGGAGTTGTCAAAGAGTACTGCCGCGTTCGACGCCGCATTCCCACGGCCGCCGGACGACCGTTGGCTATTGACACACGTTCCAGGCTGGTGGCAGCATTGCCGCATGACAAGACGTGGCCAGATAAGTCTGATGCCGTTTGTGCTGGGAACCTTGCTGGCAGCGTCTCTCGCGCTCACCGGCTGCGAGGACACCGAGTCAACCGACACTCCGGTAAAGATCACGCCTTCGAGCACGGCCCTGCGCAAAGGCGAATCGGTCACCCTGACAGCCTCCGGCGGTTTCGAGTACAAGTGGGCGATGGAGCAGGACAAGCTGGACTGGGGTTTCCTGTCCGCGTACGAAGGCGAAACAGTCGTATATACCAGCCTCTACGATCCGCCCAGCCAGTCAGCCGTCCACGTAATCACCGTCACATCAACATATCCGTCGGCATACAGGGCGGATGCCCTGACCAACGCGCCACCCGTTGACGGCGGCAAGACGGCGGAGGCATACATCACGCATCTCTCGCCATCCAATTCCGTACCGAGCACCTGACCGCACACGGCCCCCGCATGCAGGATTCTCTGCGTATCACGAGCCTACAGAACCCGCGGGTCAAGAACGCCGTCAAACTGCGCCAGCGTTCACACCGCGACACCGAAGGCAGGCTCCTTGTGGAGGGGTATCGCGAAATACTGCGCGCTCTGGACAATGGACACCAGCTCCTCGAACTCTTCTACTGCCCCGAACTCTTCATGGGGCACAACGAACAGTCAATCCTCGAGCGCGCCAGGGGGGCCGGAACTTCACTCCTTGAATGCTCCGAACCGGTTTTTCGCAAGATAGCCTACCGTGACCGGCCGGAAGGACTCCTCGCGATAGCGCCTCAGATCAGGCGGGGCCTGCAGGATATCTCCCTGCCGCAGAACCCGCTCGTCCTGGTTGCCGAGTCAATCGAAAAACCCGGCAACCTGGGAACGATACTAAGAACGGCCGACGCGGTCGGTGCCGCCGCTGTGATCGTCTGCGACCGCTGCACGGACTTGAACAACCCGAACGTCGTCCGCGCGAGCATCGGCACCGTCTTCTCCGTCCAGGTCGCCGAAGCCGGCTCCGCAGAAACGCTGGAATGGCTGAAACTCAACGGGATAAAGGTCGTATGCTCAACCCCTCACACGGATACGACTCACACCGAGGCCGATCTGTCAGGCCCGGTGGCGATCCTTCTCGGCTCCGAGCAGTACGGGGCAAGCAAGGCATGGATGGAAGCGTCCGACCTGCAGGTGCGAATCCCGATGATGGGCCAGGCGGACTCGCTCAACGTTGCGTCCGCGGCCGCCGTCCTGCTGTTCGAAGCGCTCCGCCAGCGGCTGACGACTTCGGCGAAGCCTTCCTCATGAACCGACTTCGGGCTTGTCCTTCGCCTCGAACTGGCCGCAGATATCCGTTGCCTCAACAACCCGCCCGTGCAACCCGCAGCGCTGCGTGAACGGGTTCACTACGTAGTGTTCGCAGTGACGGCAGTTCTTCTGCAGGTCGTCCGACTTGAATATCCGGGGCTGCGGCGACTTGTCGGCGTCGCTGAAAACCGCCATTTCCCGCTTCTTCTTGAACGGCACGGATTCTTCGGACGCATACACATGCCCGCAGGAAACACAGACGAATCTTTCGCCGATACGCTTGAAGCCGTCGTACACGGGCTCGCGTTTGACCATCGTATCGGCGCCGCACCCGGCGCAAACGATCTCAACTGTCATGCGGCACTCTCCGCCCGATCCCTCAGCCCTGCCCGCCTGCAACCGGCGCGCCGCCCTCGAGCACGGCGCGTATGCGCCTCACACCGGCGCTGGAAGACTCTTCTTTCTGTATGCGGAACTTCCCGAGAACGCCCGTCCTCACAACGTGCGGCCCGCCGCACACTTCGCTGGAGAACCCTCCAATGGAGTACACCTTCACCTTCTCACCGTACTTCGCGTCAAAAAGGGCTATCGCGCCGGTGTCTCTCGCCTGCTCAACTGTCATTGACTCCATCGTCACAGGCAGATCATCTTCGATGGCCTTGTTCACCAGCCGCTCCACCTCGGCGATCTGCTCCGGCGTCATCTTGTCCGGATGCGCGAAGTCGAAACGAAGCCGCTCGGCGGTGATGTTGGACCCCCTCTGTTTCACGTGGTCGCCCAGAACCGCCCTAAGACTCTTCTGGAGAAGATGCGTGGCCGTGTGCAGCCGCGTCGTCATCTCGGAGTTGTCCACCAGCCCGCCCTTGAAAGCCCGGTCGGCGCTCTGCTTCGACACTTCCCTGTGCGCATCGAACGCCTTCTCGAACCCGTCCCGGTCCACGTCAAGCCCCTGTTCCCGGGCAATTTCCTCGGTGAACTCGAGCGGGAATCCGTAGGTGTCATACAGCCTGAAAGCGACACGGCCGGATATCTTCGTCTGCCCGTGCGCCTTCAGGGCGCCCGTGACCTTCTCCATCTCGGACATCCCCTTGGAGAGCGTCTGCTCAAACCGGCTCTCCTCCTGCGCGAGTTCGGATGACATCTTGGCGCGGTTGGCGACAAGTTCGGGATAGACGTCGCTGTAGCAGTCCGCCACAACGCCGGCAAGCGGGGCCAGGGAACCTTCCTTCATTCCCAGCTTCTTGCAGTAGCGCACCGCGCGCCGTATCAGCCGGCGCAGCACGTACCCCTGCCCGAGGTTGCCCGGCACAACGCCCTGCGGATCGCCGAGGATGAAAGCCGCGCTGCGAACGTGGTCCGCAATAACCCTGAAGGCCCGCGTGGTTTCCGCGTCCGCCCCCATCCTGCGGCCGCTGGCATCCTCAATAGCCGCGATCAGCGGGGCGAAAAGCTCGGTCTCATACACGTTTGCCCGGCCCTGAAGCATCGCAACCGTACGCTCGACACCCATCCCGGTGTCGACGTTTCTCTGCTTCAGGGGGGCATAGGAACCATCCCTGTCCTTGTTGTAGTGCATGAAGACGTCGTTCCAGATCTCGAAGTACTTCCCGCACCTGCAACCCGGCCGGCACCCGCTTCCGCACGCCGACTTCCCTGTGTCTATGAACATTTCGGTGTCAGGTCCGCAGGGCCCCGTCTGCCCGGCAGGTCCCCACCAGTTGTCCTTCATCGGCAGCGGGTGGATTCTGCCTGCCGGAATCCCGAGTTTCGTCCATATCGCCGCCGATTCCGCGTCCATCGGCACGGTATCGTTGCCTTCGAACACCGTCACGGACAAGCGGTCAGGCGAGAAGCCCAGAAAGTCCTTCGAGGTAAGAAACTCGAAGGACCATGCAATCGCCTCCTCCTTGAAGTAGTCGCCGAGCGACCAGTTTCCGAGCATCTCGAAGAAGGTGAGATGCGAGGCATCGCCGACCTCGTCGATGTCGCCTGTCCGTATACACTTCTGCACGTTGCACAGGCGTTTGCCGCACGGGTGCGGTTCCCCGAGCAGGAACGGCACAAGCGGATGCATACCCGCGGTCGTAAACAGAACCGTCGGATCGTTCTGCGGTATCAGGGAACTGCCGGATATGACCGTGTGGCCCTTGCCGGCAAAGAAATCCAGGTACAACTGCCTCAGTTCGCGCGCCTTCATCGTCAGTCGGAATCCCCGTCGCGGGAAGAGCCCGAGGAGAACACCACCTCGCCGCCGTCGAGAACCTTCTCCTTCACTTTCTCTATGATCTTGCCTGTCAACTCGGGATGCTCCTCAAGGTGCTTCCGCGCGCCTTCCATCCCCTGCCCCAACTGCTCGCCCTCAAAGGAGAGCCAGGATCCGCGCTTGTCAACGAGGCCGTACTTCACAGCGGAATCCAGCACGGAGCCTTCCCACGAAATGCCCTTGGCGTAGAGGATGTCGAACTCTGCCTCCCTGAAAGGCGGCGCAACCTTGTTTTTGACAACCTTCACCCGCGTGTGGTTCCCCAACACCTTGCCGGCGGAATCCTTGATCGCCCCGATGCGCCTGATATCCAGCCGCACGCTCGAGTAGAACTTCAGTGCCCGGCCGCCGGGCGTCGTCTCGGGATTGCCGAACATGACCCCGATCTTCTCACGTATCTGGTTCGTAAAGAGACACAACGTCTTCGATGTCGAAATCACGCCGGTCAGCTTGCGCATCGCCTGCGACATCAGTCGGGCCTGAAGCCCCACGTGCGAATCGCCCATGTTGCCGTCGAGTTCCGCCTTCGGGGTAAGAGCCGCAACCGAGTCAATCACGACGACGTCAAGCGCGCCGCTGCGCACAAGCGTCTCGGCGATCGTCAGAGCCTCTTCTCCGGAAGCAGGCTGCGAAACGAGAAGGTCGTCAACGTTCACACCCAGGAGCCGCGCATAGAGCGGGTCCATCGCGTGCTCTGCATCTATGAACGCCGCGAGCCCGCCCGTCTTCTGGGCGCTGGCAATGACGTGAAGCGCCAGCGTCGTTTTGCCGGAGGATTCTGGACCGAACACCTCCACGACGCGCCCACGGGGCAGACCGCCCACGCCGAGCGCCAAGTCCAGGGAAAAGGAGCCCGTCGAAATGCTAGGGACCGGCTTTATGGCCTCGCCGTCGCCAAGCCGCATTATGGCGCCTTCCCCGAATTCTTTCCTTATCTGCGCCAGCACAGAGGCCAGCGAGCCGGACATCTCTTTTCCTTCAGCCTTCTTGGCCATATCCGCTCCTCCGCTCCGACCTGTCACGGCCGGCATTCCTGTTGTCTTTCGATTCCAACGCGCCTGTTCCGGGCCGCTCTCAGGCCCCGCTGCCGCTGTAGCCGTTCGGGTGCGCCAGGTGCCACTTCCATGCGCACTCGATTATCGCGCGCACATCCTTGTAGCCCGGCTCCCACCCGAGCTGCTGCCTGGCTCTGGACGCGGCGGCAACGAGCCGCGCCGGGTCGCCGGGCCTGCGGGCCACCATCTTCTCCGGTATCTTCCGCCCGGTTACCTCGCGGGCGGCTTCAATGATCTCCCGCACGGAATTCCCCGTTCCGGTGCCAAGGTTGAAGGCGCCGGTCACGTCCTTTTCCAGCGCCAGGATATGCGCCCGCGCCAGGTCAACAATGTGTATGTAGTCGCGCAGGCACGTTCCGTCCGGCGTGTCGTAGTCGTCGCCGAATATCTGCACCTCCGGCCGCTGCCCAAGCGCAACCTTCAGCACCAGCGGGATCAGGTGCGTCTCGGGGTCGTGATCTTCGCCGTATTTCAGGGTTGCGCCGCTGGCGTTGAAGTATCGCAGGCACACACCGCGAAGTCCGTGAATCCGACCATACCACCCTATCGCCTTCTCAAGAACCAGTTTCGACTCGCCGTACGGGTTGGTCGGCGACTGTGGGGTCTCTTCCGTGATCGGCACCTTCTCCGGCTGACCGTAGGTGGCGCAGGTGGACGAGAACACCAGGCGTCCGACGCCGGCCTTGCGCATGCCCTCAAGCAGGTTCAAACCGCCGACAACGTTGTTGCCGTAGTACAGCTCCGGCTGAGTCATGGACTCGCCCACAAGCGCGAAAGCCGCGAAATGCATCACCGCATCGGGCCTGGCGTCGGCCAATGCACCGGCAATCTCCCCGGCTTCGCACAGGTCTCCCTCGATGAGACGCGCACGCGGGTCAACGGCTTCCCTGTGACCGCGCGAGAAGTTGTCGAAAACCACAACTTCGTTTCCCTGATCCAGAAGCAACTCCGTCGTGACACTGCCGATGTATCCGGCGCCCCCGGTAACAAACACCCTCATCGCGCCCCTCCCGTCCTCTCATCTTCCAGCGCCTTCAGCCGTTTCTCCAGCCCGGCCACTCGCTCCCGAAGATCCGGCAGCCGCGCGGTCATCGCGTGCAGCTTCCGCGCCTTGTCATGCGGCATTGCAGGGTAGCCGGAGACGAAGCTGCCGTCAGCCACGCTCTTCGTGACCCCGGCCTGCGCGCCGATAATCGCTCCGTCACCAACGCTTGTGTGCCCGGCAACCCCGGCCTGGCCGCCTATCTGCACGTTCCGGCCGATCGTCGTGCTTCCGGAAATCCCGGCCTGCGCGGCGATCGCCGTGTGCTCTCCGATCCGCACGTTGTGGGCAACCTGGACCAGGTTGTCCATCTTCACGCCGCGCGCTATCACGGTCTTCCCGAACCGCGCCCGGTCAATTGTCACGTTGGCGCCGATCTCCACGTCGTCGCCAATCTCCACGGTGCCGGTTTGCGGTATCTTGTTCCAACCCGCCGCCGTCCTGAAGTAGCCGAAACCGTCACTGCCTATGACGGCGCCGTTGTGCACGATGACACGGTTCCCCAGCGATACACGCTCGCGAAGGCTGACGTTCGGGTGCAACCTGCAGTCCTCTCCGATCCGGCTGTTGTCACCAACGTAACACAACCCCATCAGCACGGTCCCGGATCCGATCTCGACGCCGGACCTGATGATACAGAGCGGGCCGATGCACACGCCGTCTCCAAGCCGCGCATCGGGCGCGACAACCGCAGACGGGTCAATGCCCGCGGCCACGGCGGGCGGAACAGGAGCTGCCATCGCCGCAACCGAAGCAAACGCCGCGTCAGGGTTCTCAACGCGGATCAGCGCGCACGGCGCCTTGCCGTCCCACTTGTCATGGACTATCACAGCCGACGCGCGCGTGCCGGAAACGAGGTTGCCGTACCGCGGATTGGCCAGGAAACTCAGGTCGCCCGGCCCCGCCTCCCCAAGCCCGGCAAGCCCGGTAAGGACCGTGCACGAGTCGCCGTCCACCCTGCCGCCAAGTCTGGCGGCCAACTCTCCGGCAGTCACTTTCAAGGCTGAACCGTCTCCGTGTCTCCGGCCTGCCCGGCCTTTCCGCCGGCAATCGCGGCGATAACGGCGTCCGTCAAGTCCACACGATCCGAACTGTAGAGAACCGATTCAACCCCGCTCAAGGCCACCCCGGATGAGTCCAGCACGATGTCTATGCCCTTCTCCCGGGCAAGTCCGGCCACCACCTCGCGGATACCTTCCACGAGCCGGCGCTGCATCCGCACCTTCCTGTCCGCGAGGTCCCGCTTCTCGTCCGTGAGCGTCTGCCGCATCTTCTGGGCATACTCGGAAAGCTCGACGATCTTCTTCTGGGCCTCTTCCATCCGCGATTCCTTTTCCGTCTCGCTGATCGCCTTGCTCAACGCCGCGTCCCTCGCGCGCTCAAACTCCTTCTTGAGTTTGTCGTGCTCTGCCGTCATCGCGTCCTTGTGGGCCTCAAGCTCCGAAAGCTGCTTCTCCAGCAGCGCGTCGGCTTCCTTTGCCTCCGGATGCGCCCTGACCACACGGGAAACATCGACGATGCCCACCGCCGATCCTTCAACGGCAAGGCTTGCCGAAAAAGCCAGAACGGAAAGGACTGCAATTGCCGCAACTGGGACAGTTTTCATCATAATATCGCCTTTCTTCGCCGCCCGGGCGTCAGTAGTCGTACCCGATCCATATCACCCACGGGTCCTCTTCCGTGAGCTCGTCGTCCGGCTCCAGCACCCACGCATAGTCGATCCGGATCGGGAAACCGGGCACGTCGAACCTTATACCGATGCCGGCGCTGGACGCGAGATCGGAAAGGTCCAGATCGTACGGATCGGCCCACACGTTGCCGGTATCGTAGTAGGCGGCAAAACGGATGCCATTCACCACGGGAATCGTGTATTCGAGGCTGGCCATGGCCAGACTGCGGCCGCCGACGGGCCGGTAACGGCCGGTCTCAGGTGTCGTTCCCGCCGGAAGCACCTTCGGCCCCACGTCGCGGTAATCGAACCCTCGAAGCGTCTGCCCGCCGCCAAGGAAAAGGCGGTCGTCTATCGGAACTTCCTGGTCGTCCACGTAACTGTCCACAACCTGGTAACGGGTGCGCAGACTTATCACGTGCCCAAGCCACAGGGGTAAGTAGTGCCACGTTCTAAGGGCCATCTCGTATGTATCCGTATCGCCGCCCAGCCAGCCTCCGGCCACACCGAAGTCAAAGGTCACGCGGTTGCCCGCCGTCGGAACAAACGCGTTGTTGCGCGTGTCATGCCGGAGGGTCAGTCCCACTTCGCTCTTGATCGTGCTATCGTCCTTCAGGAACCGGTAGGACGATGACGGATCGTCCACGTAGTAGTACTCATTCGTGTCGCTGACATCGGTGATGGACGACGAGGAAATACCGTACTTGATCTGGACGCGGTTCGGCCCCGGAAGCGGCGTGGAAAGGCTCACGGCCGCCCCGTCTTTCGTGATGTCGTAGTCGCTGTAGTTCTTCTCAATCCGGTACAGGTCAATCCCGAGAGCAAGCTGCTCGTCCATGAACCACGGCTCGACGAAGGAGATGTCGTAGCTCCTGCGCTTCTCGCCAAGCTGCGCGCGCAGCTTCAGCTTCTGGCCCGCACCGATAAAAGGCCATCCGCTTATGTCGAAGTTGCCCTGCGAAAGTTCGATGAACCCCATCACCTGGTCGACGCTGGAAAAACCGGCGCCTATCATGAACATCCCCGTTCTCTTCTCATCCACGTCGAACACCAGGTCGCGCTCGGCTTCCATCCCGCCGTCTTCGGGGTGGCTTCGGACCATGGAGAAGTAGCCCAGGTTCTGCACGCGCCGCTCGCTCCGTTTCACCCTGGCTTTGTCATACACGTCGCCGGGGTATACCAGCAGTTCGCGGCGAATCACCTTGTCCTTCGTCCTCGTGTTGCCGCGGATCCTGATGTTGCGAATGCGGGTAAGGTTGCCTTCCGCAATGGTGAACCGGAGGTCAACCACATCCCCGTCCGCCGGCTCAACCGACACGGAGACCCGCGAGTCGATGTAGCCGCGGCTTCCGTAGAAATCGGCCAACGCCTGTCTTGCCGCACGAATCGAGGCCGCGGATGCCGGCCTTCCCCCCACCAGCCCAAGCACTCCCGTCACTTCGGCCTGCGGGAAGAGAGTCGCTCCTTCGACGGTTACCGACCCGACACGGTACACCTTTCCCTCTGAAATCTCGAAAACCGGCTCTATCCCGTGATCGGTGCGGCGCGTCTCGGCCAGCGTCACAGTTGCGTCGAGGAAACCGGAATCCCGATAGCTCTCCTCCAGCGCGGACCTTATCCCCTCGATCCTGTCCGGATCATGGCGCCACCTGTCAAACCATCGCGTGGGCGCCCACCAGCCTCGCGGCTCGACTATGTCCATCAGCTCAGAGTCCGTCCTGGCGCTGTTGCCCCTGAACACAAAACGTTTCGTCCTGGCCCTGGCGCCCTCGTCTATGATTGCGCGCCCCCTGCCCGTCCCGGCATCCTTGTCCACAACCACAACTTCCACCTCGATGGACGCGTCCGGGTAGTTGTCCTCGAGGTATGCATCGAGGACCTTCAGGCACTTCACGCCAAGGGTCTGCTCGTCGATCAGGTCGCCAGGCCTGAGCCCGATCATGTCCCTGACCCGGTCATTGCTGAACCGCTTCGCCCCGGATATCTCAAGAGGCTCCGCAAGCCGCAGCTTCGAACGCACGGCGAATACCAGCCTCACCCCGTCGGCGAGTTCCTCCACCTCCGCCGCGACATGGGTAAACCGGCCTGTCTTGGCAAGCGCGCGCACGTCGGCGGCCACACGCATTCCGTCAAGCTTTTCACCGACGGCAGAGCCGACCGAGGACAGGACGAACCCGTCCTGAACCGGGCCCGCACCGTCGTTGCGCACCGCAATCTCGCGAACTACAGGCGCCTCAGCCTGCGCCGCAACGCACAGGGGCAGCAATGACATGACAAGGCACCCGAGCAGATTCCTCACTGCATATCCTCCTCAACAACATCCTCCTCCGCGCCGAAGCTCGGGCCTATGCCGTCCACTCCCTTTTCAGTCCTGTCGCGGAACCTGGTGAATTCCTCTTCAAAGTTCAGTTTCACTTCACCCGTGGGACCGTTTCTCTGCTTCGCCACATCAACTATCGCCAGCATTTTGTCGGAGGAATGCTCATCCTCCGGGTACTTGCACGGCCGGCGCAACAGGCACACAACGTCCGCATCCTGCTCGATCGCCCCCGAATCGCGCAGGTCCGACAGCTTGGGCTTGCCGGTCTTCTCGCGCTGGTCCGGCGCGCGGCTCAACTGGCTCAGAACAACGACCGGAATGCGCAGTTCCTTTGCCATGGCCTTCAGGTTGTTGGATATGTTTGCGGTTTCAACCTGGCGCCCCTGCCGGGCGTACTCGCGCGACTGGAGAAGTTGCAGGTAGTCAACAACCAGCAGCTCTATCCCGTGCTTCTTCCTCATGCGGCGCGCCCGCGCCCGCACCTCCATGATGTCCAGACCGCCCGTGTCATCAAGGTAGATGCGCGCCTTCTGAAGCTCCGATGCCGCGCTGATCAGCCTGTTATGCGCCGCGGCCGTGGTGACATAGCCGCTTGATAGCTGAAACGAGTTTACCTCGGCCCTGCAGCAGAGCATGCGGAAGACCAGCGCGTCGGCGGACATTTCAAGACTGAACACCCCCACAGGGTGCGGCGTTCGGTCGCTTCCAAGACCTATCGCAATGTTCTCGGCGATGTTCATCGCCAGCGATGTCTTGCCCATCGAGGGACGAGCCGCGATGACCACCATCTCGGAAGGCCTGAGCCCGAGCAGCACCCTGTCAAGGTTCTGGAACCCGGTCGGCAGCCCCGTAACGCCACGCTGCGTCTTGAAGATCTGCTCGATATGCTCGACCGTTTCCTTCACGGCGTCCGGCCACGGCTTCATGGATCCGTGCTGGTTCTCGGTAATGTCGAGAAAAGACTGCTCGATGTCGCTGAGTATCTCGTCAGCCGGCTGGTCCGAATCGTAGCAGCGCATCTCCGCCGTGCGCGCGCCGGCAATGATGCTCCTCAGCAGCGACTTCTGCCGGACAATGTCTATGTAGTACTCCGCGTGCGCGGAGGTGGGAGTGGCATCCACTATCCTGTCGAGGAATACCGCCCCGCCGATCTTCTCGAGCTGCCCGATACTCTTGAGCCGCTCGGATACGGTGAGTATGTCGATCGCCCCGGCCCGGCCGTGAAGATCGAGTATGGTCTCGAAAACGATTCTGTGCGCAGGAACGTAGAAGCTGTCGGCCGAAAGCTGGGCCTCTATGCAAAGATCTATGAGCCGGTCGGCGTCGAGAAGGACGCACCCCAGCACGCCACGCTCCGCTTCCTCGCTGTAAGGAGGCAACCGTGCCGCGCGGGCTGAGTCAGGTGCGGCTTTCTCCTGCGCCATCCCATTTATTCCTCGACCACCCAGACCTTGACCTTGGCATCGACCTGCGGATGCAGCCTGACGGAAACATCAAACACACCGAGGTCCTTGATCGCGCTATCGAGCTCGATCTGGCCGCGGTCCAGCTCAATGCCCTGTGCCTTGAGCGCATCGGCAATGTCAGACGCCGTGACCGAACCGTAGAGCTTTTCGCCGTCTCCGGTTTTTACCGTAACGGTTACCGACGCCTTCGCCAGACGGCCCGCCATCTCGCGCGCGCCCCCAAGCTGCGACTCAAGTTCAGCAGCCCGCTCCGCCCGCTGCTTCGCCAGCTTGCGCCTCGTGGCCTCCGTAACCGGCGCGGCGACCCCGCGCGGCAGGAGGTAGTTGCGGGCGTACCCGTCCGAAACCTTGACCACGTCGCCCTCGGATCCGAGATCCTTGACGTCCGCCATGAGAAGAACTTCAACCGGCATAGTAACACTCCTCTGTTGCGCGCCTGGCATCCTTGGACCACCGCCGCGAACGCGCGGCAGCCGACCCCCGGCCCTTACGGCACCGGAAAGAAAATTACGGAAGGAGACCCATCACCCGCGCGCGGCGAATGTACTGCTTCACCGTCCGCTGCTGCTTCGCCGATATGCCCGTGATACGCGCCGGCAACAACTTGCCGTGATCCGTCATGAAACGGCGAAGAAGCTCGTAGTTGTGGCTGTCCAGATCCTTGACCTTCCCAACCCTGCGGGAACGCCTCGCCCCGCTGTCAATGTTGCGTGCCATCTTTCACTCCACCTCTCTGACCTGCCTGCGATCAAAACGGCAGGTTGTCGTCATCTCCGCCCTGTTCGTCCTGCGGACCGGCAACCGGCGCGGTCCCGAACCGTTCTTCGCTCTGCTGCTGACCGCCGCGGGCCGCCGCTGGCTGGGAGCCGCCCTCCTCGCTGCGCCCGCCCAGGAACTGGACGCGCTGCGCGGTTACGGTAATGCGGCTGTTCTTCTTGCCGTCCTTCTCCCACTGGTCATACTTGAGCCGCCCCTCAACAAACACCGGCGACCCCTTGTGCAGGTACTTGCCGCAATTCTCGGCAGTCCTGCCCCATGCAGCCACGCCTATGAAACACGTTTCCTCGTGGTCCTGCCCGTCACGCGTCTTGTACTTTCGGCTCACGGCAAGGTGCATGTCAGCGACTGCATCCCCGGAAGGAGCGTACCGTACCTCAGGATCCCGCGTCAGGTTACCCATCAGGAAAACGTGGTTGAGACTAGGCATCGGTCGAAACCTCCTCGGCTGCGGCCGACTCATCCTCGGGGGCCGGCGGCTCGTAAACCGTGACCTGTATCCTGAACACTTCGCCCTTCAGCTTCAGTCTCGCCAGGAACTTGGAGACCTTGTCCGGATCCATCTCGAAAAGCATGCGGGCGTAGTAGCCGGAATCCTGCTTATTCATCCGGCGGACAAACGAGTGAAGCCCGATCGGCTTCACGGACTCTACACGCCCGCCGTGCCGGACGACTTCGTCGCCAACATCCTCGATGACCTTGTTGGCATCCTCTTCCTTGAGGTTGTTGGGTACTATCAGCGTAGCATCATACATTCTGCCCATGATCTTCTTCTCCCTGGCTCAACACACGCCGCAACGGCTCATTCCGCCGCATTGAAGCGGTTCATCGCCTGCACAACCCCCGAAGCCGCAACGCCCAGAACAGCGTCTGCCGCCCGGTCAATCACCCCGTCAAGCTGCACCGCCTGCTCCGGTTCGAACGGCCGCAACACATGCTCCACAAGATCCTGCGCATCGGCCCGGCGCCCGATCCCGATCCTCACCCTCGCAAACTCATCCGTCCCCAGGCGACCTATCACCGAAGCAAGCCCGCGATGCCCGCCGCTCCCTCCGCGCGAACGCACGCGCAACCGGCCAAAGTCCAAGTCGGCGTCGTCCAGCACCAGAACGATGTCTTCCAGCGCCACGCGGCGGTACGAAACCACCTTCCCGACCGCCTCGCCGCTCAGGTTCATGAACGTTTCCGGCTGCAGGAGCAACAGGCTCACCCCCTGCCACTCGCCAGTCCCGATCAAACTCCTGAACCGCAGGCTCCGCTTCAGCCTGCAGCCGATCCGCTCCGCAATTTTCGCAACCGCCATGAACCCGACGTTGTGAGGGGTGCGGGCATACTCGGCGCCCGGATTCCCCAGCCCGACAACGAGCTTGATGCCCACGCCGGTCTACTCCTTGGCCGGCTTGGACTCCTTGCCCTTCCCGGATTCCTTCTTGCCTTCCCCGGCGGCAGCTTCCTCTTCCTCGCCGGCTTCCTTCTTGCCGATAACCTCCGGCTCCGCCGCAGCCGCCTCGCCTTCAGCCGGCGCCTCCTCCTCCATCCGAGGAGCGACAACGCCTACCACGGCCTGGTCAGGATCGCTCGCCAGCGTGAACTGCGGCCCCATCTGGATGTCCTTGGCATGCAGGGAGTCGCCAACCAGCAGACCGGAAACGTCCACATGGAACGATTCGACGATATCTCCCGGCAAACACTCGACTTCGATCGCGCGCAGGAAGACTTCCATCACGCCGCCGCCCTTGGTAACGCCCTCGGGCTCGCCTATCATGTCGAGCGGTATCGAGACGACCATCCTCTTCGTCATCGAGACCTCAAGGAAATCAACGTGGACCACGTAGTCAGTGAGAGGATCGTGCTGAACGTCCTTCAACAGAACCTTGCGCACATTCCCGCCGTCAAGCAGCAGGTCAAGAATCAGGCTCTCGCTGCGATGATGCTTCAGCATCTGCTGGAACCCGTGCCGCTCCATCTGTATCGGCACGCACTTGCCGGATTCTCCGTAGATGATCCCCGGCAGAATCCCGCCTCTGCGCAGCTTCCTTGCAACCGCGCTGCCGGTGCCTTCTCGTGACTTCGCTTCTATCTTTATGCTCTGGGCCATGTCTGCTCCTGATTGATCACGGTTTGAACAGGGAAGAAACTGAACGGTTTTCGTGTATCCGCATCACGGCTTCGCCGAGAAGCTCTGCCACCGTGAGCACTGTTATCGGGTAGTCCCACTCTGTCTTGAGCGGAATCGTGTCCGTGGTTATAAGGGCTTTGATCGGCGAATCCTTCAGCCTCGCAACACCCTGCTCGCCGATCATGCAGTGCGAGGCGACTGCGTATATGTCGCCCGCGCCCCGGTCCTTGAGCATCTTTGCCGCCTGGCTCATGGTCCCAGCCGTCGAAATCATGTCGTCCACCATGATAGCGGTGCGCCCATCCACCTCTCCGACAATGTTCATCGCCTCCACTTCGGTGGCGCCCCTGCGGCACTTGGCGCCGAGGGCAAACCCCGCGTCCAGCGTGCTGGCATACTCTATCGCCATCTTCACGCCGCCGGAGTCGGGAGAAACGACAACCGGATCCCGCAGGCCGAGAGTCTTCAAGTGCCTGACCATCACCGGCATCGCATACAGGTGATCAACCGGTATGTC
>VGWI01000062.1 GCA_016873655.1 Lentisphaerota bacterium
ACGGTCGGATGGTTCTGCGCGATTCGACGAAGATGATCTGTCTTGACCTGCGTGCAGGGCAGGGAGGGGGCCGTGGTGTCGACAATCAAGCCGGCGGTCATTGAAGGCACGCGTCTCCGCGGCGGAAGCGCGAAGGTTGCCGTGCAGATAGCGGTTCTTGCAGCCGTCGCCGCGGGAGTTGTCCTGTTCGCGCGCCTTGCCGCGCGTGACGGGGGAAGGACACTTGGCGCGAACTTCGAGTATGACATATCAGCCCACTCGGTAATTGATCCGTCCCTGATCATCGCCGATGAGGCCGCGCTGTTTTCGCCGGCCGTGAAGTCGCCTTCGTGCGTGGCTGTGGACGGCATGGACCGCGTATGGGTGGGCGGAGCAGGGGAGCTGGCGGCATATGACACGGAATGGCGTGAAGTCGGACGTTGCGCCATCGGCGGAGCGGCCAGGTGCCTGGCCGTATCGGAGTCCGGCGACGTGTTCATAGGCTTCAGCAACCGTGTTGACGTGCTCGATTCCAATCTTCTCTTCAAGACGTCATGGAAGGTCGGAGGCGAGCGAGCGTTTGTGACGTCGATAGCGGTGGACGAAGGAGCAGTCTTCGTCGCCGACGCCGGCAACCGCACGGTCTGGAGGACGGGGCCGTCCGGGGAAGGCGCGGCGCGAATCGGCGACAGGGACGAGGCGGCCGGGGAGAAGGGCTTTGTGATTCCGAGCCCGTACTTCGACCTGGCGGTAGGGCGGCCTGGCGAGTTGTGGGTGGTGGATCCCGGGAGGCACGAGCTCAGGAACTACACCTACGAAGGGCGGCGGCGCGCTTCATGGGCGAACTCGTCCATGGGGGTCGAGGGTTTCTGCGGGTGCTGCAATCCGACGCACATTGCAGTCCGTCCTGACGGATCGTTTGTGACAAGCGAGAAGGGTTTCGTTCGGGTGAAGATATATGACCCGGCCGGCAATTTCCGCGGGGTCGTTGCCGGGCCGGACATGTTCGAGGACCATGCGCGCGGGCTTGATCTGGCGTCGGATTCATCGGGAAGGATATTCGTGCTCGACCCGGCTCGCGAGCAGGTGCGCGTGTTTGTCGAAAAGGACCGGTGATGCCATGAACAGCAGATCGGGCGAAATCGGCCGCAGGGAGTTCTTCAGGACCTTCCTGCGGAATTCAGCCATCGCGACGCTCGGGGCAGGCGCGGCTGCGCTGGCCGGCAGGCGTGCCGTGTCAGGGTCGCAATCGTGCACCGGCAGCGGCGTTTGCAGCGGGTGTCCCGGTCTGGACGGGTGCGGGACTCCACAGGCTCTGCACCTGAAGCGGGCCGGCGTCGGCCGCGAGGCGGCCGGCGACAGCGCGGTACGGAGGAATCGATGATGAGCCGCGAGGTTGACAGGAGGCAATTCCTTCGAACCGGGCTCAACAGCGCCGCGGCCATAGCCCTCGGCGGCGCGGCTGGCGCCGCCGCGGTGCGCGGGTCCGGGGGCGACACAGTCTGGCAACTGGACCCCGAGAAGTGCGTGCAATGCGGACGTTGCGCAACGGAGTGTGTCCTGAAGCCGTCCGCGGTCAAGTGTGTGCACGCGCACGACGTGTGCGGCTACTGCGAGCTTTGCGGCGGCTACCACCAGCCGTACGTCAAGGAGTTGAACACGGCGGCAGAGAACCAGTTGTGTCCCGTTGCCGCGATAAAGAGGACATGGGTGGAGGACCCTTACTACGAGTACACGATTGACGAAGACCTCTGCATAGGCTGCGGAGTGTGCGTGAAGGGGTGCGGATCATTCGGGAACGGGTCGCTTTACCTGCAGGTCCGGCATGACAGGTGCGTGAACTGCAACGAGTGTGCGATCGCGAAAGCGTGTCCCGCCGATGCGTTCAAGCGTGTCCCGGCGAAGCATCCGTACATACTCAAGGGTGAGCAGGGCCGTACTCAACCGATTGAAGAAGGCGGGGAGAAGGCATGATTCGGCGTGCCGCAGCCATATTGGCGTTTCTGGTTGCGACGGCAATTCCGTCGGCGGCGGTGGAGCGGTTTCCGAAGCCAGAGTTTGAGACCGGGTACACGATGCCGGGCACTCTGACTCCGCCGCCAAGGGCCGATATCCTCGAAAATCTCGACGTTGCGGTCCTTGCCGGGGCCATTGCGCTTGCGAGCTGGATCGTTCTCAAGAGGCGTTCGCGCCGGGAGACGTTCTGGTTGATGTTGTTCTGCCTGCTGTACTTCGGTTTCTGGCGGAAGGGTTGCGTCTGCCCCGTTGGGTCCGTGCAGAACGTCTCGCTTGCGCTGGCGGACCGTTCCTATGTCATACCCTATGCGGTTGTGGCCAGTTTCTTTCTACCACTGCTTGCGGCGCTGTTTTTCGGGCGGACATTCTGTGCGGCGGTCTGTCCGCTCGGCGCGATCCAGGACATCGTGCTGCTGCGGCCGTTGAAGGTCCCTTCCGGGATAGCCTGCATACTCGGCATGATACCCGTTGTGTACCTCGCGGCCTCGGTGGTGATGGCAGTGACCGGTTCGCGGTTCATCATCTGCCGCTACGACCCCTTTGTCGGCTTCTTCAGGCTTGGCGGACCGGCCTATATGATGGCCGCAGGCGCATTGCTGTTGTTGCTCGGAACAGTCATCGGCCGCCCTTACTGCAGGTTTATCTGCCCGTACTCGGTCCTTCTGGGATGGGCTTCGAAGATTGCCCGCAGGCATGTGACCATCACGCCTGACGAATGCGTCCAGTGCAGGCTGTGCGAGGAATCGTGCCCGTTCGGCGCCATCCTTATGCCGCTTCCGAAGAAGGCGCCCGAACCGCGGGTGTCGGGCCGGAGGCGGCTCGTGCTGCTGTTCGCGCTTCTGCCGGTTGTTGCAGCAGCCAGCGGATGGATCGGAGCGCGGGTGTCGGCGGCGTGGTCGAGGAGCCACGCAACTGTCGCCACGGCGGAAGCCGTGCTGCTTGAGGATCGCGCCGGCCTTGAGGGCGTTACAATCGAGACGGAGACGTACCGGAAGAGCGGGCTCACCAGGGCTGCCCTGATGCAGGCGGCAGACCTGGTTCGCGACAGGTACGTGGTATGGGGCGCTCTTGCGGGCGTCTTCGTGGGCCTTGCATTCTGGGCCAGGCTCTACGAGTTCTCCGTGAGAAGACGGCGCGACGACTATGTCCCGGACAGAGAGACGTGTGTAAGCTGCGCGCGGTGTTTTGAGTACTGCCCAAAGGAGAGGCAGAAGGACACCGGGGCGGAGGCTGGATCATGATAGGGGATGACACCGGCAGAACCGCCTTACTGCGCTTCGTGCGGCATGTATCGCTTGGAACGGGGGTGATATGCGCCGTGTTCAGCGCGGTGCTTGGCGGGTTGCTTGTTCTTTCCGTGGTGAAACTGACCGCCGCCGATCCGCTGAACGACCCGGCGCTGGTCCGTTTGCGCGCCGAGTTCTCCAAAGACACCGGCAACGAGAGTCTTAAACGGCGGATCAGGGTTGCCGACGCAGACGCCCGGCGCGAGTTCTTCCGGGCTCAGCGCAGGATGGAGACGGGCGTGCCGCTGGTGTTATCTTTCGGTGCGCTGGCGGTGGTTGCGCTTGGAGTGGCGGCGGATCTGCGGCGGCGGATGCCTGACCCGCGCCGGCTGCCCCCGGCGGACTCGGTACTCGCCGAGACGGCGGTCGGCAGGCTGGTCGTGGGGTGGGGGCTGGCCTTGCTGGCCGCCGCCGCGCTGGCTGTTGCCTTCCTTTCGCCGGCTTTGCCGGCGGATGACTTTGCGGCGGGCGCCGGTGGATCGGGTGACGGGACGGCAAATGCGCAGGATTCTGCGCCGGGGGAGCAATGAATTCCGGGCGAGTACTGCTGGTTGACGACGAGAAGTACGTTCTCAGATCGCTGAAGCTGATTCTCTGTTCGGAGGGCTACACGGTGGGCACCGCGCCGAACGGAGAGGAGGCAGTACGCATGCTGGACAAGGAGGACTACGACGCCGTTGTCTCCGACATAAAGATGTGGCCGGTGGACGGAATGGAACTGCTCCGTCTGCTGAAGGCCGGGAAGCCGAACCTTTCCGTGATACTTCTTACCGGTTTCGGCGCGCCCGGGACGGCCTCGGCGGCGTTGAAGTACGATGTGTATGACTACCTGATCAAGCCGGTCAACACCGATGAGCTGCTCAGGGCCGTGGCCGGGGCCGTGGCCAGGACCCGCGCTCTCATGGACGGGAAGCCCGAGCCCCCGAGGGGAAGCGAGCCAAGCCCGTCTCTGCGCGCTTTTCTGCGGGACAAGGAAGACACGTACACCGACGACGTGCCAAAGCTCATAACCTGACGTGGCGCCGTGCCGAAGCGGGGCGGAAATCCAACGGAAAGACCACAGCGGCCGACCAGACCATGGACTTGAAGGAAATTGACGCGATCATTGCCGTTGCGGGGAAGACCCGTGAGGCGACGATCCCGATACTGCAGGCCATACAGGCGAAGTACAACTACCTTCCGCAGGAGGCCCTTCGCCGCGTCTGCGAGACGACCGAGATAACGCCGGCCGGCATCGCCGGCGTCTCGACTTTCTACAGCCAGTTCCGGCACAAGCCGGCGGGCAAGCATGTTGTCAAGGTCTGCATCGGAACAGCGTGCCACGTCAAGGGCGCCGAAAACCTGCACGCGGCGTTTCACCGTCACCTCAAGCTTGCGGATGGCGAGGACACCGATGCCGGGCTCAACTTCACGCTGGAGAAGGTTGCATGCCTCGGTTGCTGCATGCTGGCGCCGGCGGTCCAGATAGACAACGCAATCTACGGCCCGGTTGACCCGACCCAGGCGGGTGCGGTGATCGGGGATTTCCTGGCCTCGCTGGAGTCACGCGGGGAAAGCGGCGGGGACGGCATGGCGGAAGGGGCCGCTGGCGAGGTGCGGATATGCCTCTGCTCCAGTTGCGTCGCCGGCGGGTCCGCGAAAACGCGCGACGCGTTCGCCCGTGAAGTCGCCGCGTTGCGTCTGCCGGTGGCCCTTCGCGGGGTCGGCTGCACGGGCATTTCGTACCAGACACCGCTGATCGAGGTGCTGGACGGCAGCGGCAAGTCGTACAGGTACGGCAAGGTCGGCGAGGAGGATGTGCGACAGATACTGCTGCATCATTTCAGTCCGCCCGGCATGGCGAGGCGGTTAGGCGCGGGTTGTTCGTGTGTCCTGGACCGGATCCTGACGGACGAGGCATGGGAGCCGGTTGGCAGGTTTGCGGTTGATACGGATGGGGGCGGCGACGGCGCGTACTGCGGCCCGCAGCGTAGGATCGCAACCGAGAACAGCGGGGAAGTCGATCCGCTCGATATCGACGGCTACATCAGGCTGGGGGGCTTCAGCGCCCTGAAGAAGTGCATCGAGGGGCTGACGCCCGAGGAAGTAATCGGCGAGATTAAGGAAAGCGGGCTGCGCGGTCGAGGCGGGGCCGGTTTCCCTACCGGCGAGAAATGGGGGTTTGTGTGGGCGGCGCGCGGCGCGAAGAAGCGGATCATCTGCAACGGCGACGAAGGCGACCCCGGCGCGTTCATGGACAGGATGATCCTGGAATCGTTCCCGTTCCGGGTGATCGAAGGGATGTGCATCGCATCCTTCGCCGTAGGGTCGAATGAGGGGCACATGTACATCCGTGCCGAGTATCCGCTTGCCACCAAACGAGTGCGCGAAGCCCTGCGCATCTGCGAGGAACGCGGGTTTCTTGGCAAGGGGATAATGGGCAGCGGCCATTCGCTCAGCCTGAAGATCGTTGAAGGCGCGGGTGCATTCGTCTGCGGTGAAGAGACCGCGCTGATGGCCGCGATCGAAGGGCGGCGCGGGATGCCGCGCATAAGGCCCCCGTTCCCCGCCCAATCCGGTCTGTGGGGCGCGCCGACGCTCGTGAACAACGTGGAAACCTACGCGCTTGTGCCGTGGATCATGAGAAACGGTTCGGCGGCCTTCGCGGCGATGGGCACTGAGAACAGCAAGGGGACCAAGGCCTTCGCGCTTGCCGGGAAGGTGGCGCGCGGGGGATTGATCGAGGTCCCGATGGGAATCACTCTTCGCGAGATTGTTGACCGCATCGGCGGGGGCGTGCCGGAAGGAAGGCAGCTCAAGGCAATACAGGTTGGGGGACCGTCCGGCGGATGCGTTCCGGCGCACCTGGCCGACACGCCGGTTGACTACCACCAACTCGTTTCCGCCGGCGCCATCATGGGGTCGGGCGGCATGGTCGTGCTCGACGATACCGACTGCATGGTGGACATTTCGCGCTACTTTCTCGCGTTCACCCAGATGGAGTCGTGCGGGAAGTGCACGTTCTGCCGAATCGGAACGAAGCGGATGCTGGAGCTCCTTACCCGCCTGTGCGACGGGCGCGGGGCGAAGGGCGACGTGGAATTCCTGGAAAAGCTTGGCCATTCCATTCAGAAGGGCAGCCTGTGCGGGCTGGGGAAGACCGCTCCGAACCCGGTGCTGTCGACTCTTCGCTACTTCCGCGAGGAGTATGAAGCCCACGTGAACGGGTTCTGTCCGGCAAAGAAATGCAAGAAGCTGATCCGCTACCGGGTGACGGACAAGTGCATAGGTTGCACGCGTTGCGCGCAGGCTTGTCCCGTGGATGCGATAGAGCCGAAACCATACAGCAGGCACGAGATAGACGCGGGCAAGTGTACGCGGTGTGATGTATGCAGGCAGGCGTGCCCCGTCGAGGCGATAGAGATAGCCGACGAGAAGACGGCGTCGGGAGGCGGGTGAATCCATGCCGAGACTCACGATAGACGGCAGAAGCGTGCGCGTTGAGCACGGGGAAACCATCCTCGACGCCGCGCACAGGCTGAGGATAGGCATTCCCACGCTGTGTCACGACAAGGCCTTCCCGCCGTTCACGTCCTGCATGGTCTGCATGGTCTGCGACACCAGGAAGAACAGGCTTCATCCCGCCTGTTCCGCGCTGGCCGAGGACGGCATGGAAATAGTGACCGGCAGTCCGGAAGTGCTTGAGGCCCGCCGCCAGGCGCTTGAACTGCTGCTGAGCGAGCATGTCGGCGACTGCGACGCGCCGTGCCGTCGCGCGTGTCCGGCCGGAATGAACATACCGCTGATGATCCGGCAGATAGCGGGAGGCAACCCGGGCGCCGCGCTGGCGACCGTGCTGCGGCATATCGCGATTCCCGGCGTTCTGGGACGCATATGCCAGGCTCCGTGCGAAAAGGCGTGCCGCCGGGGGCGGCACGACGCCCCCGTGGCGATATGCCTGCTGAAGAGATACGCAGCCGATTTCGCCGGCGGCGTTGCGTCGGGCGTGCGTTGCGCGGCGGCGTCGGGGAAGAAAACATTCGTTGTTGGGTCTGGTCCTGCCGGGCTGAGCGCGGCTTACTTTCTCGCCCGGTTCGGCCACGCGTGCACTGTGATCGAGGCCGCGGACCTGCCCGGGGGAACGTTGCGCAGCGCGGTGCCGGAAGAAGACCTGCCCCGCGAGGTGCTCGACCGCGAGATCGCGAGGATTGCATCGGCCGGCGTTGTGTTCTCGTGCCGCACCGCTCTTGGGAAGGATGTCGCGCTTGACGGGCTGCTGTCGGATTGTGATGCCGTGGTGCTGGCTGCCGGCGTGACTGACCCCGCCGTGCTGAAGGCGATGGGGCTTGACGCGGGCGACAAGGGGATACGGCTTGATTCCGCTACGCTTTCGGCGGGACGACGCGGCGTATTCGCCGCGGGCGCGGTTGCAGGGGTCGGCGGGCGCATGGCTGTCAGGACCGCGGCCGAAGGGCGCGCGGCCGCGGTGGCCGCCGACGCGTTCTTGCGCGGCGGAGCTTGTGTTGCCGCGAAGCGTTTCTGCTCCGTAGTCGGGAAACTTGAGAAGGCGGACATGGACGCGTTCCTCAGTGAGGCGTCGTCCGGCGGGCGAGTTGCGCCCGCCGGCGGGAAAGCCGCGGGCTTCACTGCGGCCGAAGCGCGCGAGGAGGCGGCCAGGTGTCTGCATTGCGACTGCCGGAAAGTCGAATCGTGCAGGCTTCGCGAACACAGCACCGCCCTTGCGGCGACGGCCGCCAGGTTCAAGGGGGAGTCGCGCCTTCCTGTGACGATAAGGCGTCAGCACGCCGAGGTGATCTACGAGCCCGGCAAGTGCATCAAGTGCGGACTGTGCGTCCGCGCGACCGAGCAGGAATCGGAGAAACTCGGCCTCGCTTTCATCGGCCGGGGATTCGATGTGCGGGTTGACGTTCCTTTTGGCGAAACGCTTGCGGACGGGTTGAAGAAAGCAGCCCGCCGGTGCGTTGAGATCTGCCCGACCGGCGCCCTGGCGTTCGAGCGCGGGGACGATCCCTCAGTCGAGGCCGGGAACGCCGACGCCGTTGGTGGAGACCAGTGACGTTGTGTACACCGGCGCGATGAATATGCCGCGCCTCCCCTCGAACTTGACGAGGAAGTGCGGTTCCGCGGCGGTCAGCCAGTAGGTTGTCTTTATCTCCGTGGCGACAAGATCAACGACGCCGACGACCCTGCGGCATTCGAAGGATCCGGCGGGCACGGTTACGGTTTCCGGCCCTTCATCGCGGAACCTCATGGTCACGAAGTGCCCCGTGAACGCCGCCATCATGACGGAAAGCTCGCCATCCGTTCCAAAGGGGAACTCCCGCAGCCAGAACAGCAAGCCCGCATCCGCGACAAGCGGCCGCTCGTCCAGTTCGCGCGATCTTGATCTTACCCGCCCGTCCGGACGGAACTGCTCCGAATGGACAGTGTTTCCGCGGACAATGATCCTTGCGCCGGCGACGGTACGGCCGGCCGAGTTCATCCGTGACATCCGCGCGGACAGAACGCGGTTGGACTCGCCGAGGGAAATGCTGACAAACTCGCTGCCGGCCTCGCGCAGTGAGACGTAGGAACAGTCGGCCCCGTTCTCTTTCTCGTTCCACTGAAGTCTGACCGATTCGACCTTTCTGCCGCTCCGGTCGTTGGCACGGACGGTGACGTAGTCAAACACGCGCGCAGATGCGCTCGATTCCTGCGTCGCCCACGCGAAACCGGCGCACACGGCCAGCACTGCCGCGATGTGACTGATGCGCATGACGGCCGGAATCTAGCCTTGCCGGGCCCCCAACGCAAACCGCTTTGCGCGTTTCGGTCGGCGCGAACCGCGGCGAGGGCCGCCGCATGGGAAAACGATTGCTTCAGAAGGCAGGATGCTCTTGACTGTGGTGCATGAAGAAAACGCTGAAAGTATGCGGTGTTGTTGTGCTTGTGCTTGTCGCGGTGCTGGCGCTCCTTGCCCTTGTTCTTTCGCTCGCCGCCGGCCCGGTGGTAAAGACCGCGGTCAACGGGGCTGGGCCTGCGATGCTGGGCGTGCCTGTGTCTCTTGAGGGCGTCAGTATCGCACTGAGGAAGGGAGACCTGCAGCTCAGGAGCCTGACGGTCGGCAACCCGGAAGGGTTCAAGAGCGCGCACCTGCTGAAACTGGACCAGTTGCGGGTTGCCATGGACACGGGCTCTCTCATGGGCGACGTTGTTCGTATCCGCGAGGTGATCATTGACGGCCCCGACATCAACTACGAGATGTCGCTTACCGGAAGCAACCTCGGCAAGCTCATCGATTCTCTCGATGCCGGGGACAATGAGGGGGAGAAGAAAACAGAGACGGTTGACGAGGACGCGAAGAAGGTTGAGATCGATCTGCTGGTGATCAAGAACGGCCGCATCAGGGTGACCTCGCGAATGCTTCAGGGAATGGGCGTGCCGATGCCGCTTCCGGCCATCGAGATGAGGAATATCGGGCGTGAGGACCAGACGACTGTGACCGACGTGGTGCGGATGGTGTTCGTCAGACTTCTGAAGAGCGTTGGGGACGTTGTGAAGACATCCGGCTCCGCTGTCGGCGGCGGCGCGAACAGACTTTTGGGAAGCGTGTTCGGGAGGAAGCCTGCTGCCGACATCGGCTCGGAAACGAACGGCACGGCGTCCGTCGAGGGCGAAGAGTAGGCCCGGTATGCGGCCGGAGATGGAGGCGGTAATGGTCGGAGCGGTCATTTCAGTCTGTTTGCTGCTGTTGTGCGCTCCCGGTTGTTCGCGCAAGGTCGCGATTGATGACGTGGCCCGTATTCCGGCGACTACTCCTGCCGACGAGGTGTTTGCCGGTGTCTTCAAGCCGCTGGAGGGCATGTGGCAGGGGCGGATAAACCACTACGACGACCCTCTCGGGCAGAAGCCCGGCGGTGTTCCCCCTTCAACGCCCGATTCCTTTGAGGGCCTTGTGCCGCGGCTGATCGCAGGCCCGGCGGTGATGGTGGCCCAGAAGTACACGGCAGTCAGCCCGTTATTCGTCCGCATCGAGACTGAGGAGACTGTGACCCGCGACGAAGGAACGATGAAACTGAGATATCCCGGTGTCTGCAAGGTGCAGGATGGCCGGCTCTGGATGGTGTTGCGGCATCCTTCCGAAACCGTCGTGCTTGAGGGCGAAAGGGAGGCGGACGGCGTATTCGTGTGGCGGCGCGTTTCGTTTGAAAGCGGCGCTGCCGGCGCCGCCGTTCTGAAGCAGGTTGCGTCGCCGGAAGGCATCACGGTGCGCGGGTATTTCTACGGGCTGAACGAGGACAAGTCCCTCGCGCCGGTCAGGTGGATGCGCGTCAAGCTTGGGCGGGGCCAGCCCGGCGCGGCGCGGGGCGTTCGTTGACGTCCTGCCCGGCGGATCCCTGCCTGGACACTCGTTTCGTTCCCTCGTAGATATCGAACTCCAGCAGGCGGCATTCGATCGTGCTGTTGAAGAACTGGACACGCCGTTTCGATCTCAGGCCGATGCCCTTTGCCAGCGCCATGTTTCCGGTGAACACAAAGCCGCGCCTGCCCCGGCACTGCTTCTTGAAGAAATCGCCGATGGCGCGGTAGTCCCCGGACAGGTCTTTTCCCTTTCCGAGCCGCTCGCCGTATTCGGGGTTGAGTATCACCACTCCTCCGGAACCGGGCAGTGTTGTCCGCGCGAAATCGCAGGTCTCAAAGCGTATGGAATCGCCCATCCCGGCCGCGCGTGCGTTTGCCTGGGCCGTCTTCACCGCGCGCTGGTCATGGTCGGACGCAACGATCTCGCAGCCGCAGGTGCGGCGTTTCCCGATCGCGTCGGACCTGAGCTCCTCCCAGTCCTTCCGCCTGAAGTCCGGAACGTGCATGAACCCGAAGTTCTTCCTGAGCAGGCCGGGCGCGGTTGCGGTGGCCATCAGCGCCGCCTCGATCGCAAGTGTGCCGCTGCCGCACATGGGGTTCACGAACGGCGACTGCCCGTCCCATGCGGAGGAAATGACGATCCCTGCCGCAAGCGTTTCCCGAAGCGGCGCCTTCCATGGAAGCCGCCGATATCCGCGGCGCGACAGCGGCTCGCCCGACGTGTCCACGTAAATTGCCGCGTATTCGTCGCGCCAGAAAAGAAAGACAACGGACCCGGTATCTTCCGGGCCTGAATCAGGGCGCTGGCCCATGGCATCGCGGATGCGGTCCACTATCGCGTCCTTGCAGCGCAGGGCGGCGAAGCGCGTGTCCCGGATCGAGGAGTGAAGCACTGACGACTGGACCGACACGTATCCGTCGGGGCGGACATACTGCTCCCAAGGCACGGACCGTACCCAGTTATAGAGTTCGTCGGGGTTCGTAATGACCGTTTCCGCCAGGAGATAGAGAATCCTGTGCGCGGTTCTGAGCTGCAGGTTCATCCGCATCGCGTCAAGCAGCGAGCCTTCAGTCTCGACCCCGGCATCAAGGCGGCGTGTCACGTTCAGCCCCAGCGCACCCATTTCTTCCGCAAGGAGCGCGGGCATCGCCTTTGCGCACGTTGCCATGATCCGTGAAGTCCTGTTGAAATCTGCCATCGCCGCTGTATCTCCCGTAAGCTCTGAACGCCATGCTGATACATGGCTCTGGAGACGGGCGCAAGGGGAATTGGGGACGGATGCATGGGGGCGGCAACGAAGAGCACTCGCAGATTGAGACTGGGACAAGCCGTCATGCGTTCGATCTGACTGCTGAGGATCTCAACCTGCCGCACGTCCCACTGTCCATGCAGGAAAACCAGGCCCGACAGGGGTGTTATTGCGGCCGAAAAGTGTGCTATTTTCAGTTTTTTGCAGAAACCTGGGGTGATGCGGACCGTGTCATCTCGTTCCACTCATCCCTCTGGAGTGGAAGACCTTCCGAAAGTCGAAGATGCGCCGGATTCATAGGGTCGGCATCCGCGCGAGACATCAGACGCAGTTCGTCAAAAAGCATTTCTCCCCATTTTCCGCGAGATCGGGTAAGGTCCGCAGATGCAAGCGGAATTACCTATAATTATTCAAGGCGGGATGGGCGCCGGTGTATCCAACTGGTCGCTTGCCCGTGCGGTGTCGACCCTTGGACAGATGGGCATTGTGGCGGGGACGGGGTTGGACGGCATCATGGCCAGACGACTCCAGGAAGGCGACAGAGGCGGCCACATTCGCCGCGCGCTCGCGAGGTTTCCCTTCCGGTCCATATCCGAACGGATACTGGCCAAGTATCATGTTCCAGAAGGGCTGAAACCTGGCGAGCCGTACGCGCGGGCCCTCATGCACACCGTGGAGCCCAATCGCGCCGCGCAGGAGCTGTGTGTTGCCGCCAATTTCGTCGAAGTCTTCCTCGCCAAGGAGGGGCACGGCGGACTGGTTGGGATTAATTACCTCGAGAAGATACAGATGCCGCACCTGCCATCGCTCTACGGCGCGATGCTGGCAGGCGTTGACGCCGTGGTAGTCGGCGCGGGCATACCGATGGAATTCCCGGCCGCCATCTCCGCGCTGGCTCAACACAGGCCGGCGTCCTACACGATCAACGTCACAGGCTCCGCCGGTCTTGAGCCGGTCGTGGTGACGTTTTCCCCCGCTGACTTCATCGAGCCGGGCATGGAAATGGCGCCGTTGGAGAAGCCCATGTTTCTCCCCATTGTCTCGTCCTCGACACTTGCGACGATGATGGCCCGCAGGATCGGGAGCGACATAACGGGTTTCATTGTCGAAGGCCCCGTGGCCGGCGGCCACAATGCGCCCCCGCGCGGGAAGAGGCAGTTGACCGACGACGGGCAGCCCGTTTACGGGCCGCGTGACGTGGTTGACTGGGATGCTTTCCGATCACTCGGCCTGCCGTTCTGGGTGGCCGGAGGTTACGGTTCTGCGCAGTGGCTGAAGGACGCGCTGGCGCTGGGCGCCATCGGCGTTCAGGTCGGCACGCCGTTTGCCCTGTGCGTTGAATCCGGGCTGGAGCCATCCATCCGCCGTTCGCTGGTAAAGAAGGCGCTTGCGGGGGATGCGAAGGTGTTCACCGACGGGCGGGCTTCACCGACCGGGTTTCCGTTCAAGGTGGCGCAGTTGGAGGGCACGCTCTCGGAGGCGGATGTCTACGACAAGCGGCGGCGTGTCTGCGATCTCGGTTTCCTGCGAGAGGTATACCGCAAGCCTGACGGCTCTCTCGGGTACCGGTGCGGCGCCGAACCGTTCGAGGCATTTCTCGCGAAAGGCGGCCGCGTGGAAGACGCGGAGGGGAGAAAGTGTCTCTGCAACGCTCTCGTTGCCAACATCGGGATGCCGCAGCGGCTTGCCGGGGGCGGAGTCGAACTTCCCCTCGTCACGCTGGGCGATGATTTCATTCGCATCGCTCGTTTCTGCTCGGACGGGAACCCGGATTACACTGCCGCGGACGTCGTCCGCCAGATACTGGGCTAGCGCACTTTTCTCTGCCCCACTTGCGATTCGGGGATTCCGCCCGCGCTGGCGGAGCGCCGGGCTCCTGGCGAATAACTCGCGGCTTGCGCTACTCCGCTCCCGACCTCACGAACTCGCGGTAGAGTTCGGTGTAGATTTCGCCGCGGCGCAGCAGCTCGTCGTGTGTTCCGCGCTCGGCGATACGGCCGTTTTCAAGAACCAGCACGAGGTCCGCGTGCCTTACCGTGCTGAGGCGGTGGGCCACGACGAAGCTTGTCCGGTTGCACAGGAGCCGTTCGAGAGCTGCCTGGATACGGGCCTCGGTGAGGGTGTCAACCGAGCTCGTGGCCTCGTCGAGAATGAGTATCCTGGGATTGGCCAGCATCGCGCGTGTGAAGCAGATGAGCTGGCGCTGGCCGAGACTGATGCCGGAGCCCTTCTCGCCGACAACGGTGTTGAATCCGTCCGGCAGCGACGCGATGAGGTCGAGGCAGTCCAGATCCTTCGCCGCGCGGATGACATCTTCCCTTGATGCGTCGGGGCGGCTCATGCGGATGTTGTCCATGATCGTGCCCGTGAACAGGAAGTTCTCCTGCAGGACGATGCCCATCTGACGGTGGAGGGAATCGCTGCGGATCTTGACGATGTCGCATCCGTCCACGAGCACCTGGCCAGCCCCCGGCAGATAGAACTTCGCCAGCAGGTTGATGATGGAAGTCTTGCCGCTGCCCGTGTGGCCGACGAGCGCCACGGTCTGGCCGGGTTCGGCGACGAACGAGATGTTGTGCAGAACCGGCATGGCCGGGTTGTAGCCGAAGGTTACATCCCTGAACTCCACCTTGCCGCGTATCGGCGGCAGGTCCGCGGCGTCGTCCGCGTCGGTCCAGTCCGGCTTCGTGTCCAGCAACTTGAACACGCGTTCGGCTCCGGCCATGGCGGAGAGGGCGGCATTGTACTGGTTTCCCAACGTCTGGATGGGGCCGTAGAAGACGCCAGCCATGACTATGAACTCGTAGAGCGCGCTGATGTCCGTCTCTCCGTTCAGCACGCGAACGCCGCCGAGCAGAAGGACCACGGCGATGAAGAGTTGTGTCTTGAACTCGAGCAGCGGCAGAAATACGCCCGCCGCGCGCGCAGCGTCCATGTTGAACCGGGAATGGTCCTGTACAAGTTCTTGGAAGAGGCCGGAATTCACCTCCTCCCGCACGAATCCC
>VGWI01000063.1 GCA_016873655.1 Lentisphaerota bacterium
CCCCACAGGGATCCGGACATCCTCGTATTTCATCCCGAAATCGGACGGCACATTCCGGATCCGGCTGTCCGGGAAGTAAACGTAGCTGTCCTGCCTGAAGTACAGAAGCCCGCACATGGCAAGGTATCCGACAGCGCCGACTATCCCCCCTGCCACCAGACCGTTCATAACCTGTCTCCACATCGGCATTGGTCTTCGCCCGGCAACCCCGGGTCCTCTCCGTGGAATCGCACTCCCAAGCCGCGCCCGCTGTCCACGGGGCGCCGGACAGCGGCCGCCCTTCCGTCAGGAAGCCGTGCCGCTCGTATCCATCTGACGCGCAGCCCGCGCAATCGCCCACACAAGAACCAGTACCATCACGACAAGCCCCGCGATGAACAGCGGCCGGCCGGCCCCCACATCAAACCGGGCCGGCTTCCATTCGGGGTTGTCGCGCTGTGGACCTGCCCCGTACCTCTGCGACGGCGAGTAAGGCGGCTGACCCAGAACACCGGCTATGTCGTATTGAGGAAGCCTGTCCAGCGGCCCGCCATATGCCAGCATGTAACCCGCTCCCTGCGCGGCAAAGAACAGGAGTTCCTGCGCCTCGCCGGTCGCCTCAACACCTTTCACTTCCAGCGTGGGGCTGTCACGGTTCTCGATAACCACCCGGTACCGGCTGAACCTCGCGGCCCGAGGCAGAACGATGTCCATGGACTCCACCCGTGTTCGTGCGAGCCGGATCCTCTCTATGCGCGCCGAGGACAGCCGCCGCCACACCGCCTTCGCCCCCGAATCCGCGGTTCCGTACAGATACGCCTGCCTGCTGAACTGCGCCCCTTCCGCGAGAAGTTTGAGCGAGGTCAGCGGCACACGCCTCAAGGAGAACTCGATACTGCTCGTGCCTTCCTTCGAGTCGTGGGTAACGCTCAACCCGGAAACCGAGTAGGTCCGCAGGACCGGCCCTTTCACGCTCTCGTCGCGGACGACACCCCGTGCGGCAATCCGGCTGACGCGGAAATCTTCCGTGTTGAGAGTAACCGTCTCCGTCTCGCGGGTCGCCTGCCCGCCCTGTGTCTCCCGAACAAGCTGCCGCATCGGCGCGCGCCGTTCTTCCGAGAGATTGGCAATCAGCACCCGGTAGTAACGCTTCATTGACAGCGCCACCTGCACGGTCTCGTTCCGCACGTCGAGATAGCGGCTGTAGTCGAACACCGCCGTCTCGCGCGCCACCTCGTCCCATCCCGCACGGTCGTCGCTGGAAAACACCTGCACTTCCTTCTCGAAGTTCCTCAGCGGCGTCTGAAGAAAAAGCTCGCCTACGGCCGGCCCGCGCATTTCGTCGGTCCGCTCGATGACGATCTCGCACCGGTTCTCTGGCAGGAGCTTGAAGTCCAGTATGCGCACCGGCACTTCAACAGTGCGTTCAACGGTGCGGGTCTGCGTCGCGACGGCCCTCAGGAAAGGCGTCTCCCTGCCATCCCGGTCAAACAGACGAAGGTTGGCGAACAGGTCACCGGTCTCGGCAAAAACGTCTTCGTCCAGCGCAACCGCGGATAGAACGGACTCCGTTTGCCCCGGCGGCACCAGGTCCTTTACGAACGGGAACCCGGCAAGGTCCGCGCCTCCGGCAAACCCCGCAGCCGCGCTGAAGGCCAGGAACAACCCCATTGCCTTCTTCATGCCGCATCCTCCGGCGTGGCGCCGTTGTCTCCGTCGTCAGGGCCGTTCGGAGATTCATCCCTCTTCTTCCCTGCTCGAAGGTATGCGAAGGAACCGAGCAGCAACGCCGTGCCCACGGCCATGAACGCTATGACGCGGTAGACCATCTCCATCCGCGCAAGATCGGAGAGGAAAACCTTCCCAAGCACCACGGCGAAAAGCGCAAGCCCTGTGTAGCGGAGCGAACGGGAGTTCTTCCATATCCCGCCTGCGACGAACGAAATGGCGAACAGTGCCCAGAGGACCGATACTCCGCCTGCCCTGAAACGCGGCAAGTAGTGGAACAGCGCGGTACTCGTCTCGGCCGTTGCATACATGAAGACGAGAAGGAGCGCTGAATAACCGAAGACAACCGCGCTTGTGACAGCCCGGCGCTTCAGACCAATCCAGCGAAATACGGCCAGACACAATGCCGTTACAGCGGCAAAGTCAAGGAACCTGGCCAGCGCCGCCTTGGCCGTCGCACCGCCGCGGTAGACCCAGTACGGAGTAAGCCCCCACGCCTCGGTGTCCCGAACGATCAGCTTGGCGGCGGCAAGAAAGATCAGGACGCACATGACGGCATACGCGCCCCTGGCGCCGGGACGGCCGGACAGGTGAAGCTGCAGCAGGTATGCCGCCACCGCGCACCATACAACCGTGACGGCGGCCGGCAGGAACGTCGGCCAGCACCCGAACATCGTTGACACCTCGCGGTGCAGGAAGATGAACACAAGGATCAACGCAACCCAGTGGAACCCCCACGCGGCATTCCCAGGCTGCGCCCCCACCGGCTTCCCGTTCTCGGCATCCGCCTCGCGCCGCGCCGCCCGGAATTCAGCCACGTGCGCGGCCACAAACGACCCTATCGAGACACCGGACGTCATAAGGCGCCCCAGCAGCCCCTTCCAGTACTCAGCATGGTTGCCCGCAACCGCCGCCCCGGAAAAGCCGCGACGCATGTCCCAGAAGACCAACCGCAGGAAGACTACCATGTAGAGCGCCTGTCCGAGCCACCCGAGGAACCCGCTCTCCAGCCTTCGCCCCATCCAGAGGAACATGAAGGCGGCCAGCGCCAGCGCAAGAGTGAGAGTCTCCTTCTCGAACACCAGCGGCAGTGTCCACGCCGCGAAAAGCGAAGCCAGCCCGAGAAAGGCGGCGAGCAGACGCCTGTCGGAGATCTTCAGGCGGATGAACACGAACAGGTGCAGCACGTAGAACGCAGCCAGCGAAACCGCAAGCAGCGCCGGATACGGCCGCCCGTACGCCTCGCGTATGAGCGAGTATCCCGACCCGGCAAACGCCCCGGCGTTCAGCGCCAAGTGCATGATGTCGGGGGTGCCCGCCGCCCTGCCGCCGCCGACTGTCCGCGTGTAGCAGATCCAAGAGTGAACGGCGAAGAACAGCGACAGGAACACCATCGCAACCGGGAACAGGCTCGTGTCGTAGTTCGACTTCGACCCCCAGAACAGGAGGTACGTCAGCACGAAGGCCGCGTAGTTGAGGGCCTGCCAGTCACGGCGGCGCGCCACTCCCATGATCCCGAGATCGAGCATGAGTATGTAGGCGTAAAGCGCCGGCAGGTTCGGGGTCGGTGTCCGCATCATCACCGGCGTAAGGAATCCGCCGGCCAGTCCAAGCAGGGCAACGAGAAGGGAGTTCGTGCGGACCGCCAACACGCACGCGCCGCCGGTGACAAGCGCCATCAGGGCGAAGCCCGGCACGTGCCCTATCAGGTCATACCTGTTCACCGCGGTGAAGATGCTGAAGTACAGAATCAGCAGGCCGCCCCCGAGAAACCCCTGGCCGATAAGGTTGTATCGCTTCCCGAGCATCCTCAGCCCGCCGACAAGAAGGGCAACGCCGAAGAACACGGTTATCCCGACCCGGCCGGCCGGACCGATCAACCCCTTGTCGTATGACCATTTGAGGAAATAGCCGGCGCAGAGAACGAAGGCGCCGATGCCGGCCAAGAGCAGCCACCACGTTGCGATCGCGGTCTCCAGGGTGGTTCCCTCGAGCCTGTGCTCACCGCCCATGAGTATCCACGCCCAGATGCGCCTCAAGACCACCTCCACCCCGGACGGTTCCGGTTCCGGCTCGGGCTGCAGCGGCTCCGGAACGGAAGGCAGTTGGACTTCCGCCGCAACCGGCTCCAGGACCGGAGGCGGCAAAGGCGGCGGCAGGGGAGAAGGCGGTACGGGCTCAACATGCGCGGGCTCGCACGCGACCGTCACTGCAGGCGGCAGTTCCGGCATGACCGGGACCTGAACCGGCGCCGCTGGCGGCACTGGCTCCGCGACCCGCGCGGGTTCCGGCGCGGATGCGTCTCTCGTCGCCGCAACGTGCCCGCGCCGCAGCATCCGCAGGTCGGAGGCCATCCGGTCCTGCACCTCCCGCATCTCGGTCAGCCTGCGGCGTATGCCGATGACCATCGCAAACACGAGCACCGGCAGAACCAGGAACCCAACTCCCAGCACTGTCGCGACCAGACCTATCAGTATTTCCTCAGCCATTGGCGCGCTCCTTGCCTTCCGGCTCGACACCTTTGCCGGTCCTCAATACGGGAACAAACAGGACATCCAGCTTGCGGCTCCGGCCGTCACGTTCATACCGGAACAGTCTCCACAGGAAAGAAGTCTTCCGAAACCCCGCGCCGCGCCTGTCATAGGTGATGGCGGGGAAGACATCCACGCTTACATCGTCATTCAGACGCTCGAAGTGCCACAGCCGCCAGAGGACGCGCGATCGCACGTAGTTGTCGACCTGGCCGGCCTTCGTCCCGGTCCGGCGCAGGTAGTCATGCAGAAACAGAACGACTGACGAGCGCACGGTTGCCTGCCCGTCCGCGGCTTTCTGCCGGGAGTAGCTCCAAAGGGGAAACATGCCGTTCTTCTTCGTAGCGGACATTGCGAGCTGCCCGCCCCCGTTCTCCCCGCGTCCCGTCCGCCAGACGGATACACGGTTCTCATACCAGAATGAGGGGAAAACGAACATGTCGCGACCGAAACTCCCCGTGCCGGCGCCTTCCGTGCCGGCCAGCTTTGCGGAACCGTCGCTCTTGTAGGAATAGAACGGGAACATGCCGGACGTGAGATGACGCCCGTAGCGGCGGTAGCCGCCCCAGAGAAACCATCCGCGCGAGTTGGATCCGTCCTTCGCGGCGCGGTGCGAGAAAAGCGGAAACACCCATCCGCCCGTGTGATCGCCGCCGCGTATCCCGACAAGCGGGGTAAGCGGGTACATGTACTTGTCGGACCGGCTCCTGTCCCATCCGAACAGGGGAGTAAGAAACTTCCCGCCGCCCCGGTAGTAGTACAACGGGAACGCGTATCCCCATGACGGTTTCGTCCCACGCGAGCGTTCGTTCTGGAAGAGACCCGCCGCCGCAACCACGCGCGTCGAGTCCCGCCCCCTGCTCCACCCGGAAAGCAGCGGCGGAATCGCCCGCCCCTCGCGGTCGCCGTCTTTCCAGCCCGCATAGAGCGGAGTAAGGAACGTCCCGCTGCCCGGGTTGCGGTAGAACAGGGGGAAGACGTGCTGCGGGCCCGGCTTCTCTCCCCAGCTCGCCCTTGCCAGCCCCGCCGCCATCCACAGATCGCTTCGCTTCTCGCGCTGCACATGCAGCGACAGCGCCGGGGGGATCAATGTTCGGCCACGCCCATCCGCGTCTCGCCAGTGGGCCGCGAGCGGAGAAGCGAACGTGCGGGTACGACCGTCCCAGTAGTAGAAAGGCAGCAGATGGCTCGTTCTTCCCTGCCCGTTCCATCCCAGGTGAAACAGCGGCGCGACGATCCACAGGTCGCCGGCGCCCGCCGCCCATTGCCCACCCGACAGCAGCGGGTAGAGCAACCACTTCTTCCCCTCTTCCCTCATGCTGACGCCGCCAAGCAATGTGGCGAACACGCGGCCGGTATCGCCCGAACTCGTGTAGTATAACGGCACAAGCGCGTGCCAGCGCCTGTCGGGACGGGAACCGGCGGCATAGAGGGGCGTGAGGAGGAGACGCTCGTCCGTGCCCTTCGCTCGGCGGAACATCAACGGAAACGCAAGCTGCCAGTCCGAACCGTCCGTGTCACGCCCGCTCGACCAGGGCAGCGAGACAAACATGGAGCGCCCCGGTTCACTGCGGCTCAGGTACAGGGGGAACACATAACCGGCGCGGCGCTGGTCCTTCCTGCTCCATCTTGCCAACGGGCCAAGGATGTTCGCCTCGTACCCGTGCGCTGAACGGTTACCCCAGCTCAAGCCGGGAAGAAACGCCCACGACGTCTCCCCTGCCGCCTTCGCGGAAAACCCGCCCAGCGCCGTCACAAGCGAGGTCTCTTCGCCGTTCTTCTGCCGGATGTAGAGAGGGAAGACGTACTGCCAGCGGCGGCGGCCATCGCCGGTCCCGCCGCCGCCCGCGATGGGCGTTGCCCAGAAGGCCTCATCTCTTCCGCGGGAACTCCACCACAGCGGAAACACCAGGTCCCAGTCGGGGTGGAGGTTGGAAACCTGGAAAGAACGACGGAAGGAGTACGGCAGTGAGACAAAGGTTCTCCCGCCCCCGTCGCGCACATAACCGTAGACAGGGAAGAAGGCGCTGCCCTTCTCTCCCGCGCTTCTCCACGCATGCCCGAGCGGCCACAGGAAGAACGAGTACCTGTCTTCCCCGTTCCTGTAACGGCCCGCGAGCGGCCATGCCCGCCAGCCCCGGTTGTCGCCGCGGTTCTTCACGTTGAACACGGGCGGGATCACGTTGAGGTCGTATCCCTTCCTGTCGCGGCTGTACCACCAGAGCGGAATCAGTCCGTCGGTGACTTTTCCCGAGGCGGGACTGGTGAAATGCCAGTAGAGCGGGAAAACGGCGGCGTAGTTCTCTCCCCAGAACGCCGGAAACACCCTGTGCCTGTGACGGGCCGGATTGAACTGCGCGATCGGCCAGAGGACATTGACCACGGGCCGGCCGCCCTTTCTGCCGTAGACCGACATGAACGGACGAACGGCAACGTGATCATCCGTCACCTCGATCACCGGCCACAGAACGGACAACGCCGGCTTGCGGTAGTAGACAACGGGCCACAGGTTGACGCGGTCCGAGGCCTCGCCGTTTCTGATGTCGTACTCGCCGGTGTAAAAGGGCGTTCCCTTCATTCCGGAACTGGCGCATCCGGTGACGGTTGCCGCCAACAGGAGCGCGGCGCACAAACGCGCCGCGCGGCTGA
This sequence comes from Lentisphaerota bacterium, assembly GCA_016873655.1. GTDB lineage: Bacteria > Verrucomicrobiota > Kiritimatiellia > UBA8416 > VGWI01 > VGWI01. Next base: position 6,888 of record VGWI01000063.1, read on the forward strand.
GTAGCTTGCTCATCTGTCCTCCCAGTACGGTTTCACGCCCGGCATCAACCGGCCTTTGCCTTCATCCGGTCCTCGGCCAGGCGCTTGACTTCTTTCAGATCCAGTTTCCCGCTTCCGAGCATCGGAAGCGCTCCCACCTCCACGTAGCAATCGCGTTTCGGCTTCCACAGGTTGGGGATATCGCTGCGTTGCATTATCTCCGCCAGCGCTGCGGCATCGCCGGCCGAAGCGGTGTGGAGCACAACAAGCTGTTCCCCCCTGCTCTCGTCGACCACCGATGTCACCGCAAGCACCCTCTCGGCGCCCCCCAGTGTACGCATGTACTCGTCCTCAATGGCCATGTGGGGGACCATTTCGCCGCCGATCTTGCTGAATCTTGAGAGCCTGTCCTGGATGAACATGAACCCGTCTTCGTCGATCAACCCTATGTCGCCTGTGACGTACCAGCCGTCCCGCATGGCCGCCGCGGTCAGGTCCGGCCGCCCCAGGTAGCCCAGCATCACGTTGGGCCCGGTCGCCAGCAGCAGGCCGGCCTTGCCCGGCGGAAGCGGATCGAAGGTGTCCGGGTCAACCGCCTTCACCGCCACCCCCGGGATCGGGTGCCCTATGCTGGCATCCTTGGTTCCGGCCTGTCGGACCCCGCCTGCTTCCACATCAGGCACGTTCAACGACACCACCGGCGACATCTCCGTCGTCCCGTAACCTTCCAGGGGCCTGATGCCGAACTTCGCCTCGAACTCATCGGCTGTGCCTTTCCTGAGCTTCTCGGCCCCGGCCACAACCAGCCGCACACTCGCCATGTCGGGCCTCTCCCCCCGCCGGGCGTAGGCGCCCAGAAACGTCGGCGTGCCAAGCAGTATCGTCAGGCGCCGTTCGCGCAGCATCGAGAGAACTCCGCTAACATCCATCGGGTTCGGATGAAAACAGGTTCCGAACCCCTGCGTCACCGGGCACCACAGCGTGCATGTGTAGCCGAACGAATGAAAGAACGGCAGAATGGAACACATCACATCCTTGTGACTGAACCGCATCACCATGGAGAAGGACTCGAGGTTCGAGAGGATGTTGTGGTGGCTGAGCACAACACCTTTCGGAGTGCCGGTGCTGCCGGAGGAGAAGATCACGGTCGCGGGATCATCGGCGCCGGGACTCCTGTGCTTCGCCAGCAACGCGGCCGGCGCAAACAAGGCTCTCAGAACCGCCCCTGCCTTCGCCGCGCCGGTGATGCCCCTCATCACGTCCTCGAGATAGACAGGGTCGCCCGGAACAGTAAAACGCGTCATCTTCCCGAGAAACCGGTGGCTGGTTATCACACTCTTCAACCCGGCCGTCTCCGCCGCGGCGGCAACGGACTCCTGCGAGGCCGTGAAGTTCAGGTTGACCGTGACGTGCCCCCTGAGCGTCAGGGCAAGGTTGACCAATGCGCCGCCGGCCGACGCCGGGAGCGCCACGCCGACACGATCCTGCCCTTCCAGTTTCGGGGCAAGAGCGTCCCCCAGCGCTATGGCCGCCGTAAGCGCCCGCCCGTACGAAAGGGATACGCCAGTCGTGTCGCTGATCGCCGTGCTGAACCACCTCGCCCTGGCCTGTTTCACGAAGGCAAACCCGAGATTGCGGTCCGCCCCGCGCCGCGCGTCGAACGGCGCCCTCGAAAGCTCCATGATCTTCGCCCGTATCTCGGCTGGCGTCGCGGTCGAAGGCATCTGCCCGCCTATCCTGACATGCACCGGGTACGGCAGCGTCTTCGGGAAACCGGCGGGCATGCGCCCGGTGCGATAGCTGAAAATGCTGCCCCATGCGTCGCCTATGTGTATCGGTATGATCGGGCATTCCAGACCCCTGACAATCCGCGTCATTCCAGGCCTGAACCCGTGCATGAACCCGGTTCGCGTTATCGCGCCTTCCGCGAAAATGCATACCATGTAGCCCTCGTCAAGCGCCCTGCGGGCTTCCTGGAGCGACTCCACAAGCCGCCGCGGCGAATCCGACGATGAGATCGGCAGGACACGCATCAGCCTGAACACCGGCTTCATCCACCGGTTCTCGTAGACCTCGCGCGCCATCACAAACCGGATGCGCCTCTGCTGAACCGCCGACAGGATAAGCGAGTCGACCCAGGTGACATGGTTCGGCACCAGGAGAGCCGGCCCTTCCAACGGCAAGTTCTCGAGCCCCACGGTCCTGATCCTGTAGAGGCAGCGCGTAACCACGACCACGAAGAACCTGAACAGGAAATCCGGCAGAACGATCACGGCAGCCGCGCCGAGCGCCGCGGTAAGCACCCCTATCACCACGAAACGCCCCGCCGCGCCCAGGCCGAACACGCGCTCCAACGCGACAAGCAGGCCGGCCGACAGCGCGGCGCCAACGAAACTCAGAAAACTCGCGCACGCCAGCACTTCTCCCCTGCGATCCGAGGGACTCCTGTACTGGATGAACGCGTCAAGCGGCACAATGAACAGGCCGGCGCTGACTCCAAGCAGGAGAATCAAGGCCCCGGCGCCGACAACACCGGGGGAAACAACCCCGAGCAGGACGCTGGCGACGGCAAGTCCGGCCGCTCCGAGAGGAACCACGCCGAACTCGATGTTCCTGCCCGAGACCCGCGCCGACAGAAGCGCGCCGAGCGCTATTCCCACGGCAGCGACGGGAAACAGGTACCCGCCCCGTATCCAGTCAAGTTTCAGAACGTCCTGCGCATAGAGAAGGGCGTTCTGCTGCACAAAAGCGCCGAGAAACATGAAGCTCGCAGTTCCCAGCACGGCAAGAAGAAGGTGGCGGTCCCCGGCCACGAAGCGCAGAGTCCTGAATATATCCGCCACGAACCACGGCGTGAAACGTTGCCCCGCGCCCTGCGCGGGCATCCGCGCTATCCGCATGGACGCCGCCAGGCCCGCGAGCGCAAGCGCCACACACACCGCCGCCAGCATCGCAAAACTGCGCCCCAGCACGTTAAGCAGAAGAAAACTCGGCAGGAAAGACCCGATTATTATCGCCAGGTACGTCAGCCCGACAAGTTGGCCGTTCGCCCCGGCGAGTCGTTCGGGAGGCACTATCTCCGGCACGATCCCGTACTTGGACGGTCCGAACAGGGCGCTCTGCACGCTCATCAGGAAGATGGCCGCGTACAGCAGGCTTTCATGCGCGCCCCATGCCGCCGCCGCCAGCCCGGCAAGCATGATGCAGACCTCGGCGCCCTTCATCCATACGATCACATCGCGCTTGCCATAGCGGTCCGCAAGAACCCCGCCGGCATGGGAAAAGAGGAGAAAAGGAACCACGAATACGATGGACGAAACCGCAACCACGGAAGTCCTGGCGGAGTCGCCAAGCCTGCTGACCAGAAGAAATATGACAAGCAGCTTGAATACGTTGTCGTTAAGCGCCCCGAGAAACTGCGTGACATTCAGCCATGCGAAAGAGCTGCCTGAACGCGGTCCGGACTCCATCGGCTCCTCCATCCTCCCCCGCCCGCCGCGGACGGCATCCGCGGAACGCGCCGCGAGATTACACCGGCCGAACCACGGACGCCACCAAATGATTTGCACAAATGATCTGCCCGTACACGGTCCGCGCTTCCGGCAAGCCGGCAGAAAGTTCGTCAGCTGCCGATTGACACCCGGACCGTTGTGGACGTACTTTTGGCCACTGCAATACGATCCACGTTGCCCGGGGAACAGACAAAGGGAGACAGATGCAGTCCATAATCAACCACCTTATGCAGCTTCAGGAACTAGCGCTCGTACGCGATGAGCAGAAAATCTCGCTTGGCGGCGCCAGGACCGCGGAACTGGACGCGGCTATTTCGGCAATGAAGGCGAACCTTCCGAAGAATATCGCCGCCCTGTTCGACAGGCTGCACTCGAAACACCCGACCGTCGTCACGCCCATGGCGGAGGGCGTGTGCCCCATGTGCGGGATGAAACTTCCAATCAGCCTTGTCCAGGCAGTCCGCATGGAACGCGACATCCACACTTGCCCCACCTGCTCGCGCATCCTGTACCCGGCTGATTCCGCGCCGAGATGGGTGGGCGCGAAGCCGCGCCGCAGCGAACCGAGGAAGGTAGGCATAGCGCGCTTCTCCGCGCAGTCGCTGATGATCCCCGGCATATCAGCGGCCACGAAGGAGGAAGCCATCGCCGAGCTCGCCGCCACGATGGAGAAGACCGGCTTCGTGAACCGGGCGGACAAGCTCATCGAATCAGCCCTGCGGCGGGAAGGCATCATCAGCACCGCGGTCGACCACGGGATCGCGTTTCCCCACGTGCGCGGCGTGGAGGGCGGCGGCCTCACTCTCGCCCTCGCAACAAGCGCAAAAGGGATCAAGTGGGACGGCCCGAAGGGCAAGCTGACCAGGATCGTCTTCTTTCTGACCATCCCGACCGCCGCGAGCGCGTTCTACCTGAAACTCCTCGCAGGCCTTACGGAGACCTTCATGACCACCGAACCAAGATCGGCGATCCTGGAGGAAAAGACGCAGGAAGGCATGTGGAAGGCCCTGCAGAAGCTGACGCGCCACACGATAAAGTAGCGGTCAGCCGGCCTTCAGCCGGCCGACAAAGGCGGCGATCCGCTTCATCGCCTCGCGTATGTCGTCCATCTGCGTGGCGTAAGAGCAGCGGATGAACCCCTCGCCGCAAGCCCCGAAAGCGGTTCCGGGCACGCAAGCCACCTTCTCTTCGTCCAGCAGACGAAGCGAGAAGTCCTTTGACTTGATGCCGAGATGCCCCACTCTGGGGAACGCATAGAAGGCGCCGCGCGGTTTATGGCATTCAAGTCCGGCCTCGTTCAGCGCGGCGTGAATGTAGTTCCTGCGCCGGCGGTATTCCTCGCACATCTCACGTTTGGCGGCATCGCCGTTCCGGATCGCTTCGATCGCCGCCCGCTGACTGAGGATCGGCGCGCAAAGCATCGTGTACTGGTGAATCTTCATCATCGCCTCGATGAGTTCAGGCGGCGCACAGGCGAACCCGACCCGGAAACCGGTCATGGCCCAGGCCTTCGAGAATCCGTTCAGGAGGATGGTTCTCTCCCGCATGCCCGGCTGCGCCGCGATGCTGGCGCACTCGCCTTCGTAAGTGAGCTCCGTGTATACCTCATCGGTGATGACAAGCAGGTCGTGCTTCACGGCGAAGCGGGCAATGCCCTCCATGTCGGCCCTGTCAAGCACCGCGCCTGTCGGGTTGGTCGGGAAGTTGAGAAGCAGGAGCTTCGTCTTCGGCGTCACCTTCTTCTCAAGCGAATCCACGGTCACCTTGAAGCCCGGATCAGGGGTGGTGTCGACAGCCACCGGAACCCCGTGCGCCATGCGCACAAGCGGGCCGTACGAGACGTAGCAGGGCTCGTGATAGAGCACCTCGTCGCCGGGCTCGATGACGGCTCTCACCGCCAGGTCCAGCGCCTCACTCACGCCGACCGTGACAAGCACCTCGCTCCCGGGATCGTAGGGAACACCGAACGTGCCGGAGATGTACCTGGCTATGCATTCCCTCAGCTCAAGAAGGCCCAGGTTCGCGGTGTACGAAGTCGCCCCGCGCTCCAGCGCGTAGACCGAGGACTCGCGGATGTGCCAGGGCGTTACAAAGTCCGGCTCGCCGATGCCGAGACTGATGACGTCGTCCCTTGCGCTTACGATATCGAAGAAGTCGCGTATGCCGGAACGCGGCAGGCCCGCCACGTGCCGCGCCACACGGCTAGGGCGAGACTTGGAGTCGTTCATTCCTGCGCTCCGATTCCATCAGGACGCCCTGATCCTTGTATGTCTTCAGCATGAAGTGGGTGGCCGTCGAGAGAACCCCCTGCAGGGTTGCAAGCTTCTCGCTGACGAACAACGCCACGTCGCGCAGGTTGTCGCCCTGCACGAACACGAGCAGGTCATACCCGCCGGACATGAGGTAGAGAGAGTCCACCTCCGGAAAACGGCTGATACGCGAAGCAACGCGGTCGAACCCGCCTTCCCGCTCCGGACTTATCTTCACCTCGATGACCGCGCGGACGCGGCTGAGATCCAGCTTGTCCTCGTTGACCAGCGCCTGGTAGCCGCGTATGACGCCCGTTCGCTCATACTCGTCTATCTTCGCCTTGACCGTGTCCTCGTCGGTCCCAAGCATGCGCGCCAGGTTGCGCGGCGACTCGAGCGCGTTCTGTTTCAACAGCTTCAGAAGTTCGTCCATGCTGCACCCCCGCAAATCCGGTCTGGTCTCGGCCGGTGGGAGACGATAAGGTTTCACGATTGCGCTCGGCAAGCCCCGAATCCGAAAGGCAGCGCGGGCTCCGGCTGATGCACTGAGACTATGGGAACTTCCCCGCTGGACAGGATACGCGTCGTGCTGGTTGCCCCCCTTTACGGCGGCAACGTCGGCTCGGTCTGCCGCGCCATGGCGAACTGCGGAATGTCGGACCTTGCGGTCGCCGCCCCCGCGGACCTTGATCTGAACGAGGCGCGCATGATGGCGTGCCACGCAACCCATGTGCTCGATGGGCGCTCCACCTTCGCGACACTCGCCGAAGCAGTCGCCGACTGCGCGGCAGTGATGGGCACGACCGCAAGGCGAGGCCTCTACAGACAGCACGCCAGAACGCCCCGCGAGTGGGCCGGCAAGGCCCTTGAGGCCGCCGAGAGCGGCTCGCGAGTTGCGCTGGTCTTCGGGCGCGAGGACAAGGGATTGACCAACGAGGAGCTCGCGCTTTGCACGCACATCGTCCAGATCCCGTCCGACCCGCGCTGCCCGTCGCTCAACCTGGCGCAGGCAGTGATGGTCTGCTGTCACGAGATCTTCGTTGCCTCCGGCACGTTCGAGCCGCAGACGGAGAAATCGGCCGAAGCGCCCTCCGCGCTGCGAGAACGAATGTTCGAGCTGTGGGAGAGCGCACTGTTCGAGATAGGGTTCATGAAGGAAGACAAGGCGCAGCACATGATGCTCGGGCTGCGCAGGATACTCTCACGCGGCACTCTCACGGAAGACGACGTAAAGATACTGATGGGGATCGCGCGTCAGGCAAAATGGGCCGCTCGAAACGGCGGGCAGCCCGGCCCCGAATAACGGCTGCCGTCACCGCGCCCCGTCACTGCAGCCCCGGGACTATGTGCCGCCGGAGCTCGTCCGCCAGTTCAGCAACACGGAAGGGCTTGCCCAGGAAGCCCACTGCGCCCTTGTTTATCAGCCTGCTCGCGGTCTCGTCACGGCTGTATCCGGACGAGATGATCACCTTGACGGAGGGATCCAGTTCACGGAGACGCTCGAAGGTGTCTTCCCCGTTGCGCCTTGGCATTATGAGATCAAGGATAACGATGTCAAACTGGTCCTGTGACTGCGAGAACACCTCGATGGCTTCCTCGCCGTCAACGCACGTGGTCACCTGGTAACCCAGATGGCTCAGGACCCTGGCCGTGGCGTTACGCACGATATCCTCGTCATCCACGACAAGGATGTGGCCGCTTCCGGCGCGCGGCGCCGTCGGATGCCGTTCCTCCCTCGGCACTTCGCCGACGTAAAGCGGCAGGGAGATCGTGAACACGGTTCCACGGCCCGGCTCGCTGCGCACGCTTATGCTGCCCTTCAGACTCGATATGCAGCCATATACCGCCGCAAGCCCGAGTCCCGTCCCGCCCGCCTTCTTCTTGGTCGTGAAGAACGGTTCAAACACGTGCTGCAGCACTGATTGAGGCATTCCAACGCCCGTATCGGAGACCGTTATCTCTATCCGGCCATCCTCTTCCCCGGCCCCGTTCAGTTCCCGCGTGCCGAATGTCAGTATGCCGCCGTCCTGCATGGCATCCCCCGCATTGAGGCCGAGATTGAGCAGGGCGGTCTGCAATTGAGCCGGGTCGCCCATGACATAGCGCCTTCCGGCATGGAATGCCGTAAGCAGACGTATGCGCCT
>VGWI01000064.1 GCA_016873655.1 Lentisphaerota bacterium
CCTGGCATGTCAAACGCCACAGCCGACATTATGCCCCCGCGAACGACACGAACCTTCACATCCTTTGCCGACGCCTTCAGCCCTCCGGCCTGAAGCAGCGCGTCGTTAAGCGAAATACGGTCACCTGACCCGATCCGCACAAAACCCGGACTGTTGACCGCCCCCTCAACCCGTATCTTGTCATAGGACGCCCGCAGGATACGGACTGTCACGTTCGCGTTTCTGAAGTCCCTGCTCTTGAGCACAGAGGCTATCTTGTCCGCCGCCTGCTGCTCTGTATGATTGAAGAGAATGACCGGGCCGATATACCCGAACTGGACAGCGCCGATGTCATTGACCGGATAACTCCCGTCGAGACCGGGGTCCTCCGCCACCGAAATGCGAACCAGGGAATCGGGCTGGATGGTCAGTTCACCGACCTGCTTTGCCCCACCAGCCGAGACAACCGCGGAACCGGGCGCAGGCAACGCCGACACCGGCCTGTCCGGGCCTGCCGTATCAACAGATGCAGCTTCGGACGCCACGCGCGAGGACACGGACGGAAGCGGTTGGGCTGCCCTGCGGCCGGGTGTCGAGCACGACGCTGCAAACAGCATCATCGCCGCGATCACCATCCTCGACGTCAAACGCGCCACGCAGCCACCTCTTCCCGATGTCTCCGGCACCCGCGAGGCGCCAAGAACACGAATTTGCCCAGATTAATCTCCATGGGAACCCTACGGTCAAGCCAAATGAGTCCCACGCCACACACACACAACCCTATGGAGTCCGGCCCGCCGTCTCTATCTCCCCAAGCAACTCCCTGGCCCGGATATCCATCACCGCCGTGCGAGAACGGTCCCGGCGCACCGATTCCACCTGGTCACGCGCAGCCGAGAGTTCTCCTGACCGCAGAAGTATCTCCGCCGCATTGAGTTTCACTTCCAGTGAGCCGTAGTCGCCCTCGCGCACCGCATCCAGCGCCCTGCGCATGAAGTCCCTCGCACGCTCCAACTGCCCACTCCGCAGGTACACAATCGCCGCCGTGTCGAGTATTGCGTAAGAGCCGCCGCCGATCTCAAGGAGGCCGGGCAGCAGTTCCCGCGCACGCCGGACGGTTGTGTCGTCCTGGGCCAGATTGTAGATGAGATTGTTCAGTATGCTGACCCGTTCAGGATACATCGAATGAGCCGTTTCAAGTATCCCGAGGGCCCGGTCGCGCACTCCCTCAAGCCTCGCCGCTTCGGCCGCTATCAGGAGTGACTGAACCCTGATTCCCCGCAAATTCCGGCTTATGATCGGACCCAGCACGTTCAAAGAGCGCCTCAGATCGCCTTTCTGGAAGTATATCCATGCCAGTTGCTCGGCCCACCGGGACTCTTCCGGGCTCTGGTCCTTCAGATACTCCAGCGCGGACACCAGATCCGCATCCGGCTTGTTCCGGATGGTCTTGACCAAAACGACGGCCTTGTAAAAAGGCGACGGGTCGTTGGCGTATTCGACCCCGCGCAACGCGCACATCAACGCCCAGTCGTGGTCTCGCTGGGACAGGGCGCATTTGTACCCCAGCACCAGAGCAGGAAGATATCCTCGAGCCCGTTCAATGGCGTCCCTCGCCGCTATCGCCGCGCCCTGAAGCATCCCCGAGCGGAACAGGAAATCGCCGGCTCTTGTCATGGTTTCCGACGAATACAGCCTGGCCGCAACCGCGCGTGCAGCCTCGGCCGCGGCCCAGTCGGCCCCTTTCTCCGCCCGAACACCCGCGACAAGGTTCGCCAGCCACACATCCGGGTCGTCAGCGGCATTCGCCGCCGCCTCGGCAAGCACTTCGGCTGAGGAGTCTCCCAACCCGATGCGAACCCGCCACAGAATGGCTGACCGCGGACGCCGCCCAAGCGCCATCCGCGCGGCTGCCAGCGCCACGTTGGTCTCACCTTGCCTTGCAGAGAGCATTGCCAGCCGGTGAAGGGCGGCCGTCGCCTCGAGGTCTGTCGAGAACCCTTCTTCCCATTGCGCCGGGTCTGCGGACGCCGGAGAACCCCTCTCTTCGTAATAGCGGAGCATCAGCCGGCTGAGCCGTTCGAGGAACGGACTCCTCGCCTTGGGCAGCCATGATCTGACTCGTTCCGCCTCCCGGTCCATCTCCTCCGCAGTCAGTCCCCGCGGCCATACCGGGTTGAACACAAGCTCGGCAGGCAGAGGCAGAAGCGCCTGCTTTGGAGGCACCGGAGGAACCATCAGGCGGATTCCCATGCCGTTTGCGAGCTGCTCCGCCTCCCGTATACGCCCGGTGTCATAGAGCAGTTGGGGGACCGCCCGCGTCTCCCACTCAGCGCCGCTGCTGCGCAGCACATGCAGAGCCTGCGCCTTGTGCCCGAATACGTCCCATATCGCAGCCTCGGCAACCGCAAGCGAAACGGCGCCCGGGAAATCCCGCGCACCGTCCCTTACCACCTCCATGGCCGGAACGCCCATGTCCAAATTCATCAGCGCGTTCACCATGAGGAGCTCCGCGGCCATGTTCGGGAGCCTGATCTCGGACCTGTACCGCGCAAGCGCCTCGTAGGCATCCTGCCAGCGCGCTTCCTGGTCGTAGAAAACGGCATGCTGGAAGAGCGCTTCCTCCTTCATTACCGGATAACGCTCAACAATCGAATCAAGGCGCGCGTGGGCTTCCTTGTAGCGGTCCTCCAGCGACAAGGCGGTCGGATATATCATCTCCATGCGCAGGGACAGGGGCCCGGCCGATTCCCTCGCCGCAAGTTCAGCCAGGCAGGCCTTCGCGTATTTCGACCGCACCGCTTCGGGCGCGGTTGCCGCTATCTCGTCGCAAATGGGCACGGCGTCCCAGAGCAGACTGAACGGCCGCATCCGTCTCGTAAGCAGACATATGGTACGCAAGTCGGCCTGGGATTCCTGGTCGCGCCCGACCATGCTGACGAGTTTACGCCTGAACGCGAACCATATCTCCGCGTACTGGGCGGGCGCCAGAAGCAGAGCCGGATCTTTCGGATCCGACTTCCGCAGCCGGAGATACGCGAGCCATGCGAGATCAGGCCGGTCAAGCTTGAAACAGTAGTTCAGGTAGGTAGCCAGAGTGTCTTCATCCAGGGCAGCTACGTTCGCGCGGAACTGCCTGGCAAACCGGTCCTCCCACTCGCCGCCAGGCCTGACCGACGCCAGCAGGAACAGACTGCCAAGGAACCTGGGGTCGTCGGGCCATTGCAGGAGCCCCTGCCTGATCGCCAGGGCGGCATGGACGGTGTTCCGCGTCCTGAGTCCGGCGTGCACCGAGATCAGTGACTGGGGAAAGGTCGCATAGCGGGCGCGCACGTCGTCGGCGGCAACGATGGCATCCCACTGCTCGTGCGACGCGAGATAGGGGAAAAGAGCCCTGATCCTGTTTATCGGCACATGCGTGTGCGCCGCCAGAAGCACGTTTTCCGACACAACCTCCGGCTGGTCGCGCATCGCGGCATACTCCGCCCTGACAATCGCCACGCCCGGAAGGCTGCGGGTTTCTTGCGGGAGCGAATCTACAAGGCGGATGGCCTCGTCCGACATGCCGATCGCCATCAAAGACCAGCTTCTCAACACGGTCTCGAACACGGAAAAGGGAGGCTTCATCGCGTCAAGCTGGGCGAGCGCCTCGCGAAACTGTCCGCGCAGAACCATGGCCTGGATCCGCCGCGAAAGCATCTCACGGTCGCCGGGCTTCATCGTCAACACCTTCTCGGCGGCTCTCCGGGCAAGTGACGGATCGTACTGCATGAGATCGTCAACAACGCCGGCGATCATCTCGGCCCGATGACTTGTCCTCGTTCCGCGGACGATGCCTGCCGCCGCCGCGGCAGCCAGCACGGCCAGCACCACAACCCACCCCCACTTGATCAGTCTCTGCCAGAATTTCGGAAGCCTCACGGCCCTGTCGGGCCGCTCGGTGATCCCGGCGGCAATCCTGGCAAGGCTGTCACGTCGCCGGTGGATCCACCCGCGCCACATGACGATTTCGACCTGAACAAGCAGTATGGAAACAAGAAGCAGGAGCCCCAGGGTGTCATGGAGGAACCCCTGGGCCCATTCGGGAGCCATGCGCGGCGCCCAGTAGACCATGAACACGATCCTGATCACGTTCATGGCCATGACCTGCGCGAGCCCGGCGGCAAGAAACGCGAGCATCTCGTACCACCGCATTCTGAAGACGAAGCACACGCCGAGTATCGTCAGCAGCACGGTTATGCCGGTACGCATGCCGCTGCATGATTCCGGAACACCAAAGCCCTGAAACCCGCTGCGAAGCACCAACCCGTCCGCCCATATCCTGTGGTTCGCCGCGTGCAGAACCGTTTCCGAGCCTTTGACGGACAGGACTTGCATGAGCATCTGCAGTCCGCCGAACACGCGGCCGGGCAACGGGTGCACCCAGTAAAGCAGGAAGAGCGCCGTCGCAATATCCCGGCCGAACGAGGCGGGCAACGCCCAGCGAAGGCCGCAGTACGCCAGGAGAATCAGGCCAAGCCATTCGAACTGGTGGACGCCGAACACCACCCCTGCTATCGCGGCAAAAGCCGAGATCACGGCCAGAACGGCAAGATGCCGGGTGGGGGCGCTTGACGTGGCGCCGGAAGGCTTCCGCCGGAACAGTATCGCCAGCGCGAACGCCCCGCCTAGAACCATCCTGATGGCGGCGTCTTCGTCGGACACAAGCCTCGGCCCGTTGGCCACAAGCCACAGAACGGCCATCGCTGCAACTGCCGCAAGAACTGTCTTTCTTGGACGATCCATCTTTCCCGCCATCCGAACACGGACAGACAAAAACGGTCAGAACTGATGCCTGTAGACAATGTCCATGGCCGCCATGTCCCGGCCGTACTCGAGCTCTTCCTCGTCGCTCATCCTCTGGATACGCTGAACGTACGCCCGGAAACGAGTCTTCTTGGTCAGCTCGAATTCGGTTCCCAACTTCGCGTAGGCCGTCTCGTAGTCCGAAACGGCGTCGATGGTCGCCGTCGGGTCTTCACTGGTGTTGTCGCGCACGACGTAGCCTGCCTCACCGGTCAGGAAGATGCTCCTTCTAAGGGGATATCTTCCACCCACCGCGCTGTGCCAGTCATTGTAGAGTTCGTCACGGCTGCCGTCGGGGTCGTACGTCCCGTATTGAGTGAACGCGTACCAGCTCATGATCTGCCGGTCCCAGTCCAGCCTGTATCTGAACAGGTCGAAGACCTCGAAAGCGGTGTTGAAAGCGCCACGCAACCCGCGCTCATACCCTATGGTCTGGCGCAGTTGTCTCGATAGCTGCGTGTTCAGATCGGCGCCGGCGGTCATCACAACCTTGATGTCGCTCTCAACCGCCACGGCGTTGGTGCCGGTGGCGTCGGCATCGGTGCCGGCGCTGTAACCGCTCGCCAGGCCAAGCCTGAGACGGAGAGTGGTGTACTCGCTCAGGCGGTAGCCGGTCTCGTTGTCCTTGTCCATGAGCAGCTCGAGGCCGAAATCCTGGATTGTCGCGTCCGGCCTGGCAGGCTCCGCATAGTCGTAGTGCCCGACTGTGCCGCGCACACCAAGTCCCAGGCCGGAAATGATACGGTACGAGTAGCCGGCATACCCCTGGTAGAGAACGTATTCCTGCGCCTCCAGTCCGTCGCTGAAGGGAATGTTGTCTTCACGGAACACGCCGACCCCGGCCTTGTGCTTCTTCGCTATCTTCCACTCCAGGTCGGCGCCAAGCCTGTTCCGGAAGTATTCATACTCGAACCCGCCGTACCGGTCCTCGATACCGCGGGTGTCAACATAATCCGTCTTGTAGATAAGCTGGTCGTACACGTTGCCCTGCAGGTATTGGGAAACCCGGAACTGCGAGGAGAACATACCCTGTATTCCCTCCTCGGCCACGTCAACATCCAGTTCGTCGTTCTGTGTTTCGAACGGGTAGTAGTCGTAGGACACGCGAACCGACATATCGAGGTCTATCTGCCTCGTTATCAGCAGGTAGTTCCTGAACTCGATCGCGGCTACGATCGGCGCATCAAACCCGTCTTTGCGTATTCCGCCGCGCTCGTTGTTGGCAAGAAAGTCCGCCCCGGCCCCCCACGTGTCAACATACCGCGCACCGCACGAAAGGGAGAACGCCAGAGTCGAGTAGAAGGGACCTATCCGCACAGTCGCATACTGCGGGATCTCTATCTCGCGGTGATTGCCGAAGCGAAGGCTCTGACCGAACGCAGGGACCGACGCCAGCCCTATCGCAGACGCGGCGAAAACAAGGATCTGAAGCCGTTTGCGCATCCCATCTCCGGGGAGAGCCGACGGTGACCGGCTCTCGCCACCTTCATGTCCGCAGGGCGAGCGTAACCTGTGCAGCGCTTTCTACAGGAAAGCGCCGGCATCCTCAAGGATTGATCGGCGCCCCGGGGCGTCCGAGAGCTCCCGCACGATGGGGCGATTCCACACCCGCGCCGGCCCGCCGGAACAACTCGAGCTCGGTGCCGGCCTGGCCAAAGAGGGGAACCACGCCTGTGCGAACATACCGTGATTCCAGCGCACGGCGCAGGTCCTCGTACTCATGCGCGGCAAGGGGAACTATCTCGGGCGACCTGATCGCCAGCCCGTACCCGCTGAATGCGGCGTATTCCGCGGGCGCCGACCGCAGGAGTTCAAGCATCATCTCCCGGTTGAGCAGATGCAGGCGCTCCGCACGCTCGCGCGGCATGTCAGGCGCATAGCAGAACGGCCCCATCTCCAGGCCGGAAGGCACGGACATGCCGGCCTCGACCGCAAGATACGTGTCCTGGGTAAGCAGCACCTCGCCCCTCTGCGGAAGAGACCGGACCGTGCCGGCTGTATCCCTCAACACGGAGAGCGCTGACGCCTTCCTCAAGGGCCACCATATCCTGTCACGCGGAGCCGCGAACCATTCCTGGTTCCTCGGGGAGGAGAAGGCGGCGGCAACACAGAAGATAAATACCAGCCCCCCCGCAAGCCCCTCTGCGCGGCGCCCCACACCCTGCGCGGCGAGAAAGCGCGCACACCCGGCGCCGAGTACGCCCGCCATGGCCGGCGCGAGAAATACCTGGTAGTCATCATACGGAAACGGGGCAAGGAAATGGACCGCCGTGATCAGGGCTATCACACACCACACCAGCCACAGCCCCGCGGAACTCGACACGCCGGACCTCGCTGCGACATCCGGCCTGCGACAGAAGAACCGGGCAGCCAGGAGCGCGACGGCCACACAAGCCGGCACGAAGTACGCATGGACCACTCGCGAGAGAAAGCCTGCCTTGTAGGCGACCGAGGCAATGCCACCCACACTGCGGCCCGCGTGGTACTGGAAAAGCCCGAACATCAGCGCGTCTGGAGCCCCCACCGCGAAGGGCCCGAAAATGCCAACGGCCGCAAGAAACGCACCGAGAACAAACACGCCCACGGAAACAGCCCGCTCGCGCCCGGCTCCGGTCACCAGCAGCCACAACGCCGCAACCGGCACGGTGCCGGCCGCGGAAAGCCGCGTGCCGGCGGCAACGCCCAGAAGCAGGCCCGCCGTGAAGAACCCCAACCGGCTCCGCGACGCACGGCGCGCCGAGTCAATCAGAACCGCAAGCCCGCAGGTCAGAAAAAGCGAACACAACGCGTAGGTCTTCACCGACGAGAAGAATGCCGCCTGGTAGACATTCACCCCGACGAGCACAAATGCGACAAATGACGCCAGGGAGCGCCGACCGGGAGACGCCAAACGGGACGCGAGTACCGATCCGGACACGATCGCGGCCAGGCCGAACAACGCCGTGACAACCCGTCCGCCCAGGACGCCAAGGCCGCGCACAACCGGATCGAAACACGCATAGACAAACGGAAGCACCGGTCCCTGGGTGCTGGCGAAGTCGAGAAACGGCAGTCGTCCGGCCCTCACCTGCCGGGCCGCGTAGAGGTACCATCCTTCATCCTGGTTGACGTCGTTCCAGGCAACGTTCGCGGCAAGAAGCGCCAGAACTGCGACGACCGCTGCAAGCCACGCGCTCAGAGCACGTGCCTTTGTGTCGGTCGTCTTGTCCGGATTGCTCATTTCGATCCCGGGTGCACCGCCTTCACGCCCTGCCTGCACAGAGGACACTCCTGCGGCTGCCAGGTAACCGGGGCCATCCGCAAAAGACTCCACATCGGCACCCCGAATCCCGCCTGGCCGGCGCTGCGGTCAACCAGAACGGCCACACCGATGACCCTTCCGCCATGGGCGCGAACAATGTCTATGGTCTCCTGCACCCGACCGCCACGCGTGACCACGTCCTCTGCAACCAGGAAACGCTGTCCCCTGGCAATTTCAAAGCGGCGCATCTCCAGCCTTCCTTCGGCCTTCTCGACGAAGACGGAAGGCAAGTCGAGGGCACGCGCAATCTCATGCCCCACAAGGATGCCGCCAAGCGCGGGAGAGATCACGGCATCAGCATCAACCGAACCGCCGAGGTCCGCTCTTATCGTCTCGCCAAGGCTACGGCAGAGACGCTCGGCCACCCGCGGATATCTCAGCAGGTAGGCGCACTGGAAATACCTGTCGCTGTGCAACCCGGACCTGAGTTCGAAATGACCAGTCAGAAGAGCGCCGGTCTCCTCCAGCACCTTCATGATTTCCGCTTCCTGCACAGGACGCTCCTTTCGCGTTTGCCGTTTCCCGCCCGGGCGTGAATGCTGGCCCATGCCAATGCGCATTGTCGAGAGAAAACGGGCCTCCAGGAGCCCGCCGGCTTTCGGCTTGCCGCACAGGGCCATCTTGAAGATCATCGCCCGACATCGAACGCAATCAAAGGAAGCCGTATGCCGGAAGCAACTGCCGACCGCCTGAACATCCTCCTTGTCACCAGCGATCAGCAGCACTGGAACACCCTCGGCTTCCTGAACCCCGAAGTCAGCACACCGAACCTGGACCGGCTTGCCTCACAGGGCACAGTCTTCTCGCGCGCCTATTGCGTCAACCCCACCTGCACGCCCACCCGCGCCTCGATCATAACAGGGAAGTACCCCAGCCAGCACGGCGCCTGGTCGCTGGGCACGAAACTGCCGGAGACGGAACACACAGTCGGCGAAGATTTCAGGAGCGCGGGCTACGGGGCCGCTCTGATCGGCAAGGCGCATTTCCAGCCGCTCGCCTCAACCCCGCAATTCCCTTCGCTGGAAGCGTATCCGATCCTCCAGGACCTGGATTTCTGGCGGTCGTTTCACGGGCCTTTCTACGGTTTCGAACACGTCGAGCTTGCACGTAACCACGTTGACGAAGCGCACGTGGGTCAGCACTACGCGCTGTGGATGGAGGAAAAGGGCCTCAAGGACTGGCGCCGCTATTTCCGGAAACCGACCGGCACCATCGACCACCAATACCACACGTGGGAACTGCCGGAGGAGTTCCACTACAACACGTGGATACAGGAACGATCGAACGCCTACATGGAATCATGCGTCGCCCGAAACCAGCCGTTCTTCCTGTGGTCGAGCTTCTTTGATCCGCACCCGGACTACCTGGTCCCGAAGCCGTGGGACAGGATGTATGACCCGGAGAAGCTGACCGTGCCGTCTGTAACGCCGGGAGAACACGACCGCAACCCGCCTCACTTCGGAATGACCCAGACACCCCGACCCGATTTCTCGGCCTACCGTGAGCCCGACGGGAACGCCATGCACGGGTTCGGTTCCCACCTGCAGGACCGCAAAGCGCTCGCCAAAGACATCGCCGTCTACTACGGAATGATCTCCCTCCTCGACAAATACATCGGCAGAATTCTCGACCGGGTCGAGTCGCTTGGAATCGCAGACCGCACAGTAGTCGTCTTCACCACGGACCACGGGCACTTCTTCGGGCACCACGGCCTGAAGGCCAAGGGCCCGTTCCACTACGAGGACATGATACGCGTTCCGTTCATCGTCCGGCATTCCCCGACTGTTCCCGCCGGCCGCGTGAGCGAGGCCATCCAGTCGCTCGTGGACCTGCCGCAGACATTCCTTTCCATGGCAGGGCTCCAGGCGCCACGATCCATGACCGGAGTTGACCAGAGCGCGGTCTGGACCGGCCGGTCGGAATCGGCTCGCGACCATGCCCTGGTCGAGAACCACCACCAGCCGACAACTATCCACCTCAAAACCTACGTGGACAATCGCTACAAACTGACCGTCTATTTCCGACACGGATACGGCGAGCTGTTCGACCTGGGAAAGGACCCCGGCGAAGTCCGCAACCTCTGGGACGATCCGGCCAGCCAGGGGATCAAGCAGGAACTGCTGCAGAAGATGCTGTGGGCCGAAATGGGAAAGGAACCGATGTGGATGCCGCGAATCGCCCGCGCGTGACGCTCGCATGCCTTGCGCTGACCGTCGCGATTGCGGTCCAAGCGGAAGGACAGACCGATCCGGTCCCCGGCGGACATGAACGGCGCTATGCATCCTTCTCCACGCCGCGCCGCATGGGCCGCCTCTCCTGCCGATCCGTGAACGAGTCCAGCGGGCTCGCCCCCTCAAGACTCACCCCGGGCATGTTCTGGACCCATAACGACAGCGGCGGCCAACCGGTGCTTTACGCGTTCCTGGCCGACGGCTCGGAAGCCGGCGCCATGGAAATCGACGGCGCAAAGAACAGGGACTGGGAAGACCTCGCATCCTTTGTGCTCAAGGGGAAACCCTTTCTGCTCGTCGCCGACGTCGGCGACAACAACGCGAAGCGGGAACACTGCACTCTGTATGTCGTGCCGGAGCCGCGTTCCTTCGGCACCAATTCCATCCTGAAATGCGCCCCCGCGATGGTCATAACATTCCGCTACCCCGATGGCCCGCGCGACTGCGAAAGCGTGGCGGTTGATGCAACCGCCGGCCGCGTTCTGATGATCTCGAAGCGGGATAAGCCGCCCGTGCTCTATGAACTGGACCTCGCGCAGGCTCCATCCCCTCACCCCGTGGTCGCAAGAAGACTGTGTCAGGTCAGCGGCATCCCGGAGCCGGGGGAATACGATTTCCGGACCTACGGCAACTGGGCAGACTTCATCTGGCAGCCGACGGCGCTTGACATCTCGCCGGACGGCATGACGGCTCTCCTCCTCACGTACCGGGAAGCCTGCGTCTACGAACGGCGGCGGGCCGACGAGTCATGGGCCGAGACGTTCTCACGTGAGCCGCAGTTCGTGCGGCTGCCCCAGTTGAGAGGCATGGAAGCCGCATGCTTCGGGGCCGACGGCAGATCTGTCTTCGTTACCCGCGAAGGAAGCGACCCGCCCTTCTACGCCATCTCTCCGACGGAGCCATAGCGAAGCAGCCCGCAACCGGGACAGCTTCGGCGGCGGCCTCAGAAGTCGTGCCGCCTGTTCTTGATCGAACGCGTATGTTCGTCTTCCCCCTGTTCGTCGGCGTGCTTCGCAATGTTCAGCAGCACAGCAACCATGGCAACCGATGCGACAAGACTGGAACCGCCGTAGCTGATGAACGGCAGGGGCAACCCCTTCGTTGGGAAACAACCCGTCACGACTCCGACATTGATCGCGGCCTGCAGCACGATGGACGTGGTCAGCCCCATCGCCATCAGGCGGCCGAACGCGTCGCGCGCGCGCAGACTTATTGTCACCCCGCAAAACAGTATCGCTGCGAAGAGAAGCACCACCATGCCGGTGGCAATAAGGCCGAGTTCCTCGCCGATTATCGCCAGAATGAAGTCCGTATGCGCCTCCGGCAGATACAGGTGCTTCTGAATGCTGTCCCCAAGCCCCACCCCGAACGCGCCGCCCTTGATGAAAGCTATCTTGGACTGGTCGAGGTGGTACGCGACCGTGGGGTATTTGTCGGGCATCAGGAAGGCCAGCACACGCCCCCTGCGCACTTCGTCCTGCGCAACCATGGCAGCGAAGCCGCCCACGCCGAGAGTAACCAGCCCCGCCAGATACCTGATCTTGACTCCCGCCGTGAACAGGAGAACCACAGCAACGCACCCGATCAGGAACGTGGTTCCGTAGTCGGGTTCACCCATGATGAGCGCCGCCGTCATCCCCATGCCGATAACGGGATAGAGAACCCCGTCCCTGAAGGTTCCGACTCGCCTTCCGATGCGGCAGAGCCATGCGGAAAAACCCAGCACAACGGCGAACTTCGCGAACTCGGAAGGCTGAACGCTGAAAGGCCCTATACCCAGCCATCGCTTGCTGCCGCCCGCCTCCTGCCCGATGCCGGGAACGAAGACAAGAACCAGCAGGATCAGGGCGAAGGCGCAAACGGGCCACGCGATGCGCCGCAGCAGATGGTAATCAAACCTGTAGACAACCCAGCCGACTATCCCCGACGCAACAAGCCACAGCAACTGCCGCTTCAGAAAGTGCTGGGCGTCGGAATAAACGGCCTCGCCGCGAACGCTGCTGGTGCTGGCCAGCATCACGATCCCGATACAAAGAAGCACGAAGACGGCCAGCGCCAGCGCGCTCGAAACGCGTCGGATCATCGTTCAAGAACCGGCACGTTCAAACGCATCCCTTCCTGGAGCGTCGTGCCGGTAAGCCCGTTGATGCGCTGGAGCTCCTCAAGAGAAGCGCCGTACTTGAGCGACACGCTATAGAGATCTTCGCCCGGCTGAACTTCATGCGTGACGGAAGAAGCGCTCCCCGCCGCCGATGGGGCGGCTTTCGCAGTCGGCAGCGTTGCCGCGCCGGAGGGCGGAAGCACCGGCGCCATCGGCAACGCCCCGACAGCCGGCACATCCTGAACATTCGTCGCACCCGGAAGCGGCGGCAACACGGGCTCGATAACCGGCTTCTCGACAGACTCCGGCTTCGATGAATCGCCGGGAATCACGAGCTTCTGTCCGACGTTGATCCTGTCGCTCGTCAACGCGTTAGCCTTCTTGATCGCGTCAGTCGTCACGCCGTGCTTGACGGCTATCACCGAGAGGCAGTCGCCGGAAGCGACCACGTACGTGCCCGCTTCGACCACCGCCACTTCGGCGCCCGCGCCGGTCGTAGCAGGCTTCACGACAGGCTTCGGCTTCGCCACCGGCTTCCTCGGAACCGTCCTGCCAGTGCCGGGAATCAGAAGCTTCTGCCCGACCCGCAGCTTGTTCGGGTTGGCAATGCCGTTCAGCGCCGCCACGTCCCGTACGCTAACCTCGTAACTCCACGCTATCCCCGAAAGCGTCTCATTCTTCGCCACAACGTGCGTTATCGTAGACGCGGGAGGAGGCGGCGGAGGAGGAGACATGCGCGGCTTTGCCACCGGCGCAACAACCGGAGCTACGGCAACAGGCATCACCGGCTCAGGCGGACGCCCGGCCGCTTCACGCGTGGTTCCGCAACCCTGGACAAGCAACACTGCACCCAGCGCCGCCACGTGCGCTGCACCAACGGCCCCGGCCACAACCAACGTCCTGCGCATTCCCTTGCTCACCTTCTGCCTCCGTTCTTTGAATCACCGCTCGTCCCGGTTGACCCGGAACTCTTTACAAGATCAACAAATCGCTGCCCACGCTCCCCGTACCCCGAGAACTGGTCAAAGCTGGCGCATCCTGGTGAGAGAAGAACCGTCTCGCCGGGTTTGGCGTCGCCCCTGACCTGCCGGAAAGCTGCCTCCAGCGTCCCGCACCTGACACACGGAATCTCGTCGTTCCATGCGCGGAACATCACGTCGCTTGAATTGCCGATAAGGTAGATACGGGCAACCCTGTTTGCGAGAACTTTCTTGACGCCGGACAGGTCGTGCTCCTTCAGCAGGCCGCCGGCTATCAGCCGCACAGGCGCGCCCATCGCGGCCACTGCCGCCGCCATGGCCGCGAGGTTCGTTCCCTTGGAATCATCAACGTACCGGACGCCGCCGATATCCGCCACCGTCTGAATCCTGTGCGGCAGGGGCTGGAAGACTTTCGCGGCCGCGGACACCGCCCCGGCTTCAATCCCCAGGCACCGCGCCACAGCCGTCGCGGCGGCGGCAGTGTGACCGAGCAGAGTGTTGTCGAATACCGTCCCGGCAAACGAAACCCGCCCGAGCCCGGAGTCAGTTTCGGACAGCACCGCGCCCCCGGCGAATCTGTAGTCCGACCCGCGGCCCACGCCGAATGTCCGGGTCGCGACTCCTTCCGGCACCGTACCCGCAAGCCAGTCTCCCATCCCGTCCGGAACGATCCTCCAACTGCCCGGCTTCATCGAAGAGAACATGCGCGCCTTCGCCGCGCCGTATGTGTCCATGTCGGGGTGTCTGTCGAGGTGGTTTGGAAAGAGATTCATCAGGACCCCTGCTTCGGGCGCAAACCGCGACGAAAGCTCGAGCTGAAATGAACTTGCTTCGACAACAAGCGCATCGAGACGGCCCGAATCCGCAGCGGCCTCCGTCAGCGGAGTCCCGATGTTGCCGGCCACTTCGGCCCTGAAGCCGGCGCCGGCAAGTATCTCGCGAATGAACTTCACCATCGTGGTCTTGCCGTTGCTCCCGGTCACTCCGATCAGCCTGCACCGGCACCGTTCGGCGCCGAGATCAAGCTCCGGAACAACCGGCACCCCGCGCCCGCGCATCTCGCGCAGCCAACCGGAATCCGCAGCTATGCCCGGACTCGTTATGCAGACATCGTACTCGCCCCGAAGC
>VGWI01000065.1 GCA_016873655.1 Lentisphaerota bacterium
GGCGGAGCCGACAACGACGAAGTCTACACCTTCTCTCTCTTTCAGTACGCGGTGGCCGGAGTCAGTGTCCGGCTGTAGACGGGGCATTTCGCGAGCGACGCGTTGTTGCAGCCGGCCTGCCGGTCCTGCCGCGCGGCGGCAGGACCGGGGGAGGGCTCAGCCTACCTCCACGACTGCATTCCGTTCCCATCCGTCGTCGGCGAGGTGTATCCACGGCTCGGGCTGAACATTGCCGTTCACGGTGATCCGGACGGTGTTGCGGGGGTTCGGGCCGACTTTCAGGACGCGTATGTGGTAGAAGGTACTTCTGTAACGGTAGTGCAGGCTGTATTCCTTCCAGTCCGGGTGCGGCAGCGGCCGGACGTACAGCCGGTCCGCCGCGATTCGCAGCCCCAGGAGTTTTTCAATGAGAAGGTTGTACATCCACCCGGCTGAGCCGGTGTACCAGCTCCATCCGCCGCGTCCTTCGTGACCGGCGGCGGTGTACACGTCGCCAGCGGCGACATAGGGTTCTATCCGGTAGCGGGCGACGGCGGCGTCCGTGTCCCCGTGCCGCACCGGGTTGAGAAGCGAGAACAGGTGCCAGGCGCGTTCGGCGTCGTTCATTTCTGCCATCGCCATCGCCAGCCATACTGCGGCGTGCGTGTACTGGCCGCCGTTCTCCCGGACGCCAGGAACGTATCCGCGGATATAACCCGGCTGGCTCGATCCGGAATCGAACGGAGGTGTGAAGAGGCGAATGAGCTTCATATCTTCTTCGACCAGCATGGCGCAGGCCGAGTTCAGGGCGGCTGCGCGGCGTTCCGGTGAACCTGTCTTCGATATCGCCGCCCAGCTTTGCGGCAGGGAGTCAATCCGGCATTCCTCGTTGGACGCTGATCCGAGGACGGACCCGTCATCGAAGTATGCACGCCTGTACCATTTGCCGTCCCATGCATGCTCCTCGATCGCCAGTGCAAGCGACTCCGCGTGTTCGCGGCATTCGCGTGCGAAGGCGGCATCGCCTTTTTTTCCGGCCACATCCGAGAAGCGTGTGAGAACGTGGTTCAGGAAGAAGGCCAGCCACACGCTTTCGCCGGCTCCCTTGCTGCCTACCCTGTTCATGCCGTCGTTCCAGTCGCCGGCGCCGATCAGTGGAAGACCATGGGCGCCTGTCTTGAGGGATGCCCTGATTGCCCTGACGCAGTGTTCGTAGACGGTGGCTGTCTCATCCGATGTCCGCGGCAGGTCATAGTAGGACTCCTCGTCCGGGGCGAGCGCCCTGCCATCAAGGAAGGGGGCCTGTTCATCAAGCAGGCCTGTATCGCCCGTTGTTTCCGTGTAGCGGGTCACCGCGTACGGAAGCCACAGCGCGGTATCCGAAATCCTGGAACGGATGCCGCGTCCGGTTGGCGGATGCCACCAGTGCTGTGCATCGCCTTCCGGGAACTGGCGGGAGGCGCACAGGAGTATATGTTCGCGGGCGAGCCATGGGCATTCGAGCAGCAGCGCCGTCGAATCCTGTAGCTGGTCCCGGAAACCGTATGCGCCGCCGGACTGGTAGAAGCCTGTTCTTCCCCAGAACCTGGACGTGAGAACCTGGTAGAGGAGCCAGTGGTTGACGAGGAAGTTGACGGACGGGGCCGGCGTCTGGACGTGGATCCCGCCAAGTTGCCTGTTCCAGAAGTCCCATGACGCCTCCAGCGCTGCGTAGGCGCCGTCAACTCCGCCTAGACGCCGGATCAGGCCGCGCGCCTCCTGCTCGCCCCTTGCGCAGCCGAGAACGAATACGGCGCGCCGCTCCTCTCTCGCCGGAATGCCCAGTCACCGGCGAACGCGAGGATCGCGGTGGACAACACCAGCAGCGTACCGTTGAGGATCGAGCACCACATGAAAAAATCACGTACGGTTTGAATGTTCATCCTGTTCCTTCTCCCGCCGACGGGCAGCAGCGGGTGTGCTTCCAAATAGGCAAGAGCCTTTACCCGCCATCCATGGCGATAGTAAACCCGAACGTGCGCTTCGACAAGCCTTTCAACTGAATCAGGGCAGGCGGCGGCGAAGGGCGTCTGCTGCGGCATCAACCTGAATCACCGGTTCAACCCGGCGCATAAGCTTGCGCGTCGTTGGCCGGCGTCAGGCCGTGATCGCCACGCGGCGGCGCTTGCCGGCGCTCTCAATGGCGCCGAAAACCATCGCAAGGCTGTGGATGTTGTCGGTGCAGACAGTTTCCGGCGTGCCGCCATCGCGGATGCACCGCAGGAATTCCGCCATGACGCCCGCGTGGGCGCCGGTCTTGGCGTCCGGGATGCCATCCAGCGACACCGTAAGGTCCTTCGTTTTGGACATGAATCCGCCGGGCTCTGAGACTGCCTGAGCGTGGAAGCCTTCTGCGCCGTCCCATGTGACGCTGCCTCTTTCACCGACAATGCGCCAGTGGCAGTTCCATCCGGTGCCCAGCCCTTCGGCGCACCAGCTGCCCCGGTAGGTAAAAACCACGTTGTTGGTCATCTCGAATATGGCGTGGGCCGACGAGTCGTGCTCATACCATGATCCGGACGGGTTCCATTCATGGCAGAACACAGCCACCGGGTTCTGGCCGGTCAGAAGGCGGCCCATGTCGAATGTGTGTATTCCCATGTCCGCGAGCAGAACGTGCTTCATGCGGTCACGAAACCCGCCGAAATGGGCGCCGAAAAAGAAGTCGGCGCATACGGTGGTGACGGGTCCTATGTTGCCTTCGGCGAGGAAACGGGCAAGCGCGCGGATGTTGCGGTTGTAGCGGTAGTTCTGGGTTATCACGTACAGGCGGCCGGCCTTCTCCGCGGCTGCTATGGACTTGCGGGCGTGCCGCATGCTGTCGGCAAGCGGCTTCTCGCCGAGGACGTGGCAACCGGCGGCAAGCGCCTTGCAGGCGACCTTGCAGTGGGCGTCAGGAACAGTGCAGTCAAAGACGACGTCCGGTTTGACCGTGCGCAGCATCCTGCCAAGGTCGGCGCCGGTCTTTGCGCCGGCAAGCCCGAACTCCGATGCGCGCGCCCTGGCTCGCTCCAAATCCAGATCCACCAGGCCGACTATCCGCAGCTCAGGGTCAAGCTTGGCGGCGTTCAGCCACGCGTTGGTTATGCCTCCGCATCCGACCATTACGGCCCTGATCACATGAGCCATCGCGTCTCCTTTGTTATAGATCTGTGTCTCTGAAGGACGGGGCGCAGTCTATCGTGTCGGCAGCGCGTGTCCAGCACTCGGGGCGGATGGGAGCACCATCGTTGTTGTGCCCTGCGCGCCTTGTGATAGGCTTCCGGCAGGTTTCACGCGTACTTGGTGGAGGCGGCCGCATGGTAATCGGGGTGGTCAGCGCTTCTGTCAGCATACCCGAGGCGCAGTCCCTGAAGGACAAGCGCTCAGTCTTGCGCAGCTTGAAGGACCGTGTTCTGAACCGGATGAATGTGAGTGTGGCCGAGGTCGGGAAACAGAACCAGTGGAAGTATGCCGACCTCGCGTTTGTGACCGTTGCGGCCGAGTCGGAAACGGTGCAATCACGTATTTCACAGATCAGCGAGATGCTTCGCGGCTACCCGCGCTGCGTTCTGCTGGACATCAGTACGGAGATGATCTGAAGTGGGGACGGTGTCCATTCTGAAACTGCCGGTAAGGGCGCTTGACGCCGTGGCCGACAGGGCAGCGGCGGCATTCGGGGCCGTGTTGTTTCTGCAGGTGCCCGGGTTCATTTCGCATTACCTTCAGCGGCTGGCCGGGCACGCGGCGGAGGCGCAGCGGAACGTGGACGGATGGATGGACATTGCGGCGAAATGCGGACTGAGCGATGTCGTGCAGCTTGCCGCGAGGTACAGGTCCACCGGGGCCGTCGAGGTCGTCGCCACGGGGGACAAGTGTCTTGCGGACCTGGCCAGGCTTCAACGGTTGACCGCGGATCTTGCCGCCATCCGGGACGCGCCGGTCTGGAAGCGCGGGATTGAGTTCATCACCCATGCGGACGCAAAGATCGTGCGCGGCACGTGGTCGGACTATACCTTCAACCTGCCCGTGAATCTGGAGAGCCTTGCGTATGCGCTTGTCGGAGTCGTCGTATCGCTATGCGTCTACTCCCTGGCGAAGCTGACACTGGGCGGGGTTTTCCGCGCCATGGCCCGGCGTCACGCAAAGGACGACGTTTCGGTCCGTTAACGGCGGCATTGCCGTCACGCGCCAAACATTTTCTGGCGGAAGATGAAGAAGACCGCGCCCAGAAGGCAGAGGGCCGCCCACAGGTAGTCCATCCTTGCCGGCTCCTTGAGGTAGAACACTGAGAAAGGCAGGAAGACGGCAAGCGTCACCACTTCCTGGACTATCTTCAACTGTCCGACGTTCATTACCTGATGCCCGATCCTGTTTGCCGGGACCTGCAGGAGGTACTCGAAGAGCGCGATCATCCAGCTTGCGACCGCGGCTATGAACCATGGTCTCCCGGCCATGTTCTTCAAGTGGCCGTACCACGCTATCGTCATGAAAACGTTGCTCAGGCACAGAAGCACGACCGTAAAAGCGTAAGGTTTCATGCGTCAGCGTTCTCGGAGCCGCACTCCTTTCTTGCGAACTTGGGATGATTTCCCGCGATGACGATGGTGACCTCGCCTCGCACGCGCTCGGCGGCGAACCTGGCGGACAGCTCACAGAGGTAACCGCGGGCGACACGCTCGAACTTCTTTGTCATTTCGATGCAAACGGCCGCCTCGCGGTCGCCGAGAACGGCGCCGGCGGCCGCGAGTGTTGCGGCGACGCGGTGGGGGGACTCAAGGAGCACCAGCGTGTGAGGGGCGTTCTTCTCCTCATCGAAGAACCGGGACAGCGGCCCGGGTTTGCGCGGCGGGTATCCCTTGAACGTGAAGCTGGACGAGGGGAGGCCCGATAGCATCATGGCAGTGAGCACCGAGGATGGGCCGGGCACGACGCTGACTTCGCAGCCTGACTCAACGGCAAGACGGATAAGCCTGTACCCGGGGTCGCTAATTGCCGGGCATCCTCCGTCCGAACAGAGCGCGACCGTTTGCCCGGCGTTCAGAATATCGATCAGCCGCCTGCCGACCGATTCCTCGTTGCCCTGTCTGTACGAAAGAAACTGGCGCGGCCTGTCTATTCCGAAGTGGCTCAGCAGTGCGCGGGTTCGTCGCGTATCCTCGCATGCGATGACGCTGGCGTCCGACAGTGCTCGCAGGCAACGCGGCGAGGCGTCCTCAAGGTTGCCGATGGGCGTCGCAACTATCCAGAGCATTGGCGATCCTTTCCTTGAGCTTGTCGAATCCGTCCTTGCGCAAAGCGGAGATGGCAATGGCGTCGGGGTAACGCAGGAGTATGGCACTCGCCGTGTCGGCGTCCGGAACGCGGTCCCACTTGTTAAGCGCAAGGATGCGCGGCGAGGATCCGGCGCCTATCCCGGAGAGAGTCTCATCGACGACGGCGAGATGGTCGGCGACGCGCGGATGGGATGAGTCCGCAACGACGAGGATCAGGTCGGCGTCAAGGCTGACTTCCAGGGTTGAGCGGAAGGACGCCACGAGGTGATGGGGCAGATGCCTGATGAATCCGACCGTATCAGTGAGAAGGATTCGGCGTCCGTTGCCCAGGTAGACCTGGCGCGTCTTTGTATCCAGCGTGGTGAAAAGCCTGTTGTCGGCCTCGGCGCTGGCGGGAGAGAGAGCATTGAGAAGCGTTGACTTCCCAGCGTTGGTGTAGCCCGCCATGCAGACTGTCGGCCACGGACGCTTCGCGCGTGAGAGGTTCCTGCGTTTCCTGATGTCCTCCAGCTTGCGCTTCAGTTCCCTGATGCGTCTCCGCATCGGTTCATTCCTGAGCTGCAGCGGACTCTCGCCCGGTCCTTTCATTCCGATGCCGCCGCGGAACCGGTGCTGCTTCTCCGACAAGGGGACACGGGAAACGAGATACTGCAGCTGTGCCAGTTCCACCTGGACCTTTGATTCCACGGTCCTCGCCCGTCGGGCGAAGATGTGGAGGATCAGTTCCGACCGGTCTATGACCTTGATTCCAAGCGCCATGTCCAGGTTGTTCACCTGCAGCGGGGAGAGGTCGTTGTCGAAGATTATAAGGTTTGCCTTGCCTTGGCGGCAGGCCAGTTGGATGTCGGCGAGCTTGCCTTCACCCACAAAGAAGCTCGGTGTCGGCGAATCGCGATGCTGGGTCACTGATCCGACTACGACGGCGCCGGCAGTGCAGGCAAGGCTTTCGAGTTCGAGAAGTGAATCCGCCGCCAGCTCGCGGTTCTGGCGGCCGGTTATGACCTGGACCAACACCGCGCGTTCTCCGCTGGGGGATGAGGGCAGCCTTCTTTTCACGGCTTGTCAGGCCTTTCCTCGGCGCGCGCGCGGAGGGACGAATGTCTTCGGCGCCGGCCGGCTTCTGAAGAACTCCTTGCGGAGCTCCCGGCGGGTTTTGACGTTAGGCTGGTCAAGCCACGCGGCATAGCTTGCGTAGGCATCTTCGTTGTCAAACCCGCGGCACGATCTTCGTCTCCATTGCGATCTTGGCGATGCATACAACCAGCAATGGTCGCCGAGGTTGAGGCGGCATGCGTGGCACTTGCGAACTGGTTTTGCGGATATTCGCATGGCCGGCGGCCTCCGGGCCGCAGTCCGGCCGGCTCCAGCGGCCGGAGTGGGGCGAGCGACGGGGTTCGAACCCGCGACCCTCAGAACCACAATCTGATGCTCTAACCAACTGAGCTACGCTCGCCATGTGGAACGGCCCGTGAGTCTAGCGGCATCCGGGGCCGGATCAACAGAAAAAGCTGTCTCAACGCGTGAGTTGTGCGGTCAACTGTCCGGTGGCGGCGGTATGTGCATGGGTGGGTGGGCTTGCCCCGGCCGTGCCGACAGGGTCGGGCGCTGGCGGTGGTCAAGATGCCAGGATGCGCTCGAACTCTTCCACATGCTTGAGAAAGATCTCTGTCACCTGCGGGTCGAACTGTGTCCCGCCGGACTTCGCTATTTCGCCTGAGGCTATTTCCGGGGGAAGCGGAGGCCTGTATACCCTCTGCGACCGCATGGCCTCGTAGGCATCCGCCACCGAGAAGACGCGTGCCCCCAGGCATATGTCATTGCCCTTCAAACGCCTGGGGTACCCGAGCCCGTCGTACCTTTCGTGGTGAGAAAGGACTATTTCAGCCGCTTCCTTGAGATACGAACTGGACTTTAGAATGCGGAAGCCGGCTTCGGGGTGGCGGCGCATTATCTCCCATTCCTCAGGCAGCAGCGGGCCCGGCTTGAGAAGTATGGCGTCGGAGACGCTGATCTTGCCGATGTCGTGGAGCAGGGCGGCATGCGAGAGCACTTTCAGTTCGTCTTCCGGCAATCCCATCTTCTCTCCGAGGGCGACGGCAAGGGATCGCACTCGGATGCTGTGTCTGCCGGTCTGGTTCTCTCTGGCATCGAGCATGGCCACGAGGGCCTCAAGGGTGAACTCGTGTGAACTTCTTACCTCCTCCAGCGTGGACGCAAGCTGCGCGCTGCGTTCACGCACCAAGTCTTCAAGGTGTTCCTGGTAGCGCCGGTTTTCCATGCGAAGCCTGCGGTAATCCAGTGCCCTGTCAACGACGGCCTGCATCTGGGCCGGGCGGACCGGTTTCTGGATGAAGTCATAGGCGCCTTCACGGAGGCTGCTGACTGCATTGTGGACCGTGGCATAGCCGGTTATCACGATCTTGACGACGGACTCGTCAAGCGCGGCCATTTCCTGCAGAAGCTCGATTCCGCTCTTGTTGGGCATCTTCAGGTCGGTCAGAACCACCGCGTAGGTTTCCCTGGGCGCGTTGCTCATGGCTTCCAGCGCGCTTTCGGCTGAATCGAAGAGGTCCACGTCATGGCCCGCATGCCGGAGAATGTCCCCAACGGCAGTTCTGACCATGTCTTCGTCGTCCACCACCATGATCCTGCCTGCATGGTGACGGGTTAAGGCCGGACGCGGGGAGTCCGCCTTTTCCGTCTGTCCCGCGGGTGGACCATCGACGGCGTCAAATGACTCCGGCCACACGCACATCCTGTTCCGGCCTTCCCGCTTGGCCACGTAGAGAGCACGGTCCGCCTGCGTGAGAAGGTCATCACTCGTTGCCGGTCGAACCGGAGCGTTGCTGGTGGATATGCCGACGGAGATCGTCATCTTGAGCTTGTGCGTCTGGCGGCAGAAGGTCCTTTCCCTCGTCGCCCGGATGAGGCGGCGGGAGAATGCCCTTGCCGCGCTCTCGTCGGCGTCGGAAAGAACGGCCACAAACTCATCTCCACCGTATCTTCCCACGGCATCGCTGCCGCGGATCACTTCTCTGAGAACCGACGAGAACTCCTGCAGCACCTGGTCGCCCACCGAATGACCGTAGGAGTCGTTGATTTCCTTGAACCGGTCGATATCAAGTACGGCAACTGCGGTGGAGAGTCCCTGGCGCCGCCCCGACACCCAGGCCCTTTCCAGCGCATCCTCGATGCCCATCCGGTTGAGCACGCCGGTGAGGGCATCCCGACTCGCAAGGCTTCTCAGGCTGTGCAGGGCGGAGAGGACTACCGATGCGTGCTCGGCGGCGATGGCAACATTGCGCATTTCACGGCGCGTAGGTTGTGCGGCCGAATCCAGGTCCACGGCGCAGAACACCCCCACAACGCTTCCATCAAGGACAATCGGAACGGAAATGGCGCGCGCGAACGAGTCCTTGCCTGCTGAGTCCTGCGTCAACTGGGTAAATTCGCGGCGGAGGTAATTTCTGTCAACCGATCTGCCGCCCATGACGGCGTACCTGTCAGCGACCTCCGTTTCAATGGCAGCGGCGAGACTCTGGGGCACAGTTCCGCGGGCGGATATGGCGATGACACTCTCCTCCTCGGTGCCCATAACGGCCACAAGGTCGTGTCGGAGGCATGCAAGCGACGCGTCTGCTATTTCGCGCAAAGCTCCTGCAACTGTGGCGGCGCGGAGAGATTTGGAGAGGGCAGGCGCCATGGCCGCCACCAGTGCGGTGGCGCCTTCTTCCTCCTCCGCCGGGATGATGACGCCGCCTGCGACTTCCCTTGCGGCTGAGCAGACTTCCGAAAGCGACGATGTGGCCGGCAGCATCCGGTCCACTCCCGCGAACAGCGGTTCCACTCCCGGCAGCATCGTGTCGTGCGGGGTCAGGATGATCGAACGGATCCAGGGGCAGAGGCGGCGGACTTCGCCTGCAAAGGCTGCAGCCTCCACGGAATGGATGCCGACCTGCAGGGCGAAGACGTCGAAGTTCTCGTGCAGGACCAGCTTCAGCGTCTCCGCGCCGTACACCGCGGTGCGGACATGCTCACGGCATGCCTCCATTTCCGCCGCAGAGTAGGGGAGAGACGCCGTACGGTGGTGGAGGATTAGAAGGCGCACGGGTGCGGGTCGATCAGTGCCGCCAAGGCTGCCGCCGCGCGGCCGCGGCGAAGCCAACCCTGTTTTCGATGGGCTGCTATCCATGTCAGGGTTGCTGGTTTACCACGGCCATTCCCTCGCTGCCGCCCTGGTCGCGGACGTTGACGACATTCTGGCCCTCGGTTCCCGGAACCTTGACGTACAAAGCCTGGTTGCCCGTCTCCTGGGCGATCCTTCCCAGATCGGGCCGGCTGACAGACCACTGGAGCGGCAGGTATATCTTCCCCGTCAGGGTCGTTGATGTTCCCTGCCCGACATCAACGTAGGCCTTGGCGGTTACGGTGAACAGCACGGACGTCCCTTCTCCCTGGAGGTACGCCGTCTGCGGCTGGATCTGAAGGACAGCGACATCCTGATCCGTCGTCGCGGTTTCGCACCCCAGGAAGAACACGGACGCCGCCACGGCCGCTATACCGGTGATGAAGCATGACAGAACAAAGCGTTCATTTCTCATGACTGCTCCTCCTCCCGTTGTGCAAAAGTTGGGCCGGGCCGGTGAATGTACCGCCGGCCCGGCGAATGTGTTCCGGATGTGCCCGCTATCCTGCTTACGGCATTGTCCAGATGCCCTGCCCCGTGGCTCCTGCAACAGTTGAGCCCGCCTTTCCGGATACGTCCACCTCTATGGTCGTTCCGTTCACCGTGTAGGTATACGTGAAGTCGCCAGCGATTACTACGTCGGCGGCTTCATCCCGGACGTCTGTGATTGCCGGTTCACCGGCAGCCGCAAGCGCCTCCTTGGCATAGGCCAGCGAGCAGACCGACAGGCCCTCGGCCACTGCACCCTTGACTGCCAGGTTCTTGGCTTCCTCGCTCAGGTCGAAGTACTTCGGAACCGCTATGGCGGTGAGAATCGCCAGTATCACCAGAACGGCGATTATCTCAACGAGCGTGAAACCGGAGCGCTTCCTGTTCTTTCTCTCTGCCCACAACTTTCTCATTTCCCTGCCTCCGTTGCTGTACGAACACCCCGACGCACCCAACCCGGAGAATCTCCGGGTCCCAACCCATCCGAACACTACATGCGACATGCAGTCCGATCAACAATCAAACGCCGTCACAACAGGCGTCAAGACACCTCCTCTCCGCTTGCGCGCCATCGCGCCGCAAGAAACATCATTGCCTTATCGCGATACGGGCCAGGTCCCACATGGGCATATACACCGCGAGAGCGAAGAAGCCGACCAGCGCCGCCATCGCTATGATGAGCACCGGCCCCAGAGTGTCCGACAGCTTCTTCGTGGCATACTCCACTTCGGAATCATAGTGCCTGGATATCTCGCGCAGCATGGTGTCCAGGTTGCCGGATTCCTCCCCGATGGCGACCATATTCACGAGCATCGGCGTGAAGACGCCGCATTCCTTCAACGGGCCGGCTATGCCGTGTCCCTCCTTCAGGAGCACCTGCACACGTTCAAGGTTTCGCTGCATCACGGCGTTCCCGATCGTGCGCTGGAGGATGACCATGCTGTCGAGAACGGCAACGCCGGTTGACTGGAGAATCGCGAATATGCTGGCGAACCGCGAGATGGCGGCTTTTCTCACGAGCGGGCCGATGATGGGCAGCGACATCGTCACCTTGTCCACTGCGTGCCTGCCCGGGCGCGTTTTCACGAGCGCAACCGCCGATACAGCCACCACGGCGATCATGGCGAGCACGAGTTGCCAGTGACCTGAAACGACGGAGTGGATGCCGAGGCATATGCGTGTCGGCAAGGGAAGTGGGACCCCCGACCTGCTGAAGGCCACGGCGAACTTTGGAACGACGAACGTTATGAGTACGAAGAAGGCGGCTGAGAGGCAGATCAGGACCAGCAGAGGATACTGCAGCGCCGCGCGAACGTCGGACTTGACCTTCGCCTCGTGCTCGATCACGTAGATTAGTCTGTCCATGACCTGTACGAGCGCGCCGCTCGTTTCGCCGGCATGGATCATTCCAGTGTAGAGCTCGGAGAATACATGAGGGTGCTTCCGCATGGCGGTCGAGAGATTCGCCCCCGTGCGCACATCCCTGGCCATGGCGGTCACGGCGGAGCGAAGGGTGGGGTGCTCCGACTGGCTTTCGAGTATGTCCAGGGCTCTCACTGCCGGTACGCCGGCGCCAAGCATCGTGCCAAGCTGCTTCGTGAAGAGGACCATGTCCTGCGGTTTTACTTTTCTGGCGAGCCTCAACTGAGCGCCCGCGGAGACCGGCGCAGGCATGACCGACAGAGGGATCAGCCCCCTGGCGGCGAGAGCGTGCCTGGCCTCGCTGGCATCGGGCGCCTCAAGCGAACCGGAAACGGTCCTTCCCTGGTCGTCGGTGGCCTTGTAGTCGTAGTTCGGCATTTTTTCCGCCTCCTGCCGGGATCATCCTTCAGACGGTGACGTTGGCCATGGCCTCTTCAATCGTCGTTATGCCATCGGCCACTTTCCGGGCCGCGTCTTCCATCAGGGTTCTCATTTCGCCTTTCTGAACGAGCAGGCGCGCTATTTCGTGGGCCGGAACCTTCTTCGCGATCATCTCCTGCACTTCCGGAGCGACGCCCATGACTTCGAACACGCCGATGCGGCCCTGGTAGCCCGTGCCTCCGCAGGCGTCGCATCCGGCCGACCTGAAAATGCTGCCGCAGTTCGCCGGGTCGAGGCCGAGAGCTGCCGCAACATCCGGTGGCGGCTCGCAGGGGACGCGACAATTGGAGCATACCCGCCGCAGGAGGCGCTGGGCGAAGGTCACCATCAGCACCGAAGCCACCAGGAAAGGCTCCACTCCCATGTCTTCGAGCCTTGTGATTGCGCCCGCCGCATCGTTTGTGTGGGCGGTGCTGAGAACCCGGTGGCCTGTCAGGGCGGCCTGAACGGCTATCTGAGCCGTTTCCGGGTCGCGTATCTCGCCAACCATGATCACGTCAGGATCCTGCCGCAGAATGGAGCGAAGCGCGCCGGCAAAAGTCATTCCGGCCCGCGTGTTCAAGTGAACCTGGCGGACTCGGGGAACGCGGTACTCGACGGGATCCTCCACTGTAATGATGTTTATGTCAGGAGTGTTGATCTTCCGGAGAATTGCGTAGAGGCTGGTTGTCTTGCCGCTTCCCGTGGGCCCCGTGCTCAGGATCATTCCGTGCGGTCTTTCAACATAGGTTTCTATGCGGGCGAGGTCGTCCCTTCCCATGCCGAGGTTCTCGAGTGTGTAGCTGGTGGCGCTCATGTCCAGGAGCCGCAGGACGACGTTTTCACCGTTGATGGTGGGGATCGTGGATGCCCGGATGTTGATTTCCTTGGAGTCAATCCGCGTGGTGAACCGGCCGTCCTGCGGAACCCGCGCCACGGCGATATCCATGTTCGCTAGTATTTTTATGCGCGAGATTATCGAAAGCAGCATGGCCTTGGGAGGGGCGGGGACTTCCCGGAGTCTTCCGTCGACACGGAAGCGTATCTGGATGGCGTTCTTCTCCGGGCTGATATGGACATCGCTGGCCGATTCACGGACCGCTTCGGCTATTATCCAGTTGACCATTCTGACCGCGGGAGCGCCCTCGGCGAGGTCCACGAGGGAGCGCACCTCCATATCCTCGCCGCCCTTCGCTTCAACAGGCGAGAATTCCATCTCGTGCTCCTGCTCAAGCATCTTCCCTATGCCGACTGATATCCCGTAGATGCCGCTTGCGAGCTGGTTCAGCTCACGCTCCGTGCAGATGACCGGCTCCACCTCGCATTGAGTAAGTTGGCCGATTGTGTCGAGGGCATCGGTGTCGTTCGGGTCGAGCATCGCGACGGTGAGCAGGCGGCCATCCTTCTGGAGAGGCACCAGCCGGTACTTGCGGGCGACTTCGGCGGAGACGACGGTGTTGAGGGAATCGTCTATCGGGTAGTCGCCGGGCGCGTACCGGGCGACCTTGAGCTGTCGCGCGAGGAGGGAAACAATCGCATCCTCCTTGGCCAGGCCCTGGCGCACGACATAAGAGCCCAACGCCAATCCGGCGGCAGTGTGAGCGCCGAGCGCTTCGCGAAGCTGTGCTTCGGTAAGAAGCCCCGCCTCAAGCAGCATCTCGCCGAGTTTTCTTCTAACCCCGGCTGGCGCTCCGGATCTGTTGTGTACAGCCGTCATTCCGCGGCGGGATCGGCGAGGATTCTCGGCGTTATGAAGATGAGGACTTCGTCCATGCTTGTCCCGTCCCTTCTCCCCTTGAAGAGGTGGCCGAGAACGGGAATTGACTTCAGAACAGGAACGCCCGATTCGGACCTGTTTCTGCTTTCCCTTGCCAGTCCGCCTATGACCGTCGTCTGGCCATCCTTCAGAAGGACGGTTGTCCTGGCGTTCTTCGTGTTCACGGGGAATTCGCCGTTGCTCTCCTGCTTGGTGTCGTCGAACGAGTCCTTGTTGGCCATGATCTCCACGCGCAGCAGGTTATCGGTGACAACGTGCGGGGTGACCTCAAGCTTGAGAACGGCTTTCTTCCACGCGATGGATACGTCGAGGTCGTTGCCGGTGCCCGAAGTCTCCCTGTAGGCCCGTTCTTCGCCGCTCTCGATCACGGCTGTTTCGTTGTCGAGCGTGG
This sequence comes from Lentisphaerota bacterium, assembly GCA_016873655.1. Taxonomy (GTDB): domain Bacteria; phylum Verrucomicrobiota; class Kiritimatiellia; order UBA8416; family VGWI01; genus VGWI01. The sequence goes on from VGWI01000065.1 coordinate 13,959, forward strand.
CGATTGACGGGGTGGAGAGGATGTTGACTTTGCCGTCCTCCTGGAGGGCCGAAAGCTGCAGGTTCAGCAGTTCGCCTCCGAGGAGCCGCTCGGACACAAGGCCGATCGTGAAGCCGACGTTGTCCTTGAAGGTCGAGGGGAAGTCTGCGGCAAACGACCGGCCGGCCCCGGAATTGACCCCGTAGAGGTAGTTGCCGTCGATGCCGCTGTAGAGACCGCCCCACTGTATACCCAACTGCCGGGCCGTGCTGCTGGTGGCTTCAACGATCTTCGCCTCGATCAGTATCTGTTTCTTGGGCGCTTCTGGGTTTGTGAGGGGATTTCGTACTGACGCGG